>JANMRU010000071.1:0-14878 GCA_031388585.1 Pseudanabaena sp. SOY_30_concoct_251 | reverse complement strand
CTAGCCAGACTGCATCGTAAAACACTTTGCTATTCCAAGTCCGAGGAAATGCTGAAACACTCAATTCGATTGTTAATTCACTATCTTAGGTTTTGGACTGTACCTGTCCCTGTTTGATTCATCCTCTTAATCAGCAACGCCCGCAACTAAATTCTAGGTCAGTACTTACGCAGCTGATCCCCCACCCCTCTTAAAAAGGGGGCTTTCGTATTCCTTTCTTTTTAAGGGGGGCTACGGGAGATCGAGTCTCTAGTTTTACACTGATTTAACCTGACAATTAACTAGAATGGCGGTGATATTGTCATGGCCATTGATTGTGTTAGCTAAATCAATCAGCTTTTGGACTCCAGATCCGAGATCGGCATCGGCAGCTAAAAGTGGTAAAAGATAAGTTTCCCAGTTCTGTTCGACTAAATCGTTGTCACACAGTCCATCTGAACACAGTAAAAACAAAGTGGGCTCAAGGATATGAGAGAAGGCGATCGCTGGCTCAATTTGATGATTATCATATGGTCCAAGCGCTTGGGTGAGCTGATGCGCATCATGGCGCGAGAGAGCCTTAGCAGTTTCAACCCCTTGGTCGATCAGGCGATTGGCAACTTCATGATCGCGGGTAATTTGCTTGAGACCCGATGCCGTAATTTGGTAGATACGACTGTCTCCAACGTGAGCGATCGCGACCTCAGAGTTATAGATTGACAGGAGCACAAGAGTTGTTCCCATACGTCCCACATCGCGACGCAGCTCAGTCTCATTTAGTTCAAAAATTGACTGATTAGCTGTGAGAATAATCTCTCTCAGCTTCTTGCTTCCAGGCAGTCTATCTACCCAAAAGGGACGAAATTGCTCCACAATCTTCTCAATCGCCATCGTGCTTGCAACTTCGCCACCAGCATGTCCCCCCATGCCATCACATAGTACAAATAATCCTCTTGATGTGATCGATGCGCCGCGATCGGGGGTTTCATGGGTAGTCATCTGATTGCAGACCGCAAAGTTATCCTCATTATGATCTCTCTGTTTACCGACATCTGTTAATCCCGCATGTCTCATGCTGAGAAGCCGTTTTTTTGTCGGACGCGCTTCAGATTTTGCTATAACTGGGAGTTCAGGCGCGTTGGTCGTTTGCGTGCCAAGAGCGCTTGTATTTGGATTGCCCAGACTTAGGCGATTCCCTACGGGATGCGTATCGCCGCGAAGGTCATCGATCTCATTTTCTAAATCATTAGCTATGGCAATATCAGCTGTTAAAGTATTAACAGCTAACTCTCCCAGTTCAAGACCCTCACTTTCATTCTGATTAGCAGTATTATCTAAATCTATTTCAAGATTCTCATTTTGATTGGCAGTATTATCCAAATCCGTTTCAATATCAAGCTCACTATTAGTCTCAATATTCTCAACTATCGCATCTTTGGAGTGGCTCTGTTCACTATTGGCATCTACATCTATTTCAGAGATCGCATTACTTTCATTAATCTCATCCGCAGTTGGCTCTCGCCAGCTTTCGCTTTGCAATTGTGCGGTCGGACTTAGTTGAATTGTCGTGCTGATACTAGGATTATTTTCACGACTGGCAACTGTACTCACAAGGTTGAAACCGCAGTTTTGGCAAAACTTGTGGAGATCGGGATTTTCAAAACCGCACTTGATGCAATCAATCATGGGTTTTATGGATTTACCTAACGAGGGGTTCGGGGAGCTATAAAGCCCCCGCCATAATGGTACTCCATTTGGCGGCGGGATACATGAACTCTCCGCGCAATATTAATGGGCATCGAACCCATTAATATTGCATCTACTGTTTAGCGAAGTCGCAGTAGATGTGCTACAATCTTAGTATGTTGACGATGAACTACCGCTATCGCATCTATCCCGATACCGCCCAGCAGGAAATTCTATCTGAGTGGATGGAAACCTGTCGTATTGCATATAACTATGCTTTGCGAGAGATTAAGGATTGGTGCAATAGTCGTAAATGTTTGGTTGACAGATGCTCTTTAGCGCAAGAATATATCATTCCTGCCGATGCACCATTTCCCAGCGAAGCAAGGCAGCATAACGCTTTACCCAAAGCTAAAAAGGTCTTCCCTAGATTAGGTGAAGTCCCCGCACAGGTATTGCAACAAGCGATTAAGCAACTTCATCGAGCATGGGATAACTTTCAGCGCATAGGGTTTGGGTTTCCAAGATTTAAGAAGTATGGGCAGATCAAATCGCTGTTGTTCCCACAGTTTAAAATCGTACCTTTAATTGGGAATGATATATTGCTGCCTAAAATTGGCTTGATTCCAATCAATTTGCATCGCCCGATTCCAGAGGGATTTGTAATCAAACAAATACGCCTCCTCAAGAAAGCTGATATTTGGTACGCTAGTATCAACATTCAGTGCGATGTGAGCGTACCAGAGCCAATGCCACATGGTCATCCCATTGGTATTGATGTGGGCTTAGAAAAGTTTCTGGCAACCAGTGATGGTGCTCTCGTAAAACCGCCTAAGTTTTTTAGGAAGATGCAAAGCAAGCTGAAATCGCTGCAACGCAGACTTAGTAGGAAACAAAAACGGTCTAAGAATTACGAGAAACAACGCATCAAGGTGTCGAGAATGCACCACAAAATAGACAATACTCGCAAAGATTTTCACTTTAAACAAGCTCATGCTCTCTGTGAGGGAGCCGACATGATCTTCATGGAAGATCTGGATTTTACGATCATGGCAAAGGGTTTTCTAGGAAAACACATGCTTGATGGTGGGTTTGGACAGTTTCGCAGCATTACTAAATATGTGTGCTGGAAGCTGGGTAAATTCTTCGGTGAAGTTAATAGTCGAGGCACATCCCAGGAATGTCCTGAGTGTGGTGCGACTGTCAAGAAAGACTTGAAAACTAGAGTGCATTATTGTCCTGAATGTGGATACACGACGGACAGAGATGTGGCTAGTGGTCAGGCGATCAGAAATAGGGGCATAGCCCTAATTAGTACCGTGGGACACACGGGAATGGAAAGCGTCTGTGCAGTCGGTCTGCCGGGGATTGAGCTAACTCAATCTAGGTCAGAGGCGAAATCCCGTAAGGGCATAACCAGAAAATCTAAGAAGTGATTCTTAGGATGCACCCACTGTACCTGTACTCAGGTCAGTGGGGGAGGATGTCACTCTGTGGCTGCAATTGTAAATACACCTTTACAGGAGCATTTCCCATCCTTAACCGTAAGGAGATGCAAAGCAAACTGATCGCCTAGCTTGAGTAGCAAATTTTCTAGCAGTGATTTTATGTCTGGGTCGGACGATGGTTGGGGTAGCTCGCAACCTAATGCTTCTGTTACAAGTGTCGAGCTGAGACATTTCTTGAGATCCTGAGAGTCTAAGATTAAGTCCAATTGTACTTTAATTGGTTCTAGCAATTTTAAAGATTGGCCTTGCAGGATTTGCGAAATATTTAAGTTTATACCCTCTGCTACTAAGTTGACTTTGCTGAGGCTTAAACCTTGATAAACGATCCCTAGGCCGCTAACTTCGGCTTGCGGTACTTGCCCTTGGAGGATCTGGCGGTTGGCTCCTTGAATTTTAACTTCGAGAGCTTCGACGGCTTCGACCTGCGATCGCAACCACAGCTTAATCAGCGGACAAAGCACCGAACTAACGATTGATGGCATAAATTAATGTGGACAGAATTGAACCTAGACAAAAGTGCCTCAGTCTTATTTAACATGAGGTTACGTTCACTCGATCACATGTGACCAAAGAATGAATCTGCATATCATGATGACGGCTAGAGGAGAAAGCAGCAGTGAGTTATCAGATCGACACTTGGTGGATCTTTGCTTACGGGGTAATACCCAGAGCTTTGCTAGACTCTACCAACGTCACCAAACTAAGGTGAGATCGACTCTATACCAGCTCTGTGGTGTCGAGTTATTGGACGATCTGGTACAGGAAGTATTCTTACGTGCATGGAAAGGTCTAAGCAAATTTAGGCAAACAGCCCAGTTTTCCACCTGGCTTTATCGCATTACCTGGAATGTGGCTTGCGATCGGCGTAAGTCTTTTGCTAAAGCGCGATCGCGAACTGTATCTACAGATGAGGCTCAACTGCAAAATATTCCAGACAAGGCTTCTGACGGTATTTCTAGTCAGAGCCTTACTAGCTTGCACTACCAAGATCTGGTGCAGAGAGGTTTGGAGCAGCTAAGTGAGGATCATCGCACTGTTGTGTTATTGCACGATTTAGAGGAACTGCCGCAGAAGGAAGTGGCAGAGGTGCTAGACGTCCCCATAGGCACGGTTAAGTCTCGTCTATTTCACGCTCGCGCGGCGTTAAGGCAATTTCTAGAATTGCAAGGTATTGAAGTATGAGTAGCTCTAATTTGAATGATTTTGATAATGAAGATCGGCGTTTAGTTGCTTTTCTCAAGCAAAACAAACCGATCGCTCCAACTCCTGCGACTAATCTGGAGCAGAGCATCATGGCTGAGATTGGCCGCCAACCAATATATGGGTTAAAGCCGCAGCAACAGGGTTGGCGCAAGCGTCTAATTTTCGCATCAGGTGCGATCGCGGCAGGATGGTTGGCTGTATGGTCTGTTAATCGAAACTTTCAGCCTGCGATTAGCGAAGTAGATCGGGCGCAAATTGAAGCATCTTTGATCAAGAGTTGGTCAGCTTCAGTGGGTGAAGATCTAATTAATGAGGACTCAGATCAAATCTCTAGTTCCGATCTGGGCTTCGAGCTACATGATGCTTCCGAATAATCTCGATCGCGCTAATTCAAATATATACAAATTTTCAAGGGGGAGCTTATGAGCCGCAAACATCGCCAATTTAGTCGCTATATTTCCGCAGCCCTGGCATTAGCCTTGGCGATCTCAATGCCAGTAACTTTAACTTTTACCCAGCCGTCACTGGCTCAAGATCTTGGTGAAGCTCCAGGTAAAGTACTACAGCAACTAAACCTGAGTACCCAGCAATTGCAACAGATTAAGGTAATTCGGGAAAGAAATAGTTCTGAAATCAAGTCTGGCAGACAAAGGATTCGTCAGTTGCAGCAAGAGATGCAAAGCTTGATGGCTGGAACTTCTCCTAGCGACCAGGTAAGAGCTAAGTTTAATGAATTGCAATCCTTAAGAATACAAGCATCAAAATTGCAATTTGAGCAGATGCTGGCTATGCGAGAGGTCTTGACTCCCCAGCAGCGGACTCAGTTGGCAGAGTTGGTGAAGCAACGTAGAGGATCCAGACAAGAGAATAGGATGCGAGACAGAGTTCCGCCAAATTAGTGCTTTTGAAGCAGCGTATTGAGCAAATCAAAGAAATTGTTAAAGACTCAGCGAGATTTGTGTATTTCTCTTAATATATGCCTTAGGTAAATACTCACAATAAATTAAGTACTTACAATTGAATAGGGTATTTAGAAGTTCATAAAAAGTACGGCATGTCTGATTCATTCTTTTTTAAATCTACGTCTGAACCTCTAGTTTTAGTTCGTCGCATTGCGTTTACACTGGCGATCGCTACTTTTTTCCTGATGGCTCTCGGCAGTGCTACACGGGTGATGAATGCTGGGTTGTCTTGTCCTGATTGGCCGCTTTGCTATGGAGAAATTGTGCCCTCCGACCAGATGAATCTGCAAGTATTTCTAGAGTGGTTTCATCGGGTGGTTGCTTCTAGCGTTGGATTATTGACTGCGGCTTTTGTAGTCATGACCTGGTGGTATCGCAGTTTGCTACCAAGATGGTTACCTTGGGCATCTGTGGGGGCATTTTGCTTAGTATTAGTTCAGGGCATATTAGGCGGTCTAACTGTGACTGAACAATTGCGGTTTGATATAGTGACTGCCCATTTGGGGACGGGCTTGCTATTTTTCTGTACTTTGATCGGCATCTGTATAAACTTGATTCCTTACAGAGCCTTTAACACTGTAGGAAGGCTGCCCTGGTTTGGGGGAGTCGCTGTTGGGTTTGTTTATTTCCAGAGTATTCTCGGAGCCTTGGTTTCTTCGCGGTGGGCGGTACATCAATGTTTGGCTGGGTCTGAACTATCTCAACCATGCGTTGTCGTGAATTCGCACATCGCAGGCGTAGTTCCTGCTAGTTTGTCAATTTTGGCAATTGTTTTTTTGACTTGGCGCACAGCTGCATTGCAACCATTGCTGCGTCAACTTGCCTATACCACAGGTTTGCTTCTAGCTATGCAAGTAGCGATTGGGGTATCAACTTACTCACTACATCTGCAAATTGAGCCAATCACCATTTTGCATCAGGCTGTGGGAGCAGCACTTTTGGGTACTTTAGTTGCTTTTACGGTCTTAGCGTGGCGCGATCGCCTGGAATCTATTTGAATAGCTAGGGTCTAGCTGTAGTTAAAAACATACAACCAAACAAATGCAAGAAATTATTAGTGTTGATGCTCCTAGACTGAATCGCAATCTTGGCGAGGTTTTGTTGAGCTATTACCAACTAACCAAACCTCGCATTATTGTGTTACTGCTGATCACTACCGTTGGAGCGATGTGGATCGCTGCCGAAGGTAAGGTCGATCCGATTTTGATGATTGTGACCGTAGTTGGTGGAGCTTTAGCCTCTGGGTCTGCAAATGCAATTAACTGTCTCTACGATCGCGATATCGATTACCTGATGGAGCGCACACGCTTCCGTCCCATTCCTTCAGGACGGATTAGTCCTAGGGATGCGCTGTTATTTGCGATCGCCCTAGCAGTAGTCTCTTTTACCCTTTTCTATACATTTGCAAATTTACTAGCCGCAGTCTTGGCGATGTCTGGGATTGCTACCTACATAGGCGTATACACCTGTTGGCTCAAGCGCTCCAGCACACAGAATATTGTGATTGGTGGTGCAGCGGGCGCAATTCCTCCTTTAGTAGGTTGGGCAGCGGTGACAGGCGATTTGAGTTGGGGAGCCTGGGCGCTATTCGCAATTATTTTCTTCTGGACTCCGCCACATTTCTGGGCATTAGCGCTGATGATTCGCGATGAATATGCCAAGGTTGGCATACCAATGCTTCCAGTTGTAGTCGGTGATGCGCCCACAACCAAGCAGATTTTGCTGTATAGCATTTTGCTACTGCCAATCTCTTTACTGCTGGTTTTTCCTTTGCATGTGATGGGTGGCATCTATGCAGCTTTCGCCATCTATCTAGGCGCTACATTTATCTATAAAGCTTGGCAATTGGATAAGACACCCAGCGATCGCACCGTAGCGCGTTCTGTATTTAAATATTCCATTCTTTACTTAATGCTGCTGTGCATTGGTATGGCGATCGATAGCCTGCCAATTACCCACTCGGCGATCGCCTATATTGCGCAAAATCTACAGAATCTACAACTAGGTATTTCGTGAAAGCAACCATAATTTAGTGAGATACACCATAAGTAAATCTGTTGTTGTATTGATAGACTGGAGGGGCAGGCACATAGGTCTACCCTTTTTATTATTTCCATAGCGATCGCCAATTAGGTTAGGACGGTGTGGAGGGGCAATGCCCCCACACCCCCAATTAAAATCTGTCAATACGATCTAGGCGCTGTCTATAGTAGACAATTTAGGTTAAATTCACTATAATTAAAAGGTCGATTCTGATATTCACGTTTCGATCTATGAAAACCTCAGATTTGTCGCCAATTGCCAAGAATGCGGCGGAACGCATCCCAAAAAGAACCGAGGATGCAGAGCTTAGTCTATCTACTTCAGATTATGGTCTGCTCACCGATCTTTACCAACTCACCATGACTGCCTGCTACGTTGGTGAGGGCTTAGAGAATACTCGTGCCAGCTTTGAGCTGTTTGTGCGTCGCCTCCCCGAAGGAATGAGCTATCTAGTGGCAATGGGTTTAGCCCAGGCGATCGACTATCTGCAGAAATTGCACTTCCGTCAAGATCAAATCGAAGCATTACAAGCAACAGGGATATTTGCCAGCGTTAACAAGCGCTTTTGGTCAACTCTCGTTAACGCCAAATTTACAGGTGATTTGTGGGCAGTACCAGAAGGGACGATCGTATTTGCCAACGAGCCGATCCTGCGTGTTGAAGCACCCCTATGGCAAGCACAGCTCGTAGAAACCTATCTACTGAATACAATTAACTATCAAACCCTAATTGCCACTAAAGCAGCACGAATGCGAGATGTGGCAGGCGACCGCGCCACGCTATTAGAATTTGGCACGAGACGAGCATTTAGTCCCCAAGCCTCGATCTGGGCAGCGCGCGCCGCTTTAGCGGCAGGCATGAATGCGACATCAAATGTTTTGGCAGCGCTCAAGTTAGGACGCAAGCCCAGTGGTACGATGGCACATGCTTTGGTAATGGCTTTAACCGCCACAGAAGGCAGCGAGGATATGGCTTTTACAGCGTTTCACCATTACTTTCCCAATAGCCCTTTACTAATCGACACCTTTGACACAATCGAAGCGGCAAGGCATTTGGCAACAAAAATTAGATCGGGAGAAATCGATCTCAAAGGCGTGCGGCTAGATTCTGGCGATCTCGTGACTCTTTCGCAGGAGGTGCGATCGCTCTTGCCAGGAGTATCAATTTTTGCCAGCGGCGATCTCGATGAATTTGAAATTACCAGACTGCACGCGGCGGGAGCATGCATTGATGGCTATGGCATTGGCACGAAATTAGTCACTGGTATTCCCGTAAATGGCGTTTACAAGCTAGTTGAGATTGATGGTAAATCCGTGAGTAAAAAATCCAGTGGCAAGCAAACCTATCCAGGCCGCAAACAGATTTTCCGCCGAATCAAGTCTGGAGAAATTGCCTCAGATCGCCTTGGTCTCGCTACCGAGTCAGCCCAAACAGGCGAACAAGCCTTACTCGAACTGGTTATCAAGGATGGCGAACAGATAAAATCAACGGAAAGCTTAGAAGCGATCGCCCAACGCACCCGCGCTTCTGTAATCTCCCTACCTAAATCAACCAGGAGCATAGAGCGATCTCACCCAATCGAAGTAGAACTTTCGCAAGAGCTTTTAGCACTCAGCGGTTAGCTTTTAGCTTTTAGCTCCTCTTTCCTTCTTCTATCTTCCGCCTTCATACTTCCCTCATTCCTATGAACATTGCTCTGTTTGGAACCAGTGCCGACCCGCCAACATTAGGACATCAGGCTATCCTGGAATGGCTCTCCGAGCATTTCGATCTCTGTGTGGTATGGGTGTCGAATAATCCCTTTAAGTCGCATCAGGCTGATCTGGAGCAACGCCTATACATGATGCAAGTGACGATCGCCTCTATGCAAGCGCAATACCACAACTTAGAACTCCACCCCGAAATTAGCAATCCGCGCACCCTTATTACACTAGAACAGGCAAAAGCGATTTGGCCAAATGCTAAATTTACGCTAGTAGTGGGAGTCGATCTGATTGCGCAGTTACCTTCTTGGTATCGAGCTGACGAGTTACTGTCTCACATTAGTATTCTGGTCGTGCCAAGGGCAGGATATGCCATACCTAGTGAGGAGATCGAACTCCTTAGAGCGCGGGGAGTAGAAATCGCGATCGCTGAACTTAGCGTGCCAATGGTCTCGTCTTCAGCGTATCGTAACAATGGCGATCGCTCGGGCATCATACCTTCAGTTGCAGAATACATAGATCGGGAGCACCTGTATCCATGGCAGGATCAATGGCAGGAAACAAACAAAAATATCCACTAGCAGACTTTAAAGTCGGAGTTGATAACGCGATTTTCTCTGTCGATACGGAGCAAAATCGTCTATTAGTACTATTGGTGATGCGGGACTCAGAGCCATATCGCGATCGCTGGTGTTTACCTGGAACCCTAGTACGGCAGGGTGAATCCTTAGAAGATGCTGCCTACCGTATTTTGGCGGAAAAGATTCGGGTTAAGAATCTCTATTTGGAGCAACTCTATACTTTTGGCGAGCCAGGGCGCGATCCGAGAGAATCCCCTGATAGTTATGGTGTGCGCTATCTTTCTGTAAGCTACTGCGCGCTTGTCGAATTTTCAGAAGCAGAATTAATTGCCGATGGTGTAAGTGGGATTGCTTGGTATCCGATCGATCGCGTACCCAAACTTGCCTTTGACCACAATCGCGTCCTGGAGTACGGACACCGTCGTCTTTGCAATAAACTAGAGTACAGTCCTGTTGCCTTTGATGTATTACCAGAATTATTTACGCTGGGAGATCTCTATCAGCTTTATGTCGCTGTATTAGGCGAGAATTTTTCTGACTATTCTAATTTTCGTTCGCGATTACTAAAATTGGGATTTCTAGCCGATACTGGTACAAAAGTCTCACGAGGCGCTGGTCGACCTGCAAGTCTGTACCGTTTTGATGCCGAAGCCTTTGCTCCATTCAAAGACAAACCCCTAGTATTTATATAAACATCCTATGAAAGGTGAAATGCAATTTAGATCGGATCGACTTGCAGTACTGATTGATGCAGATAATGCTAGTGCGAAGTTGGTTGAACCTCTGTTAAAGGAGATTGCGAAGTATGGTACGGCTCATGTTAAACGCATTTACGGCGATTGGACAAATACTCAACTTAGTGGGTGGAAGGATAAGCTAAATAAATTTGCGATTCAGCCCATGCAGCAATTCGGTTACTCAGTCGGCAAAAACTCCACTGATAGTGCTTTGATTATCGATGCAATGGATTTGTTATATACGCAAAACTTTGATGGCTTTTGTATTGTTTCCAGCGATAGTGATTTCACTAGATTAGCGAGTCGAATTAGAGAATCTGGTCTGGTTGTCTATGGTTTCGGCGAAAAGAAGAAAACGCCTGTAGCTTTTGTAAGCGCCTGTGATAAATTTATTTACACTGAAATCCTCGATCGCTCTGATGATGCTGCCGTTGATTCTATTGCTATTACAAACGATCTAAAGTCGAAGGATAAATCGTCAGCTATAAATTCTCCGACTACTCCAAAAGAGAATGCAGAGCAACAGAAATTAGGGATTAATCAGGAATTACTGGATCTGCTCAAAGATGCCTGTGAAGCGGTTGACGAGGAAGATGGATGGGCGCATTTAGGACCATTTGGCAGTCAATTGACAAAATTATCACCATCTTTTGACTCACGTAACTATGGATATAAAAAGCTCAGCGAACTGGTTAAAGCTACAAATTTGTTTGAGCTTAAAGAAGCAAAGAGTCAACTACAAATAAGATTGCGACCCTGAAAATATGATGAAAATTGGAATTGCACAACTCAATCCAATCATTGGCGACCTGGTTGGTAACTCTGCCAAAATTTTAGAGGCAGCGCGAGAATGCGCCGATCGCAGCGTAAATCTACTACTCACGCCGGAACTCTCACTTTGCGGCTATCCGCCCCGCGACCTGCTCATGGATCGTGGCTTCATTCAAGACATGGCGATCGCCCTAGAAAAGCTGGCAAAATCTCTACCTGAAGCGATCTCCGTATTAGTTGGCACAGTCGAAGCTAACGCTCATGCCAGTCAATTAGGTGGCAAACCTCTATTTAATAGTGTCGCACTTCTACAAAATGGCAAAGTGCAACGTGTATTTCACAAGCGCCTCTTACCCACCTATGATGTGTTTGATGAAGAAAGGTACTTTGAACCTGGTGAAGAGAGTAATTTTTTTACATTAGAGATATGTAAATCTAGTGAATCCTCAGTAATATCTCATTCCGTGCGAATTGGGGTGACGATCTGTGAAGATTTTTGGAATGATGAGAAATTTTGGGGTAAGCGTAACTATCCCGACAATCCCGTTGCCGAACTAGTGGCAAAGGATATTAATCTGCTAATTAATTTATCAGCATCTCCCTTTGCAGTTGGTAAGCGAATATTACGCGAAGCCATGATCGAACATAGTGCAATTCAATATGACTTACCGATCGTATACGCTAATCAGGTTGGTGGCAACGACGATTTAATCTTTGATGGTAGCAGTATGGCCAGCGATCGCACTGGTAAATTAGTCGGACGAGCTAGCGCTTTTGAGAGCGATCTATTGGTTTTAGAGTTCGACCAAGATACGCAAGATTTGCTGCCAGGCGAAATCGCTCCCCAAACAGAGAGCGATGATGCTGAGATTTGGGCAGCCCTGGTACTCGGTGTGCATGACTATGCCCAAAAATGTGGCTTTAAACAGGCAGTAATTGGATTAAGTGGTGGGATAGACTCGGCCTTGGTCGCCGCGATCGCGGCAAAAGCTTTGGGAGCAGATAACGTTTTAGGTGTATTGATGCCATCACCGTATAGTTCTGAGCATTCTATTACTGATGCTTTAGCGCTAGCTCAGAGTCTAGGAATTTCTACTCAAACTCTACCGATCGAAACTGCGATGCAGACCTTCGATCGCATTCTCTCTCCCATGGTTACTGGTACTGAGCCAGGTATTACAGAAGAAAACCTGCAATCGCGGATTCGTGGTAATTTGCTGATGGCGATCGCGAATAAATTTGGACATCTACTGCTATCAACGGGCAATAAATCAGAGATGGCGGTTGGCTATTGCACGCTCTATGGTGATATGAATGGTGGTTTAGCGGTAATTTCCGATCTTCCCAAAACCAGAGTTTACTCGCTATGTCAATGGCTGAATGCCCAATCGCTGAATGTCCAATCGCTGAATACCCAGTCGCCACATCCCATCATTCCTGAGAACATCCTCACTAAAGCTCCCAGTGCGGAACTCAAACCTGGGCAAGCAGATCAAGACTCACTACCACCCTACAACGTACTGGATGACATCTTGCAGCGTCTGATTAGCGAACAGGCATCCCCAGCAGATATTATCCTGGCTGGTCATAAGCCTGAAGTAGTGGAGAAGGTAGTGAAGCTCGTGACAAGGGCAGAATTTAAGCGCCGCCAAGCGGCACCGGGTCTAAAAATTAGCGATCGCGCCTTTGGGTCTGGCTGGCGCATGCCGATTGCCAGTAATCGCACCGTGGTGATATGGGAATCCTCATAGTTGTCTCCCTTGAGTCGGATCGAGCATATACTTATCTTTTGTCAGCCTAGAAAGGTGGTAAATCGGCCAACAAGTTCTCCCGAAGTTGTATTTCTAACTAAACCTAAGAAATCACCTTCTGGCCCCAATCTGATTAGGGTATCAGCATTCTCAAAGGGTAGACTGCCACCAGCGGTAACTAGGGAGATATCGGCTTGAGTGATACCTCCAGTAAGTCCGATCGTATCCATACCATTGCCAAAATCGGCGATGACATTGCAAATCTCAGCGTTAGCTACTGCCATATCAGTTCTGAGAATAAATAGATCGTTCCCTCTTCCCCCTATGAGGTAATCGCGACTAAAGTCACCCACCAATGTATCGTTTCCCTGTCCGCCCCAGAGGGTATCTTCTTCACCTCTACCGCCAAATAAGAGATCGTCGCCTGTATTACCGTTGATTTTATCGGAACCGTCGTTGCCATAAATCGTATCGTTTCTCTGTCCTCCCAAGAGGGTATCGTTGCCACCACTACCGAGAATTAAGTCATCCCCCTGATTTCCATTAATATTTTCTGCATCCATTGAGCCGTAAATCGTATCGTTACCAGCTAAACCACGCGCTAAAACGCCTGCGATCTGGCTTGGAGCGAACGTAAAGTTATCAGAATCATTCGTCAAATCCAAAAATTCGACAGGGATTGAACTTTCTGCAAGTAACGAATGTCCGCTAAGCGGTGGATCGAGTTTGTTCAGATCGACACCAAAACGATCGAGTATTGTGGGTGCAATATCTGCACGTTCGCCGTCCCGAATTACCCCCTTATCATTCGTTGCGAGAAAAACGTATGGTGCATCGATATGGCTTCTCTTCCCTTCGTCAAAACCGTGATCGGCGGTTACGTAGATCAATGTGTCATCGTATAGATTCAACTCTTTTAGTCTGGATACGATCTTGCCGAGCCAGCTATCGGCAGAGATGAGAGCATCGTTATACTCATGAGAGTTTTCGCCAAAGACATGCCCCTGAAGATCGCTCTCGTAAAAATGAAAGAAGAAAAAGAACGGCTCGTTCTTGTAATTATCGATCGCCTCTAACGCCTGCGTACCGACTTTGCCATTTTCTGTTAGGCCATTAACGAATACATCCATACTATCTTTGGCATTATAGAAAGCCCTAGCCGACAAACGGCGATACTTGATACCATCCTCAATGATGATTTGCTCGCCTCTCCGAACTAGTTCCTCTTCCTGCCTCTCGGTTCCTTGAAAAGGTACTTTTACAGGCGGGTCGGCACCTACAAGGGAACCCCCTCCGATCGCCGCAACTGTCGCAATTTTATCAGCACCAAAAAACTGCTCCAGCCGCTCGAAGATCGTGTATCCCTTCGGAATTGCTTGATAGCGAATGTTGCTATACTCCCCAGTTATCTCTGGTGAGTAGCCAGTCAGGATTTGGGACCATCCAGCATTGGTATCTGTCTTGCCATTGATGTCGATTGAGACTAGAGTGCCCTCTGAGATCAACTGACTGAGATTTGGTAAATCGCCGTGTACCAAAGCTTCTTGCATGTGATTGCGCTGTGCGCCGTCCCAACCAATCAAAATAATGCGGTCAAAATTTTGCTTGACATCGGTGATAGAGGCTGTACTATTCATAATATTATCTCCACAGTATAGAGGGATTTATATATAGATCAAAGCAAAAAGCGAAAATAGCCTGGAATATAGATTTGGCAATAGCTTCACATCGATTGGATACGGTATGGAGTTTCAAATATGCCGTTGCAAATCGGCTTAACACGCATCCAAACATCATTCTCTACAGTATGAACTTGTTACAACTCAGGTCAAAAAGAGCTAGACAAAAATAGGATTACCCAGAAAGATATTGGTAAGAGCCTCAAGAACATCAAGCCCCTGTTTTTTGAGAGTAGAGATGTAACCACGAATACGAGCAAAAGCATTAGCGCCGT
>JANMRU010000141.1:0-71544 GCA_031388585.1 Pseudanabaena sp. SOY_30_concoct_251 | reverse complement strand
ACCTCTCGAAGCTCACACCGCTCTTCTTCTGTCAATCGGACAATATATCTTTTCTGCATAAAGCACCTCCTAACTTTATACACCTTCGCCGATTTGGACAAACTTGCCAACCCTAACTTTTAGATGTGACTCTGCACTAGTTACAAAGTTGAATCACTCGAGCGAGCTTCTGGCAAAATCAAGATTGAAAAGATAACCCTTACAAAAGTAGGGGGTAGTGAGGAGATCCTCGCACAAGAGAGCAACTATTTTCAGGCACTAGAACATGTGCGCGAATACAGTGTAACCGATCAAGGTTTAATCCTCTCATATACCTCCCCGTGGCGTTATTTAGGATTCATTCGGCAGTAATTGATCGGACATTCGACTAAACCGCACTAGTGCGATCGCCTTCTCAAAATTCTTGTACAGAGAGGAGAGACATAGGCATGAGCCTCTCATAACCAATGTCCCAATCTTACACGGTAAAAATCAAAATAAAAGTAGTTGCAAATCAGAAACAAGTCAGTCATTCTCAGTCTTGAACTCATTTAGTAGTGGAGTTTGATGAATATATGAAGTTCGAGCAAGTTAAACCTTATGAAATCTATCACTCCTAAACTCATAAACTCCTTAACCCCTATCTTTATAGTAACAATTGGCGGAATTATTGGAGTCACCATCTTAGTCACGAATTCGGACAAAAATGGGGAATTTTTGACTGGAATGGGATTAGCAGGGACAGCGATCGCTGGAATCACTGTGTTGGCACAATCTGACAAAAGTGCATCGACTGCGTTGGATCGGAATCCAAAATCAGGAGTCAAAGACTAATGCACTCCTCCTCAACTCGAAAGCAGATTTTGGTAATCGATCCAGATGCGTCATTGGCAAAAGTGTCGATCGAAGATACTTATGGGAATCTTTTTGAAGTGGCGACTGCCCATAATGGCCTTGCCGGATTGACACTGGCCGAAGAAACCATGCCAGACTTAATCCTGATGGGATCGGCGCTTTCTGGGATCAACTGCTTCGAGGTTTTGCGGAAGTTGAGATCGTTTCCCCAAACTGCACAAATCCCAATCATCACGATCTCTCCTGGACTCAAAGATCTGAGCCGAATTATGGGGGTAAATGAACTTACGCAACGAGAGGCTAAACGACATAAGCGATCGCTTCAGAGAGAGAGACTTGCTAAAATTCTCAAATGGTCGAGTAGTGCATGTGCGATCGCTGGCGGGATTTTGCTGGCATCAAATACTTCTCTTAGTGGATATGGATTTATTGGGTTGGCTGCGAGTTCGTTTCAGATGCTAACAGCTAGCTTCTTGCTAGTAGACCGAACAATGGTTGTCTATTCAGGTGCACTTTTTGTTTTTGTGGATTGCTTGGGAGTTTTTCGATGGCTAATAGCGTAGTTAAATTGGGGTTAACTCGTCCGTGGGTAGTGCTACCCACGTGAATGTCAGGGAGGCGAAGAACAGCGATCGGCATTAAATAGTTTATTTGTGAATTGCTTCAAGTTTACGTTGCAGTCATTAAAGCTTTGTAGCCGAATATTATCCAAAAATTTTTGAGGTGCGTTAGTCCCTCAATGAAGATCGCCATTTCTGCTAACGTGAATGGATGAATAAATTGTGCCGCCCAAACGTTATGGATATTTTTGAACTGGATGAGCTAGAAGACTCAGTTGGTAATTTGTTATTGTCTGCCAAAGCCGAACTAGAACAAAAGCGATTGCAACAACAACGTGATCGCCAGGTGCAGGAGGCTGTGGATCAAATTGAATCTAGACTCAAACCGTTATTAGACAAAGTAGAGCATATGCTCCAAGAGTTCGAGCTCGAAGGGGTGAACGAAAGCGTCACCAGACAAATGCTGAAGCAGAAAGCCGAAGATATAAAAAAAGAAATGGCCGAAGCACCGATTCTGGCGGCGCAGGTCGCCGATCGCCAGTTCATCCTGCAAGAAGAACGAATATTAGACGAACGAATAGCCATCCAAACTACACAATGGCGACACGAACTGAAAGCAGATCTAATCGAAATGGTGGAGACTCAGAGGGACTTCTTTAGTGCCACTGATGCCGCGATCTCCATACGCGGGTTCATAAGCGATCTCAAAGTGATTGGGGCGCTTGAGGAAGTGGTAGAAGCTGTAATCGGGCAAATTAATACATTTAGTGAAGAGGGCCCCGTGGCAAAACTGCGCGGTAGCCACGAACAAACGCTTAACTTTATTTACAACAAAGCTTTAGAAAATCGCTCCCGTGTCGATCGCGCCCCGGACGTACAACCATCAACGCGACATCGTAAATCCGAGAAAAGACCTAGCCTCTACACCGATCTACGCGGCAAAGTCGTAATTTTTGGCGGTCACGATCGCCTGGAAACAGCGGTCAAAAATCGCCTGCGCGACTCGGAAATCAACTTAATCTGGTGTACAGAACAGGGTGGACTGCAACTAGCTGCCCAAGGTGAAAGCCATATTGCCAGTGCTGACATAGTATTGATCGTGACGGGTTATGCCAGTCATTCCCTTACGGAAAGAGCGATTGAAACCTGTAAGCGTGCGGGTAAAGCACCGGAAATAATTAATACCACAGGCATGACTAGAGTATTAGAAGCGATCGAGGCGGGGCTGAAAACGAGATTACTGGCAAAAAGATGGAATCAGTCTAGCTGTTAGTTAATTTGATCGCGTTGGGGAATTTTGTTTGGGAGTCATCAGATCACATGCGCGTAGTCTTTTTCGGTACACCAGATTTTGCCGTACCTACACTCGCTAGGTTGCTAACAGAGCCAGATTTTGAAGTAATCGGTGTAGTCACGCAGCCAGATACGCGACGGGGGCGCGGCAATCAGACTACTCCCTCCCCTGTGAAAGCGCTTGCGGTGCAGTACCCTAACCTCAAGATTTGGCAGCCAGAACGCCTGAAAAAGGATGTGGCTACCCTGGCAGAACTGGCAGAGATCAATGCCGATGTATTTGTAGTGGTAGCCTACGGTCAGATTTTGTCCCAGACGATTCTCGATCTACCAAAACGCGGTTGTATTAACGTCCACGGTTCGCTGCTACCGAAATATCGCGGTGCCGCACCAATGCAATGGGCGATCGCCAATGGAGAAACCACAATAGGCATTACCACCATGCAGATGGATGCTGGCATCGATACGGGGGCGATGTTGCTGAAGGCAAGTCTGGAGATTGCCCCTGACGATAATGCAGAAACCCTGTCTCAGAAGCTCGCGAGCATAGGTGCAGATCTGCTAATCCAGACACTCAGACAACTTGATGGGACCGCTCCCGAACCACAGGATAACGATGCTGCCACCTACGTGTCGATCGTCTCTAAAGCCAATTGGCAATTGGACTGGACTAAAAGTGCGATCGCACTGCACAACCAGATTCGAGGCTTTTATCCTAATTGCTATACCAACTATGGGGATCTGCGTCTCAAAATTAACGTGTCTGAAGTGCTGGATGCTTCAGCTACGGCGGCGAGCAATGCAGGAGCCGTAGTGGAGCTGCGAAAAAATATCGGTTTTGTCGTGCAAACTGGCACAGGATTGCTTTTAATTAAGGAAGTGCAGCCGGCTGGGAAGCGATCGCAAACGGGCTGGGACTTTGCCAACGGCACCAGATTGCAAATTGGTGAGGTATTCCTAGCACTTTAACGTCAAGTTAATGCTAGTGTATAGATGGCCTGGATCTATGCGATTTCAACGCCCGAACTGTGTCAGGGTCGGAAGACAGCAGCACTAAGGGATGCTTGGGATAGGCGTAGTACCCGGGCTACTTTTGTTTTTTTGCCGCGTAACTAATACCTGAACAAAGAATTAGGAGAGAGAGATTCATGGGTAGAGCAGATAAGGTTGTGCTGGCTTATTCTGGTGGAGTTGACACCTCAGTTTGTATTCCCTATCTCAAGCAGGAATGGGGCGTTAAAGAAGTAATTACGCTGGCTGCCGACCTCGGTCAAGGCGATGAACTAGAACCAATTCGCCTTAAGGCTCTGGCATCGGGAGCAGAAGTTTCTTTAGTTAGAGATGTGACAGCAGAGTTTGTCACCGACTACGCCTTCCCCGCGATCCAGGCAAATACGCTCTATGAAAACCGCTATCCCCTCACCACAGCTTTGGCGCGACCCTTAATTGCCAAAATCCTGGTGGAAGCTGCCGCAGAATATGGCGCTGATGCCGTGGCGCATGGCTGTACAGGCAAAGGTAACGACCAGGTGCGCTTTGATGTCTCGATCGCTGCCCTCAATCCCGATCTTAAAGTCCTGGCTCCAGCCAGAGAATGGGGCATGAGCCGCGAAGAAACCATTTCCTATGGCGAGAAATTCGGCATTGCTTCACCCGTCAAGAAATCTTCTCCCTACAGCATCGATCGCAACTTACTAGGACGCAGTATTGAAGCTGGTGTTCTAGAAGATGCCTGGCAAGAGCCACCTGAAGAAATTTATGCGCTCACCAAGGCGATCGCCGATACTCCTAACGAACCAACCTATACAGAAATTGCCTTTGAGCGCGGTATTCCTGTCGCGATCGATGGCAAAGCCCTATCACCAGTGGCATTAATTACCGAACTAAATGCGATCGCTGGCAACAACGGCGTTGGTCGCATTGATATGGTGGAAAACCGCCTGGTGGGAATCAAGTCACGGGAAATCTACGAAGTACCCGCAATGTTGGTATTGATTCAAGCCCATCGCGATCTAGAAAGTCTGACGCTCACATCAGACCTGGCGCAATACAAGCGCGGCATCGAAGATACCTACGCCAAGATGATCTATAACGGTCTTTGGTATAGCCCCCTCAAAACTGCGCTCGATGCTTTCATCAAAAGCAGTCAGGAGAGAGTAACAGGTGTGGTGCGCATCAAATTCTTGAAGGGCAATGCCACAATTGTGGGACGCAAATCTGTCAACAGTCTCTATGACGAAGATCTTGCCACCTATACTTCCGCCGATCGCTTCGATCACAAAGCTGCCGAGGGCTTCATCTACGTATGGGGTATGCCCACGCGTGTATGGTCGCAGAAAATGCGCGGCTAATTTGTAGTTTGTGTCAGTGAATATCAGTAGAGATGTATAGCGATACTCCTAGATCGGATAGATCAGAAACCAGATCGGAAACGGTATTTTTCGATGGTCGCCCTGCGATAATTGGCAGCCTTTCAAGGCTATTTTTGTCGATTATCACGCTGGGGCTAGGAGCGCTATATTTCTGGATTAGCACCATTTCCACCCATTACCTAATCACATCACAGCGGATTGTGATCGAAACAGGGTTACTTTCCCGTAAAACCGATACGCTGGAACTATATCTAATTGATGATATTAAGCTAGAAAAGCCTTTTGGTCAGCGCTTGATGGGGACTGGGAATATAGTGCTATACACCCAGGACAAAAGCACGCCGATGCTGAGTCTGGAACGCTTGCCCCTCAACGTTCGTGAGCTTTACGAACAGATGCGTCCGGCGATCGAAGAATCTAAGTACTGGCAGCGGATTCGTAGCCGCGAAAGCTAATCGTTATTATGAGAACTTCCTGCCAAGCACGAACCAGGAATGTTAGGCTAAGGTAACGCTTTCACTCCATATCACGCACGGTATCCGCAATGACTACATCACCCTACCTAACAGTTAGAGAATTACCATTATTCCCGTTGCCAGAGGTAGTACTGTTTCCCAGTCAGTCTCTACCATTGCATATCTTCGAGTATCGCTACCGCATGATGATCAACACTGTACTCGAAGGCGATCGCTGCTTTGGAGTGCAAATGTGGGACTCGGAACGGGGGAAGCCTATGGATGTGGGCTGTGCGGCCAAGATTTTACAATACCATCGTCTCCCTGACGATCGCTTTAAGCTTCTTGCCGTTGGGCAACAACGGTTTCGGGTACTGGAGTATACACGCGAAACTCCGTATCGGGTTGGGTTAGTCGAGTTTATTGAAGATGAGCCAGGTGATGACAGCCCTTATTTACTGGCAAACGAAGTGCGCGAACTACTAGACGATGTCGTGCGGTTATCGCAAAAGCTGACCGAGCAAGAGATCGAACTACCCCAAATTCCACGCAGTCCGATCGAACTGTCATACTGGATTGCCAGTAATTTTCATGGTGCTAGTGGCGAGCAACAAGCATTACTAGAAACCCAGAATACGGCTGCCAGACTGCGCCGCGAAGCGGAGATTCTGTCATCTACCCGCAGTCAACTTGCGGCTCGGACGGTGTTGAAAGAGACATTTAACGAGTGATAGCGAAAAATAGCTGAATAAAAACTGCATGAAAATCGGTATTCCCAAGGAAATTAAAGATCAGGAATTTCGCGTTGGTCTGACTCCTGCGGCGATCGCCACTCTAGTAAGCCGTTCCCATACCGTGAAAGTGCAGGCAGGCGCAGGTGTTGGGGCAGGATTTTCGGATCGCGATTATGAAGGATCTGGTGCCGCGATCGCCGCTAGTGCTGAGGAAATCTATGCCCAGGATATGGTGGTGAAGGTTAAAGAGCCGTTGCCCTCTGAGTACGGCTTGCTGCATGATCGCCTGCTCCTATTTACCTACCTCCATCTAGCCGCCAATCGCGAATTAACCGCCGCCTTAATGCGATCGGGTGCAACCTGCATCGCCTACGAAACTGTACAACTCGCGAATGGTCAGTTGCCATTGCTCGTACCCATGAGCATTATTGCAGGGCGTTTATCGGTGCAGTTTGGAGCGCATTTCTTAACTAAGCAGCAGGGTGGTAGCGGTGTATTGTTGGGCGGCATTCCTGGTGTGCGTCCAGGGCGGGTAGCTGTAATTGGTGGTGGCGTAGTTGGCACTGAAGCGGCACGTATGGCGGTCGGGCTGGGCGCAAGGGTTCAGATTCTAGATGTGAATTTGTTGCGTTTAGGCGAATTAGAGACGATCTTTGGCTCGCGGGTAGAGCTGCTGTATAGCAATCCGAGCAATATTGCTGAAGCCGTCAAAGATGCGGATTTAGTCGTGGGCGCAGTTCTGGTAACTGGGAGTCGAGCGCCCATATTGGTATCCAAGCAAGTAGTGAGTCAGATGCGATCGCATTCCGTCATCGTTGATGTTGCCGTCGATCAAGGCGGTTGCATTGAAACCATGCATCCCACTTCCCATAGCCATCCCGTCTACGAAATGGCAGGTGTATTGCACTACGGTGTACCGAATATGCCTGGTGCTGTGCCGTGGACATCGACACAGGCGTTGGTAAATGCCACTTTCCCCTACGTGCAGTTGCTAAGCGATCGCGGCTTAGATGCTCTGAATCTCAACCCTGCTCTGGCAAAAGGACTAAATATTAAGGGCGGTGCGATCGCGCATCCTGCTGTTGCTGAGGCTTTCCCAGATTTAGCGGAAGGAATATAGCCTAAAATAGGTGAGATATCTCTACCCAAAACTTCAGGTGGCGCTAGCGAAGGAGAAAGACAAAATGTTGACTGCAGATCCAGAAATTATGATTGTGGTAGAAGCCTTTTGGGATGATGAGGCATCGGTTTGGGTCGCTACGAGTGATTCTGTGCCAGGACTTGTCACTGAAGCTGAAACGCTGGAGGTACTGATCCCTAAATTGCGGGTTATGATTCCCGAACTGTTGGCCGCAAATCAGCTTTTTGCTGAGTGTGCGCATGGAGTCATTGGGTTTGAGATCTATTCTTCGAGGATTTAGCTAACCGCACGTAGTCTAAAATAGGGGTGGCAATGTTGAAATTAGGTCAAACCTATGATTGTTCGTCAGCCCCGTTACAGTAAAGCGGAGTTCGCACGGCGTGGTGATGAGATCTATGCGTCTCAGGTGCGCCCTCAAGTTGAAGCAAACAACAATGGCAAAATTGTGGCGATCGATATTGAAACTGGAGCTTTTGAGATTGCCGATGATATTTTGGCTGCCACACATAAACTATTTGAGCGTCTGCCAGATGCCCAACCGTGGATCGTCCGTATTGGCTATCGGGCAGTACATCGCTTTGGTGCTCGGAGCCTCAGAGAATCTGTATGATTCTTGGTGTTGTCAACGCAAACTGTGAAGCTACAGTGCGGATTGTGATTGGGAACAGCAATTCTAAGAGACAAGTGATTGATGCAGTTATCGACACAGGTTTTACAGGATTCTTGAGCTTACCTGACAAAATAATTACTGAGTTATCCCTGCCCTGGACAGGCCTTGATCGAGGGACTTTAGGGGATGGCAGTGAAACTACATTTAATGTGTATGAAGCAGTCGTGATATGGGATGGTCAGTTCCGAAGTATCCCCATTAATTCTGCCGAAACTGATCCATTAGTTGGAATGAGTTTACTTTACGGCTATGACTTGCGAATTCAAGCAGTGGAGAGAGGTACCGTCGTCATTGAAGCATTACCCAACGCGATTGAGCAGTGATCGGTGAGGTGCTGAACATGACCGTTAAATATGGGGGTTTCTTCTTTACCTGCAATAAGGTATTCTCACCACAATTGCTTTAAACAGGATGTATGCAAAAGCCTTGCCGTAAATTGCAGTCTAAAAGCTTAAACCTTTTGGAATAGCTTAATTGTAGACATTTCCTAGTCTGCTTGAGCAGACTTTAGCTTTGAGCCAAGAACTTGAGTTCTTGGGGATTAATACGTAAGTCCTGTTAAAAATTAATTATTTAAAATTTATCGCCTTTAGCCCTATCCATGCTCAAACTCCCGCTCAAATTTCGTCAGCAAAAGGAAAAACCTTCCGATCCTGAGACTAATTTCACTGCCGAAGGCAGAAAGGTAGTAGTCAGAATCGAGAATGTACGAAAAACCTATACCAACGGATTTGAGGGGCTTAAGGGGATTAGTTTAGAGCTACTCAAGGGCGATTTTCTTTTTGTCACGGGGCATTCTGGTTCGGGGAAGTCAACGTTATTGAAATTGCTCTATGGGGCTGAGCAAGTAACTGATGGCGAAGTATTCGTTAATGGATTTAATCTCAAGGGCCTAAAGGGAAATGGTCTGGCCATGTTGCGACGCAGCATTGGGATTGTATTTCAGGACTATAAACTCATACCCAGGCGGACTGTCGCCGAAAATGTGGCATTTGTGCTAATGGCACAGGGATTCTCTAAAGCCGAAATTCAACGCCGCCTTATGCCTGCCTTAAAGATGGTTGGGCTGACTGGCAAGGCAGATTGTTTCCCCGAAGAATTATCTGGTGGCGAGCAGCAACGCACTAGTATTGCCAGGGCGATCGTCAACACACCTCCCTTGTTACTGGCCGATGAGCCTACTGGTAACCTCGATCCTGAAAATGCCTGGCAAGTAATTAAAATTTTTAAGAAGCTAAACTCCTTTGGTGTCACAATTCTGATGACTACCCATGACGAACAGTTGGTACGTGCGGCAAATCATTCCGTAGCACAACTCAAAGATGGCTATATTTATGGGGTCAAACCATGATCGATCGCAAAAATATATCCCGACTGCTGACCAAATTAGAGTATTTGCTTAAAGAAACCCTTTTGGGTTTAAAACGTGGCGGCTGGATGAACTGGGCTGCTGTGAGTACGGTTGCGATATTGCTGTTTCTCTTTGGCGCTAGTTTGCAAGTCTCTTGGCAGTTAGAGGGTTTATTAGGGCAAATGGGTAGCCAGTTAGAAATATCGGTGTATCTAGATGAAGCAGCCAGTGCGGAGGTACTCCAACCGCGACTGATGTTAGTTGATGGCGTGGCCGCCATCCATCTGATTCCTAAGGATGTAGCCTGGGAAACCATGTTAAAAGATCTGGGCAAAATTGAATTGGGCGCAGCCACGCAGCAACTGGGCGGAAATCCCCTGGTGGATGAGTTTAAGGTGCGCACGGTATCGTCCGATCGCGTACCTGATGTTGCAAAACGGATTTCGGGATTAAAGGGCATCAACGAAGTTTGGTACACGAATGAAGTGGTCGATCGCCTGGCAGAATTACGCAAAGCCATGACTAGTATTGGCACGATCGTCACCAGTATATTCACAGCGATCTCGATCGCTGTGATTACAACCACGATTCGTCTGATTGTCTTAGCACGACGGCGGGAAATCGAAGTGATGCAGTTAGTGGGGGCGACAGCAACCTGGATTTACTTTCCGTTTGTTTTGCAAGGTGTGGTGTTTGGCATTGCGGGCGCCGCGATCGCCTACTTTATGCTAACTGCAATCCTAAATTTTCTGGGCAATGCGATCGTCAACCAACCAGAGCTAATCAAATCTCTCACAGTAGGGTTGCTTTCCGATCCGCGCTCACAATTCTTGTTGCCTGCAATCCTGATATTGTTTGGTTCTACCGTAGGAGTGCTTGGTAGTCTTTTAGCGGTTCGGCGCTTCTCAGTTAGTGGTTGATTTCATCGCTAGTTGAATAACATGGGGGCTTGAGAACGTCCAATCGTAGTTGAGGTTGAGGTAAGGATTTGACACCTCGCAATTAGATCTCAATATGCGCTAAAAGATGCTGTTCAGAATTGCTGGACTGTTAGATGCTTTAGTATGCCGCGATTTAGCGTGCTATATTGTGCTTAGCGGTTTTTGGATATCTAGTTTAGACGTAAAACTATGGAACTCTCAAAGAACAAGGAGATAAGACCTGTCCCAGAGAAAATTGAAAAACGTCTCAGTGATTATTATAGATATTTTCAAGTCGCTAACTCTATCAAAAGATTCTAAGTCTTTGTGAACCTGAACTTTTTAAGTTGGTAAATGACTTTTTTATTCTAGGAAAAATTTATGAAGAATGTTGAACCCTACAAAACAACTCTGAGTCAATCTAATGCTTACTGGATGGCAAGAATCGCTGGCGAAATCTATACTAGAAAGCAAAATAATCCTGAGCCAGATGAAGAAAAAATCCTTGCAAACTTAAAGAAAGATGATACAAATTTTATTTCTGTGTTCGGTGTTTCCAAAAATAGCGCACAGGCAGCATTAATAGAACATGAAGACTATTTTTGCTTTGCTTTCCGTGGTACCGACGAAGTCACTGATTGGTTGGACAACTTTAATATGTTTCCTGAAAGGGCACTATTTGGAGGCTTTCATCGTGGTTTCTTGAATTCAGTCAACGATGTTTGGGGGAAATTATTTGATCAACATAACCTTCTAAGAGATAAAAAAAAGCGACCTCTCTTTTTGACAGGACACAGTCTGGGAGGTGCTATGGCGACTGTGGCTGCCGCGAAACTCATTCATATGGATTTTCCCTTCATTTCGACATATACCTTTGGCCAGCCACGCGCAATGACTCTCGAAACAGCTAGAATCTTCAATGTAGAAGCTAAGTCTCGGTTTTTTCGTTTCCAAAACAACAACGATCCCGTTACCAGAATGCCAGCTCGAATTATGAGCTACAGCCATGTAGGCTCATTTCTATATATTTCAGAAGAGGAGAAATTGTATAACGATCCTGGATGGTGGTTTAAGTTCCTAGATTCAGTTGATGGCGCAAGGGAAGCTTTCAAGGATTTTCCTCGTCCTTTACATATTTTAATAAAAGACCACGGCATAGAGTTTTATTTGAAAGCGATTGAAAAATGGGATTGTGACTTCTAGCTCAAGTTTGTTGAGCTTGTAGGTTGGTTTGATGTAATTAGAGTATTGGCCATCCTTATCTATTAGCGATCGCATCGGGCATGGCCTTAAATCCAGCTTTAGTCAGTGCAGCTACAGCAGTGGAGTCATCAGTCACCCAAAATTGATTCCCAAGCCGGACCATTTGCGAATGATATGGCAATTCAGCAATCACTGGCACTTTTGCACCTTCTGTTTCCCCAGACTGGTGCGCTTTTAGGACTTCCCGCAGTTGATGAAGTTTTTGGATATCCATAGCCTGCTCCTGACTCAGCTCCACACGAACCATACGCACTGATTCAATTGGTTGCATATCTTCAATAATTAACTGCACGCGATCGTCACGGCGATCTAATTTCCCCCACACCATGAGGCGATTATCCTTTTGCAGGTGCGATCGCACCTTCTCATAGGTTTTGGGGAATACAACCGCTTCCGAACTGCCAGTAAGGTCTTCAACCTGGAGTACTGCCATGCGATCGCCCTTTTTGGTAGTAATGTCCTTGATATCTAAAATCAAAACGATGGCTGTGAGCGTCATATTCTCATGACAGTCAGCCAGTTCGCTAAGATTAATTGGAGCCATTAGTTTAGCTGATTTACTGACAACTTTGAGGGGATGATCGGAAATATAGAAGCCTAGCAGTTCTTTCTCCAGTCTCAATTTTTCTTGAGAGGGGTAATCCTCCACTTTAGGGCCACTGGGTGTGTCATCAAAAGTATTCTCGCTACTGGTATCCTCAGTAAACAGATCGAAGAGACTAGCTTGACCAGATGCTTGTTCCTTCGCTTTGCGTGATGACCATTCTAAGGTAATTTCTAGATCGCTCATTAATTGATGGCGATTGGGCTGCATGGAATCTAGCGCACCAGTTTGAATTAATGCTTCTAGAGCTTTTTTATTCAAAGCGCGGGAATCCACGCGACTACAGATGTCAGCAAGTGTTTTAAATTTTCCTTCGCGATCGCGCACTGCCAAAATTGAATCGATCGCTCCCGCACCAAGATTCTTAATCGCTGCTAAGCCGAATACTATCTGGCGATCTCGGGGAGTAAAATCTACACCAGAGGAATTAACATCAGGTGGTAAGATATCGATTCCCATACCGTTGCAACTGGCAATATATCTCTGCACCTTGGCCTGATCGCCGCTAGCCGATGACAACAGTGCCGCCATATACTCAACTGGATAGTTGGCTTTGAGATAGGCAGTTTGATAAGTAACGTAACCGTAGGCAACACTATGAGATTTATTGAAGCAATACTCGGCAAATAAGACCATCTGCTCGAAGAGGTCAGTAGCAACTTTAGATTTAATCCCATTTCTTGCCGCGCCATCCAGAAACTTCTCACGTTGCTTCTCCATTTCTGCTGGTTTCTTTTTTCCCATGGCTCTCCGAAGTAGGTCGGCTTCACCCAGAGAGTAGCCAGCCAAATCTTGAGCGATTTTCATGATTTGCTCTTGGAATACCAGAATCGAGTATGTTTCTTTCAAGATTGGCTCTAGGTCAGGATGAGCGTAATCCATGATCTCGCGCCCGTGTTTGCGGTTAATGAATTTGGGAATTAGTCCCGCATCTAATGGCCCTGGACGATAGAGAGCTAGAATTGAGGAAATATCATCGATATTCGATGGCTTTAGATCCCGCACAATCTGCTTCATACCTGATGATTCAAGCTGAAAGATTCCTTCCAAATCACCTCTACCTAGCAACTTGTAAGTTTCTTCATTCCCAGGAGTAGGTGCATCGGGTGCGATTGCATTAATATCGAAATTCATATCCTTATGACTTTCGTTGATTAGATCGACCGTATGCTGAATGGTTGTGAGGTTACGCAAACCCAAAAAGTCCATTTTTAATAGACCCAAAGATTCAAGATCCTCCATAGGATATTGCGTAATTACAGCACCATCGTTATTTCGTTGTAAAGGGACTATTTCATCTAAAGGCATCGGCGAAATTACTACACCCGCTGCATGAACCCCAGAACTCTTGTTAACGCCTTCGATTCGCATTGCCATATCTAACCAATGGAAGACTTTAGGATCTTTGTCGTAGCGCTCCTTAAACTCTGGTGCTGGAGTCTCATTTGAAATCATGGTCTTGAGCTTAGCAGGCTTCCCCCTAGATACAGGGATCATCTTTGCCATTTTGTCCGCTTCGCCATAGGGGACATCCAGAACTCTAGCTACATCTTTTAGCACAGCCTTAGAAGTCAAGCGGTTAAACGTAACAATCTGTGCGACACGATCTTCGCCATACTTCTGAGTGACGTATTTAATCAGTTCGTCGCGGTGATCGATGCAGAAATCAGTATCTATATCTGGCATAGACTTGCGCTCAGGATTGAGAAAGCGCTCGAATAGCAATCCATGATGGATGGGATCGATATTCGTAATTCCCAACGCATAGGCTACTAGAGAACCTGCGGCAGATCCACGACCAGGACCGACAGGAATATTGCGATCGCGAGCATATTTGATGTAGTCCCAGACAACGAGAAAATAGGTAGAAAATCCCATCTGCTGCATGATTTGCAGCTCGTAGTGCATCCGCTCATGGTAACTTTCAGGGATATCACTTCGGTGCTCCGTTTTAAATCTTTCTAGGAGCCCTTGCCAGGTGAGATTCTCTAGGTAAGTATCCGCTGTATGGCCAGCAGGGACTGCATATTCCGCCGCGCGCGGGTCGCTCATGATGTCGTAACTCTTGATCTTTGCGGCTACTTCTACGGTGTTATTAAGCGCTTCCGCAATTACATCATCAGTTAAATGATCGCGAAATAGCAACTTCATCTCATCGAAAGATTTCAGATATTCAGCACCACTATACCGCAGTCGCTTTAATTCTGTAATTAGTTTGCCAGTTTGGATACAAAGCAAAGCATCATGGGCTTCAACGTCGTGACAGGAGACAAAATGGGAATCATTAGTCGCGACAATTTTGATATCTAACTCTCTCGCAATTCTCACGATCTCCACATTCACAGTCCGATCTTCAGGATAACCATGATCTTGGATTTCGAGGTAATAGTCATCGCCAAATCTTTCCTTGTACCAGGCGGCGACTTCACGGGCGATTTCAGGATGTCCTTGCAAGATGGCCTGTGGTACTTCCCCCGCTAAGCAACCCGATGTCACGACTAACCCTTCTTTATATTTTTCTAAATTCTCCTTGTTGATGCAGGGGCGGGCAAATATGCCCTTGCCTTGGTAGCCCTGCAGGTGAGAAATCGTGGTGAGCTTGACTAGATTTTTATAACCCTGCGTATCTTTGGCTAGGACAATTTGGTGATACTTGCGTTTTTTTTCCTGCTTCGTAATATCACCATTGAGAACGTACATTTCATTGCCCACAATGGGCTTAATCCCTTTGCTGCGACAGATTTTGATCAGCTCGATCGCCCCATACATCACCCCATGATCCGTTAGTGCGATCGCCTCCATGCCTAACTCTACGGCCTGGTCGATCATGTTTGGCAGCTGACTTGCCCCATCCAGTAAGCTATATTCGCTATGGACGTGCAGACCGACAAAATTAGACATAACTAACCCTCTATACCGCAAAAAACTAGGACTGACTAATGACTGCCATTACCTAGCTATAGATTAGCGCATGTCTAACTCAAAGTGGTTTGACATTCCCTTGATTTCGCTTCGCTAAATTCGGGGAATTCTTAAATCTTACCAAAGCGGCGATCGCGTTCTTGATATGCGATTAAAGCGCGATGGAATTCTACTCGATCAAATTCTGGCCAGAGAATATCCGTAAAGTAAATTTCTGAATAGGCAATTTGCCACAGCAAGAAGTTACTAATTCGCATTTCTCCACTTGTACGGATTAGCAGATCTGGATCGCTGGCTCCCGAAGTGTAGAGATGTTCTTCAAATAGTTTTTCGGTGATTTCTTCAGACTTGAGGTGGTCGTGCTCCACCATTTCTGCCAGTTGACGGCATACTTTGATTATCTCATGGCGACTGCCATAGTTAATCGCAACTGTAAATTCAATTGCATGATTATCAGCCGTTTCGACCATAGAGCGCTGCATCTCCGTCTGCAACGATTTAGGTAAAGCGGCAAGATCTCCAACAAAGCGAATCCGCACGCCCTCTAGATGCATTTGCGCTAGCTCTTGTCGAAGCATCCGCTCAAATAAAATCATCAGGAAATCCACCTCTTCGACGGGTCTTCCCCAGTTCTCAGTCGAAAAAGCATAGGCAGTGAGTGATTCTATCCCCCAATCTTTGCAGCAACGCAGCAAGTCCTTGAGCGTATCTACACCTTGCCGATGTCCTACAACGCGAGGTAATCCTTGCTTTTTTGCCCAGCGACCGTTACCGTCCATAATCACAGCTACATGCTTGGGTAGACGTTGACGATCTAGATCGGCAGGTAGAGTTTGCAGTAGCTTAGCAGTCATTTCTTTAGCGGCAATTTCCGTTTAAACATTGTCCCCAGACCAGTCAACCTCCATAACCAACCAAAACGCGGAACTGTTCCGACTAAAGTGGTTGGTGCCGAAGAGGCAAATTTATCTTCAAGAATTTCTCGTAACTTTGCACTAGTAATTGGTCGATCTAAAATACCATTTTCGGCGATCGCGATCGAGCCTGTCTCTTCGGAGACTACGATGCAAAAACAGGCATTAATTCGTTCGGTGATCCCCATGGCCGCGCGATGTCTGGTGCCAATTTCGCGGGAGGCTGCGCGATCGGAAAGTGGCAAGATTACTCCTGCTGCGATTACGCGGTCGCCTCGCAACCATACCGCACCATCATGCAACAATGTTGAAGTTTGAAAGATAGTTTGTAGTAGTTCCTTGGTTAATTCCGCATTGATCCGCACACCAGGGACCGGAAAGTCGCGCTCTTCGATTGGTTCGCTAGTTTCTAAAATCATCAACGCTCCTGTTCGGTTCTGCGAAAGCTCGACTACGGCTTCAATTAGTTCATCGATGATCCTCGAAGAAATTGAGTGGGAACGTCGATTGCGCACAGGGCGCAACAGCAATAGGATCTCGCCACGTCCGAGCTGCTCGAGAAAGCGGCGTAGCTCTGACTGAAAGATCACAGCCATTGCCAAGGCTGCCCCCACCAGAAGCTTATCAAGGACGAAACTAAGTAACTTGAACTCTAGTCTGGTGCTAATCACATTCACGATCAGCAGGATGATAAAACCACGCACCATCAACAGAGTACGGCGATCGCTGCTCATTGCTAGCATCAGGTACACCAGAGACAGCACAAAAAATACATCTAGCCACCAGATGAATGCATTTAAGTTGATGTTGATTAACCACTGCATCCATAGCCCTCACATTCATTTCATCTAGCTAAACCTTCAACCTTGACGGCAAGCAATCTTGACGAATCAGATCCACATAGGTTTCGCGTTTAAGGATCAGGTTAGCTTCTCGCTCTTGTACCAGCACGGCAGCGATCTTAGGTAAACGGTTGTAGTTGGAAGCCATACTGTAGTTATAAGCTCCTGTTGTCAATACTACAAGCACATCACCAGGTTCGGTCTGAGGTAGAGAGATATCCTTGATCAAAATATCACCCGATTCACAGTGCTTACCAGCAACGGTGACAACTTGATCGGCCGCCGCAGTCATGCGATTAGCGATCGCAGCGCGATACTGGGCTTGGTAGGTGATTGGTCTGGGGTTATCAGACATACCACCATCCACAGAAACGTAGGTACGCACGCCTGGTACAGTCTTATTACTGCCAATTGTATACGCCGTAACGCAAGCCGAACCAACTAGCGATCGCCCAGGTTCGCACAAAAGTTTAGGCAGAGGTAAGGCATTATTCTCAAAGGCTGCGGTCACACCATCACAAACAGTTTGCGCCCATGCCTCAATCGTTGGTGGATCGTCGGACTCAGTATAGCGGATTCCGAGTCCACCACCGATGTTTAATTCTGACAAATTGAGTCCATACTGCGTATTTGCTAGCTTAAACCACTGCACCATGACTTCACCAATATCTTGATGGGGCTGCAACTCGAAAATTTGCGAACCAATGTGGGCGTGCAGACCAATACAGTTGAGGTGGGATTTGGCGACAAACTCCAGCACAGCATCGACATCGTTAGGATCGAAGCCAAACTTGCTATCGAGATGCCCAGTGCGGATGTATTCGTGGGTATGGCATTCAATCCCTGGGGTGAGGCGCAACATAATGCGTGGTGTTTTACCCATTTCAGCGGCGAGGCGATCGAGGGTTTGCAATTCCAGCCAGTTATCCGCTACCACCGTGCAGTCAACTTCGAGCGCGTACTGCAATTCTTCTAAGGATTTATTATTGCCGTGTAGATAAAGCAGGCGAGGATCGACTCCCGCTTCGATCGCCGTAAATAGTTCTCCGCCAGAGACAATATCGATTCCCAAGCCCTCTGATGCCACGATCGCGCAGATTGCCAAACAATTCCAAGCTTTAGAGGCATAAAGTACCTGTGAGGTGCCCTTGTAGAAGTGCTTAAAGGCATCGCGATATTGCTGACAGGCAGTACGCAGGGTCACTTCGTCTAGAACGTATAGGGGTGAACCATACTGCTTCACTAGTTCCACCACATCGCAGCCACCAATTTCCAGGCGATCGGCCTCGTTGATTTTGGCTGTAAGGGGCAACAGTTGCTGATTTGGCGATCGCCGATCCAGCGTATTTGAGGTAGTTGAGAGCGGTGGGTGGGGCAGAACCGTGGTCATTATTTGCAAATTTCTAGACGATTGGGTATTAGGAGTGCGATAAAAGCACTCTGAACTATTGTAGTCAGTTATTAGTTGTTGTTATTAGCGATCGTGCATCAATTTTGCTCCTGCCACCTATGATCATTATTGCGTTTATGCGGCAACGTCATCCTCCTCGCTACTACCAGCAAGAGCATACTCAAGCTCACGTTTGTAGTTCTTTAATGAGTAGCCAAGCATAGCCTCAAGCTCTTCAACTTGCCGAATTATCAAATCTCCACGCCCCATCGCATAATGCATTTGTCCTAAGATGAGTATCTTAGACATCTCAGGCATATTATTCTTGATTCCTTCTTTGATGATGTACTCAAAGTTATTGAAAGCGTTTTCCATTCATAAGTTCCTCTCTGTTTAGAATTTGCAACCTTCCAGCGCGATCTATGAAAGCGATCTTCTGGATTAGGTTGGCTATATCAATCCTGATTGCACTTGCAATACCTAGGTTAACATCGGCAATATCGTATTCCTGAGTAACATATAAAGTCACTTTATCAGCCTGCTTTTTACCCCGCCGAATCTGCTGTTGAGTTGCACCTGCAATATTCTCGGCATTCGCGATTTCTTTAAAGTCCCAAATTTCGCCGTTAATATCAGCATCAGGACGCTTACCAGGAACGGCATCAGACTCCTCTAGCAGCTTAACTCTACTGCCGCTTTGTGCAAACACCTTTGCTACAAATAGTTCGGATGAAAAAGCATCATCGCGATTATGTCCATTATGTGTCAGCACAAATCCACCTGACTGCCAATCAAAATACTGTCTTTCATATGCTGAGCAAGCGCTATCATATATAGCTCTGCTCTCACGAATATAGGTTTGCTTATCTGACATCTCTTCACCACCATATCCCCCTCTTTAGTCTTTATTACTCGCTTTTCTGGCATTGCGCCTCCAACGTTCTGGCTTGATTCGCCGCAGTGCCGAACCCGTAAAAGCTCGATCCCATTCTTCCTCCGAAATCTTCGCCAGGTCACTTAACTGCGGATTAACGTTATGCAGATAGGGCTGAAAATCTTCGACATGGGTTTCTTGGGCAAAACGCTGATTCCAAGGGCAAACATCCTGGCAAATATCGCAACCCGCGACCCAATTATTTAGATTAGTAGCGATCGCCTCTGGCAAATCCTCCGCCTTATTTTCAATCGTGTGGTAGGCAATGCAGCGATTGGCATCAACCACAAATGGTTGCGCGATCGCTCCTGTCGGACAAGCCTGTATGCAACGCGTACAGGTGCCGCAATGTTCGGCATGTGGAAAATCTGGTTCCAAATCTAGATTAGTGAGAACTTCGCCCAGAAATACCCAGGAGCCATAATCACGGGTAATCAGGTTGCCGTGCTTGCCGACCCAACCAATCCCCGCCCGTTCTGCCCATGTTTTTTCCGCGATCGGGCCAGTATCGACATAAAAGCGCGTCTGAATTGGTTCGTCGTTGGCTTGAGCCTCTAACCAGATACTCAAGGCTTTTAGCTTTTTGCCCAAGACGCGGTGATAATCTCGTCCCCAACCATAGCGAGAAATTTTGGCAGTCTGGGGATCGCCACTATGTTGATGTGGAGTGTAGTAGTTGAGGGCCAAGGAAATCAGCGATCGCACGCTCGGCATCACCTGCATAATATCCTGGCGTTTGGGATTTTGCATCCAGGCCATATCTGCGTGATAGCCCTGCGTCAGCCAAGCTTGTAATCTGTCATTAGCTTGAGCGATTGCAGGATCGGGGGTAGCTGAGGCGATCCCCACGCGACTAAAACCTAGCTTTAGTGCCTTTTGTTTGATGTCTGCGGCTGAGATTTTCACTATATTCTTATTCTTTTTATCTATTAAAATGGTGGGTTCGGGAGGCTATAGGACTCCACCCTCAGCAGCTGGAGGTCAGGTTCAACTTACCAACATTCTGACAGGTTTACATCTTTGATGTTGGGACTAATCGATGATAGTGTGTCGATTTTTGGGGCATCGTAGACGCGAAGCGTCTTCTCGCAGAGTAATCCTCAATCGACGATCTCATTTCCATGTACAGATGCCAGTTAGGTTAGGACGGGGTTTAGGGGGTAGAACCCCTCCCGTGGGGTAATGCCCCCTCAACCCAATTAAAATTTGTCCTAACGATAAGGTGTTGGCTATATCAAGGGATCTGAACAGAATATCGTCCTTAGGATAAGTGTGGGCAAAGAGAAAAATGTGGTGTAAACCCGACATTGTTTCGCACCTGGGGATTCAGTTAAGATTGTTAGGATTGAATCCAGGCAGTCTGATTTGAGGAAAGCAATGCAGCCGAAAGCCGTACAAACTGTTGTCAAAGATAAATTCAGTGATGAATACAACGACAATTTCATCGATCGCCTGTTTATCTGGCTGTTTTCTAGCAAGATGTCTCAAGCTCTGGGTACGGGAACTAAAGTCAGTGGCTATGGCGGTTTTGTGGATTTGTCGAAACAAATTATGCAGGGACGTAATGCCCAAGAGCAGCAAGCAATCGTGGCTCAAGTACTGCAATCTTTAGTACCCTCTCCAGTACTCTGGGCGATTCGCACTTTTTCTTCTCCTACACGACTGGTGTGCGTGCTAAATGCGTGGTTTGCAGCCCAATTGTTTGAGTGGTTGGTGGGGCCGTGTGAGATAGCTGAAGCTGAAGTCAATTTGGCGGATGGGACGGTGCGATCGCAACTATCTGCTGTGAATATCAAAAAATGTCGTTACCTCGCGGACAGCGGCTGCGTTGGCATGTGCGTAAATATGTGTAAAGTGCCTACCCAAACCTTTTTTACCGAAAAATTTGGTATTCCCCTCACCATGACCCCAAATTTTGAAGATCTCAGTTGCAAAATGGTTTTTGGCCAAGCCTACCCCACCCCAGAAACAGATCCTGCCTATAGTCAGCCATGCTTAGAGCAGCAATGTCCAACCGCAAGACTAACAGCCGTTGCTTGCCCTAGGTTAAATTAACGATGTAAACAAAGCTTTAAAAACCTGGGCAGCCCCCCATGATATGATGTGCAAGCTTATCGGTTCTAGTAGGGATCAGCTACTAGAGGTAACGGGGAAAGAGCGGTGTAAATCCGACGCTGTCCCGCAACTGTAGACTCAGTTACCAGTTATGCAGTGATAGGGCTTCTTAACTAACTCCTCACTATGTAATTTGGTTGCTGAAAAGTCAGAATGCCCGCCCAAGTAAGTGAGTAATTTAAGTGCATCTGCGAGGTACATGATGACAACTGCATCCCAAACTGCTTTTTCCAAAAAACTAGCCCGATTTACTTTATCCGTCCCCATGCAAGCGACTTTGTATGTGTCGCTGTGCGCTTTAATCATCTGGACTATCTATTTTTCTACCTACCCTGCTATACATGACCAAATGCACTCTCTGCGTCACCATACCCTAACTGTCGCTTGCCATTAGTTGCCAGCATTCGAGTCAGTATTTAAAACTAGCAGGAAGCCAGGATTAATATGTTTAAGTTCAGATCGATCAAGCCGATTGCTTTTTTGGCATTAACATGTGCGGTCGCTTTAATTTTCAGTCGCTCTGCGATCGTTTCCCAGCCACAGTCTACGGTGAGATTGCTCACCGAACCGCCAGTCAGCCAAATTTTACCCTTTGAAGCCGAGGCTGCTGTGACTCCAACGCCGACGCGCCTGACTTTGCAAGCGCTAGACTCTGCTGGTCGTCCCCTTACCAATGCCAAGATCCACCTCCAGATTCTTGCCCCAGCTCCAACACCCTGGTTTACAACTGATTTCCCAAATGTGGAAGGCACAAAGTTATTAGATGTGGAGGCGATCGCTCCCAACGGCGAGTTGCAAGTGCAACAGATGCTTCCCATTCGCGGCACCTATCAATTGCAGGTAAACGCCACCCCTACAGTGGCCCAAGCATTTGCACCATTTCAACAAACTTTAAGTCTGGATGTACCCGAAAGTGGTGTGAAGTATCTCTATTTTGCAATTCTAGCAATCGTTTTGCTTGTAATGGGACTAGGTGGAGGCTGGATTATTGGTGGTAAGCAACAAGTCGCCACAGGCGAAATCGCACCTCAGCGAGTCAGGTTATTGCTAAGTGGTATGACGGTGCTAGCAATTGGCGCTCTACTATTCGTTAATATCAACGCCGAAATGGCAGAATCACATGGGACAGACCAAGGCTCAGTCGCTCACCAAGCTAATCCTGATGCCCAGAATATTGCCACTAGTGAGGCAGGTATAAAGCGATCGCAAGGATTAGAAGTAAGGCTAGCTGGCGATCAGCAAGCGATCGTAGGGCAACCTGCTAACTTCAAGGTTCAAGTAATCGACACCAAGACTAATCAGCCAGTTACGGATGCACTTCTGCATGTCAAAACTACGGCAGTTGATGGTGAATGGGTCGCACTGGACTTCCAAGCATCGCCAAATGCTACAGGGGATTTGCAATGGCTGGCGACATTTTTAGATGGAGCACCGCACAAGTTAGAAGTTGAAGTCTCGCCAAAGCCAGGAGGAGTTCGGCAATTTCAGCCCTTTCAAGTTACTCAAGAAATTGAAGTGGAGGGCGTAGCGCCGTCTCTAACCGTAAGGTTTATTACGCTTTTCTACCTCACAGTTATTATTGTGGTGGGGCTAGCAATCGGTATGCAGGTGAAACGAAGATTGATATAGTCTTTTCCACTTTATCCAATTCCATAGTGCTGTTAGTCAATATACGCGGACTGTCAATGTTGGTTGGCACTAAGAACAAATTCGCAGTCTGCGGCAGCCTATACCATCAGTATTGTGGCTCATTGAGGTAGTTGGTCATCCCCAATTATATTTGCTCTAAAACTTCATAGCCAAGCGAAGACCGAACATCCCGAAAACCAGGTGGGGCAAATTCTGGATTCATTGCGCAAGAGAATGTGTCCTGAAACCATGCTAGCCTCTGCGGCGCGTCCGAATCGATCGCTAGATTCATGGCAAGACGGGGAGCTACGATCGCTGAGTTGATTGCCTGTTCTGGCGGGCAAATATCCCAATAGATCAGATTATTGACGGATTTGAGCAGAGGAAGGGTTGTCCCTGAGAGGGTGCCATCGGGTAATCTGGCCGTGCCATTGGTGACGGTAATTAGGCGATCATCCCAAGGGTAAGATCCATCGGGTAACCCAAGGGGGGCAAGAGCATCGCTAACCAGAAAAATTCTGTTGGTCATCCGATAAAGCAGTTTGACCATCTGCGGTGAAACATGAACACCATCGGCAATTAAGCCGCACCAAACCCGATCGCTTAATATTGCTTCTCCTAATAAACCAACATCACGATGATGCAGACTAGGCATGGCGTTAAAGGCATGAGTCACCATTGTTGCGCCTTGATAGATCGCTGCTTTTGTTTGCTCGGCATTAGCAGTAGAGTGCCCTAAACTAACGACAACTTGGCGATCTCGTAAATATTGAATAGTTGCACCTGTGGGATCGAGTTCGGGTGCGAGGGTGACAAGTTTAATAATTTTGGTGTAATCGCCCAAGACTTGTCGTAACGTATCGAGATTAAGTGGTAATAGATGTTGCTGAGGATGTGCGCCGCACTTATCGGCATGGAGAAAAGGTCCTTCGAGGTGTATGCCTAAAATTTCCGCTTCGAGAGGCTGCGGATTTTGCTTTTGTTGGGCGATCGCTGCGGCTAGAAAGAATAGCGATCGATGCGTTTGCTCAATTGATGTAGTAACAAGGGTGGGTAAAAATCCATCAATGCCCTGTTGATATAGAAAACGACAAATTTCTGGTAACTTAGCAGCGCGATCGCGATTTAGGTCATTAAAAGGAATGCCTAGTGCTCCGTTAATTTGGAGATCGATCGCACCTTGAGAAGGACTGAGGACTCTGTGCAAACCTGTCATGGCTCAATATTATGGGATGGAAGATAGGTAACAGCATCATTTACCTCTGTTAAGGTGTGGCACAATTCAATTAGTTCAAAAGGCTTGCTTGCAGCAGAACCACTAAGAGCAATTTCACAGTCTGTTTTAATTTGCTGCTTCAGCGCATCTAATGAATCAAACTTCTGCTCAGGTCGCAGAAACTTCACCAAATTTACACATAGTTTTTGACCGTAGAGATCTCCACTCCAGTTCAACAAATGTACTTCTACGGTGCGCTGTCGATCCCCAGTGACTGTGGGACGCACACCAATATTCATCACCGCTGCAATTGGCTCATTAGCCAGATTCATTACCTGCACGGCATAAACGCCATCTCTAGGTAAAAATTTCTGGGGATCTAACTGTAGATTCGCCGTGGGGAATCCTAGCTTGCGCCCCATTTGCTGGCCTGCTACTACATTACCAATCAGGCTGTAGGGGCGACCCAAGAACACCTGGGCAATGTCGATCTCGCCCTGCATTAAGGCTGCGCGGATGGCAGAACTACTAATCCTGAGTGGAGAGGAACCATCAATATCTAATTTGTCGTGCATGAGTTGCTCGGGTACAACATTAACGCGATCGCCCCATATAGCTTTTAAGTCTTCCACAGAGCCACAGCGCTTGCAGCCAAAGCGAAAGTTAAAGCCAACGCTGATTTTACGTGCTTGCAGTTGGTCGATCAAGATTTGCTGCATAAATTCTTGCGGCGTTAAAGCTGCGATCGCCCGATCGAAAGGGAGCAATACCAACTGCTGGACACCTAATGCCTCAAGCTGCTCGATCTTTTCGGCGATCGGTGTGAGTAAAAGTCTGGCAGTACCTGTAAAAAATTCTTGGGGGTGCGGGTTGAAAGTTAATACCGTAGGAACTAACCCTTCAGAATTGGCGATCGCAGGCGCAATTACACATTGATGACCTCGATGTACGCCATCAAAATTGCCCAGGGCAATTGCCGTCGGGGTAATAGCTTTACCTAGATCGGAGATAACTAACACACTTTACATTTTGCAACATTTATATTTTGCCATACTTGCGATCGGACAAACATATACATATATAGGGATAGGTATGGGGATAGCGATCAGTTTTTATTTGTTTAAGGGTGAAGGGGGGAAACCCCTTTATGGAGGCAAAGTCCCCCAAACTCCCAATTTGCATTTCAGCAAGGATTGCTATATAGCGCTATAGAGAATGATAGTATGTCAGCTGTTGACAAAAATATACCAGACCGCTTGAAAGGCACTCATTGCATGTGCCCTAAGTATGTTCGATTCACGTGCACCTAACCCATAAATGACAGTAAGAGACACATTTCGCCGCACCAAAATTGTGGCAACGATCGGACCTGCTACTAGCAGCCCTGAAATGATTCGTAAATTGATCGAAGCGGGTGCAACAACGCTGCGACTAAACTTTTCGCACGGCACCCATGCCGATCATCATCGTAGTATTTGTACAATCCGCCAGATATCCTCAGAACTAAACCAGCCCGTCGCAATTTTGCAGGATTTACAAGGGCCAAAAATTCGGCTTGGCAAATTTGCGGGCGGTCCAATCTCTTTAAAAAAAGGTGATAAGTTTACGCTCACCAGTCGAGATGTTGTCTGCGACCATACGATCAGCTCGGTTAGCTATAACAGACTGGCGGAGGAGGTTCCAGTCGGAGCCACAATCATGCTGGATGATGGCAAAGTCGAGATGCAAGTGGAATCAGTTGACACAGAGACTAAAAGCTTGCATTGTCGAGCGGTAATGAATGGGGTTTTGTCTGACAACAAGGGTGTAAACTTCCCCAATGTTTCTTTATCGGTTAAGGCTATGACCGATAAAGATCGCGAAGATTTGCGGTTTGGTCTGGCAGAGGGAGTTGACTGGGTAGCGTTGAGCTTTGTTTGTAACCCTGAGGATATTCTTGAGCTCAAGGAATTAATTGCCCCTTCGGGGAAAAGTGTGGGTGTAATCGCAAAAATTGAAAAACACGAAGCGATTACTCAGATGCAAGAGATTCTATCGCTCTGTGATGGTGTAATGGTCGCCAGAGGAGATCTGGGTGTAGAGGTGCCTGCTGAAGATGTACCATTGCTGCAAAAGCGATTGATTAAAACTGCAAATCAGCTTGGCATCCCTGTGATTACTGCAACTCAGATGCTAGATAGTATGGTCAGCAATCCTCGCCCTACAAGAGCCGAGATTTCCGATGTGGCAAATGCCATCCTCGACGGTACTGATGCCGTGATGCTTTCCAATGAAACTGCCGTGGGTCAGTATCCCATTCAGGCTGTGGAAACTATGGACAGAATTGCGCAGCGGATTGAGAAAGAGCATAATCTTCATCCAGTGCTGAGTGAAGGACGCTCTGTCCCCAATGCTATTAGCGAAGCAGTCGGCAAAATTGCCGTACAGCTTGATGCTACCGCCATTTTAACCCTGACTAAAACTGGTGCAACGGCACGAAATGTTAGCAAATATCGACCACCCATCCCCATTGTGGCTGTTACTCCACAGGTGGATGTAGCCCGTCAGCTACAGTTGGTATGGGGCGTACAACCATTGATGATTCTTTCTTTACCATCGGCGCGTCAAAATTTCGAGGCAGCTTTAAATGTCGCACAAGAGCGCAAATTGGTGGCAGCAGGCGATCTGGTGGTTATGACAGCGGGAACATTGCAGGGTGTTGCAGGCTCAACGGACTTAATCAAAGTAGAGTTTGTCTCCGCTGTAGTAGGCAAGGGCTTGGGAGTTGGTCAAGGCGTTATCAGTGGCCGCGCTCGGGTTGCTCATAATTATCTTGATGTTAAGGACTTCCATCCGAAGGAAATTCTAGTCGTCAAGCAAACTGATGTGGATTATGTTGAAGTTATACGTAAAGCAGCAGCGATCGTTACGGAAGAAGACAGCTTAGATTCCCATGCTGTCATAATTGGCCGTAAATTAGGTATCCCAGTGATGGTTGGGGTTGAAGGTGCAACAAAAAATATTCGTGATGGCGAACCCCTTACTGTAGATTTGCGTAAAGGTCTGATATATTCTGGTTCTGCTACGAAAGATGTTTGATTAGGAGTCCTCTGAAATTGCAGCAGAAACTTTTATTTGTCTGTTTGGGTAATATCTGCCGATCGCCTTCGGCAGAAAATATCATGAATCATCTGGTGGCACGGTCTAGCTTGAGCGATCGCTTTATCAGTGACTCGGCAGGTACGGCTGGCTATCATGTTGGCGCGTCTCCAGATCGTCGGATGCAAGCAGCGGCGCTCAAACGTGGGATTAAGATGACGGGATCGGCGCGACAATTTGTGCGCGAGGATTTTGAGAGTTTTGATTTGATCCTGGCGATGGATCGAGATAACTACCGCGATATTCTCAGTCTTGATATTGAGGGCGTATATAGGGACAAAGTTCAACTGATGTGTGGTTATTGCAGTCGCTTTGACGACCGCGAAGTGCCTGACCCCTACTACGGCGGCGACGATGGCTTTGATTATGTAATCGACCTGTTGTTTGATGCCTGTGAAGGTTTACTAGATTCTCTGATCAGGGAAGAAACTTTTGACGTCCAATTTGATATTCCATAGTTAAAGCTCGCAATTTAATACCAAATACCCCCAAAACCTCGCTGCTTGAGAGAGAGTAGCATTTTCACTTTTGTTGTATTGCGATCGGGAGCAGTGACGGTCACACCGATGCCGCGAACTCTGCTAAGTATGGCAGTGACTTCGGCGCCAATATTTGCAGAATCTGGATATTTCTCAGTAACCAACTTCCAGGTTTTGTCAATATCTAGATAAAAGTAGCCGAGATTTGGTTGAGGGAGCGATCCAGCGATCGCCCTAAATGCTGAACTGCCCTGCAAAGTTTCCTTTGAGTTCGAGGCTAGTACTTTTGTCAAAGATCCGCCAACAGTTATAAATAACGTATCTTTTCTATGCCAACCATAACTCAGGAGCGCCTCTGGTGCAGTTGGGAATATCCACTGCGTTACAGGAGTGCTACCGATGGTTTTAGTCTCGACTAAGCCAGAATTATTTTTAAAAAAGGTGTTTAATTTATTCAGTAGAGATTCAGTAGCGCGGCGATCGCTAGTTTGCAAAACCAAAACAGGCGTGAAGCCTATGATTGCTAATATACTTTCTCCCTCTCCGTGAGTGGGAATTCCTGCAAAGGCAAATTCACCTCCCATCCATCCAAAGATATCTTTATCGAGATCGAGTGCAAGAGGGGATGATTTAAGCGTTTGTCTAAACTCATTCAGGCTGTTTTTTACTTCAGACAACCTTTCCACACTTCCCACAAATTGCTGCCAATGAGCTTTGATATTACTGCCAGAGAGCAATCCAATTGTTTCAGATGGGAATTGTGAAATTATCTTATCTGTGAAAGGTTTAAAAACATTTAGGTAGGGTGAATTTGACTTTAGCTTCGTAGAGGCTTTGAGTCTGATGCCATCAATGTCTATGCCCACTCCTAAATTTATTGACTCAATCGAATTCAGGACAGCGAGAGATTCCGCAGGGATTTCGGTATCTTCCGTTCCATATTGCTTGACAAATTTTGCCAAACTATGCATATAAAGCCAGCAAACTGGATTTTTGAGATCTAGATTATCGTTAGCAATAACGCTAGCAAGTGACACCTTACTTTTATATGTATCTATCGCGTGCTTTAAAACCACTTCCTGCTCAGCAAATACTAAATGTTTGTCAACAAATGTATAGATGAATTGTTTCCCGTTGTCGTAATCAATCTGGATGATTTTAACCCCTTTATAATCCTCTCGTAGTGTCACCTTAGAACCATCATGGATTTTCACTGCTTCCATCAATTTGTTGGCCCTATCTAGATCTGTGACTTCGATTGAGAACAAGAACTTGGATTCACTACTTTCTTTATTCTGAGATCTCAAAGAGGGTCTGGGTAAAACTGCAAACGTCATGCTCCCTAACCAGGGTTGGATATCTCGTTCAAAATTGTACTTGGGAGGAATTGTGCTTTGGAAACTTGCGATCGCTTGATTAAATAGCTTTTTAGTAGTTGGGGTGTGAAATCGATCTAGCTGAGACCATGTTTTGCGATCGGGGTAAAACGAAACTGTCATCAACGCCTGCGGCGGCACAAACCTGGCTGCACTTACAACTGGTTCAGCCGAACGAATATTATTTCCCTGTGCAAATAGAGAATCTACTGGACTTCCTGCAACCATGACCGTCCCGCAGATTAGAGCTAGTAGACCAAATTTCCGTATAACCATATGCTTTGATTCAGTTCGATTAGGATCAGTCTACAATGTTTCGTTGGTAAAGAATATGCTTTGATTTGGGGATTTTTAGTCGATCTAGCCTAGCCAACCTACTTTTCGTGGTTCACTTCGATATCCTGAGATAAAGATGCGATCGCTTGAAAGCAAACTTCAATTACGAGTTTAGTTTAGAAGTAGAAACAGCTAGTGAAATTATTCTAAAATCCGAATTACCTTATTCCAATCGGAACTCATTTATTTCGGTACGCGCCCTGCGGCCTTTTTTATGGGCGTTCGATCGATAACTGCTGTAAATAAAAAAGCAGCGCGGCATGGCTACCGCACTGCTCAATATTGAGGAAGTGAAATCAAAAAAGTGGCGATCGCGTTCTAGTTAAATCGCTAGCTAAACCACTCAGTGTGGAAGGAACCTTCCATATCTGTACGCTCGTAGGTATGAGCGCCAAAGTAATCGCGTTGCGCTTGCGTTAGGTTTTGGGGCAGGCGATCGCGGCGATAGCTATCGAAATAGTCCAGCGAAGCACTAAACGCAGGTATAGGAATACCGAGCTTAGCTGCCGACTGTACCACTAGTCTCCAGGAATTTTCCTTGCTAAGGATAGTCTGGGTGAAATCGCTGTCTACCAGCAAATTAGGTAGTTCAGGATTGCGCTTGAAAGCTTGCTTAATCTTATCGAGGAAGACAGCGCGGATAATGCAGCCACCCTTCCAAATACGCGCTACTTCAGCAAGATTGAGTTCATACTTGTACTCTTTCGATGCCTTGCCTAAAAGTGCCATGCCCTGAGCATAAGAGCAAATTTTTGAGCAGTAAAGCGCATCGCGCACCGCATTGATAAACTCAGCGCGATCGCCTTCATACTTACCTGTTGTATTACTGGTAAGTACTTGTGAAGCCGCAACGCGTTCCTTTTTATAGGAAGACATTACCCGTGCTGTGACGGCTGAGATCATGGTGGGAATAGCTACGCCTAGATCGAAGGCGGTTTCGACGGTCCATTTGCCAGTTCCCTTTTGCCCAGCGGCATCCATGATTTTGTCTACCAATGGTTCGCTTGTGCGATCGTCCATTTTGGTAAAGATGTCAGCCGTAATTTCAATTAAAAATGACTCTAACTCTGTCATGTTCCAAGCTGTAAACGTCTCGTGCAGCTCGGATGCTCCCATACCTACGCCTGTTTTTAGCAGATCGTAAGCCTCGGCAATCAACTGCATATCGCCATATTCAATGCCGTTATGCACCATTTTGACGTAGTGTCCAGCACTGCCAGGGCCAATGTAGGTAACACAAGCGCCATCATCCACTTGGGCCGCAATTTTCGTCACAATCGGCTCAATCGCAGCATAGGCAGACTTTTGTCCACCTGGCATCATGCTTGGCCCATTTAATGCGCCTTCCTCACCACCGCTAACACCCATGCCGATAAATTGCAATTGGGCTTTCTCTAAATCAATAGTGCGGCGATCAGTATCGGGGAAGTGAGAATTCCCCCCGTCGATGATAATATCCCCAGGTTCTAAGAGCGGTTTGAGTTCATCAATCACCGCATCTACAGGCGCGCCAGCCTTTACCATGATCATGACTTTGCGTGGGCGCTCTAATGATGCCACCAGTTCGGCGATCGTATATGCGGCCTTAACATTTTTCCCGACGGCGCGAGTCGCCATAAACTTGTCAGTCTTGTCACGGCTGCGGTTATAGACCGTAATGGGAAAGCCATTGCGCTCGATGTTCAGCGCCAAATTTTCTCCCATGACAGCGAGGCCAATTAAACCAAAGCTTTGTTTATCGTTTGCCATAAGCGTGGGTTAAGTCGTTTCTTGGGATCTTCACCACCTTAACCCGACCTCCTGCGATCCCCAATACAGCACAAGTTTTTATTAAGAATTCATACCTAGTTTAAAATTCCAGGGCAAAGTCTTTACGTGTAATTGGTTGTTGGATCTCCAAGCCTTCTCCACCCAGATAGTTGAGCGGTTTACCCTCGATCGACAAGAAAAGCTTGGCATCTGGATCGAGACTGGTAGATGTGTATAGCACCTGGACTACGCGGCCGATCATGCTGGCACTGCCACCGCCAGAAGTAAACTCCTTGGATAGATTCAATTGGATATTCTTATCTTTAATTGTAAAATCCAGTACTTTAGTCTTGGGAGGAATGGCACTATATAGTCCAGGCTGTTTTACTGGTTCTTCAATCATCGTCGAGAGGGCGGTTCTTAACGCTACTTCACTTTTGGCCGTCTTCACCGTAGTTGGTACAGCCACAAACCGCTTTTCCCTAGATTCAATCCAATACATCGTCACGAGTAGCTCATCACTTACTGGCGAGTTTCTTGTTGGCGATTGGGGAATGTTAGGTGGATCGTAAGTCACCTTGTTACTGTAGAGCAATGCTGCAGTGCCACCACTCCCGATCGCAGCGGCAACAGCCAAGCCAAGCCAAACCTTTTTGTCTAGTACAGGTACACTCATATTTCTCCTCACTTAAGATGCCTTCACTCAAAGATGTAATCATGCGACATCTTAAGTAGCTACTCTTTTTAACTATAATTCTACGCGTTTACGCAATTGCCTGCTTATCATGCTTGTTCAAGTGTCTTTTTGCTAGACATTTTGGTACTTTTTAACTAACGTACTTCAGTGCTTAAATGTTTAAAATTGCCAGCCTGGTTTTTCTGATGGCTCAGTCATTGCCCGTATTCTCCCTGCCTACATCAGCAATTCAAGGAGGGAGTCGCGGCTGCATAAAGTATGTGACCACTAACACCACCAGTGGAACTGTAATCAATGTTAAAACCAGGTATCGCAATTCTCAGGGAAGAAATTTAAGCCAATATGTCCGTTCTAGCCTCAGACCAAATGAACAAGCACAGTTTCAGATATGTAATGGTAGCTTTTTGAATGTTGAAGCTAACCCATCAAGGAATTCACGAACCTAGTTTTTATGGACACGCCTAGAAAATAAAAGTTATTGATCGCTTGAATTTATTGATAATAGTAAATATCTTTAAGATTTGTAACTATTTGAGCTATGTCAACCGATCAATTTGTAGATCGCTCGCCAAATCTCCCCACGGAAATACCTGAAGTCATAACTGATACTTTTCGGATTTCACCACTAATTCGGATAACTCTGCTGGGTCTGTATATTGCCCTTACTGCGCCTTTACCTTTTCTGGCAAAGTTTACTAATGCATCAGTTTCTCCAGAAGTGATGATTTTTGGCTTAGGTGTTGGCTTTATCGGTCTTTATGCTGTCCTCAGCGAACGAGTTTTATTGAACGATTGCGGTATTCAAGTAACCTATCCTGGTTGGGTTCCGCGTTTCCTGCGTCAGGGTTGGTCACTGGCATGGCAGGATGTGAAGGCACTCAAACCGCGAACAACAGGACAGGGTGGCTTGGTCTACTACTTCCTCAGCCATGAGGGTCGAGGTTATTTGTTGCCGATGCGCGTAGTGGGGTTCGCCCGTTTAGTTCAAACAGTCGAAGCTAAAACTGGTATTGATACCAGGGATGTTAAACCTCTAGCACAACCGTGGATGTACTTAATTCTCTTAGTCTTGACAATCCTGCTTTTACTGACTGATAGCTGGGCGATCGCCACGGCTCTAACCCATTCCTAGCCCAGATCGAGCTATAGGTATTTGGCGCACATTCTGGTTATTTGCTTGGGGGAACACAAATTGGGGATAGTGCATAATTTATGATGAACTAAATTTTATTAACCTCATTTGCGTACAACCCTATGTCTCCAACTACGCTCGCTATTGAAGAAACCCAAACAGGCACGTCTGACTTCGATAAGTACGTCATGGGTACGTATGCCAGATTTCCGATTTCTTTAGAACGCGGTAGCGGTTGTCGAGTATGGGACAGCAATGGTAAGGAATATTTGGATTTTGTGGCTGGTATAGCCACTTGTACGCTCGGTCATGCCCATCCCGCTATGGTGCAAGCTGCAACTGAGCAGATGCAAAAGCTACACCATGTTTCTAACTTGTTCTACGTTCCGCCTCAGGGCGAATTAGCCAAATGGCTAGTGCAAAATTCCTGCGCGGATAAAGCATTTTTCTGTAACTCTGGTGCTGAGGCTAATGAAGGGGCAATCAAGCTTGCTAGAAAGTATGCCCACACGAAGCTAGGTATCGACGCACCCGTAATTCTCACGGCTAATGCCAGCTTTCATGGCAGGACGCTCGCCACAATCACAGCCACAGGCCAGCCCAAGTATCAGAAAAATTTTGACCCATTAGTACCGGGATTTGACTATGTTCCCTACAACGATATTGCGGCGCTAGAAGCGGCTGTGGCTAAGTATGAAGGACGACTCTGTGCAATTATGCTTGAAGCTTTGCAGGGTGAGGGTGGTGTCTGCCCAGGCGATCGCGCGTATTTCCAGCGCGTGCGCCAGATCTGCGACGAGCAGAAAGCTTTGCTAATTCTTGATGAGGTTCAGGTTGGAATGGGACGCAGTGGAAAGCTCTGGGGCTACGAAAATCTTGGCATTCAGCCCGATATCTTCACCTCTGCCAAGGGTTTAGGTGGCGGTATCCCCATCGGCGCGATGCTATGTAAAAGTGGCTGCGATGTTTTTGAAGCGGGCGACCATGCTAGTACCTTTGGGGGTAATCCTTTCGCTTGTCAGATGGCATTGACTGTTTGCCATACCTTAGAGAAAGATGAGCTGATTGCAAATGTCAGAGCGCGCGGACAGCAATTACGGGAGGGTTTGTTGGCGATCGCGCAGAATTATCCCGACAAGTTTGTAAATGTACGCGGTTGGGGGCTGATTCAGGGGCTGGTGATTGCAGATTCAGATCCGATCGCATCTCGCGATATTGTGCAGGCTTGTATCGAGCGCGGTCTACTCTTAGTTCCTGCTGGGCCAAAAGTCGTCAGGTTCGTACCACCTCTAGTGGTAACAGTGGATGAGATCGAGCGAGCTACAAGCATAGTTGCGGATGCGATCGCACAGCTAAATCAGAAATCTCAACGATAACCCAATACGAAGATTAATCAGTTAAGCCAGTCGAAAGACTGGTTATTTATAGCCAGCGCCTAGATTGTTAGGACAGATTTTAATTGGGGGTGTGGGGGCAATGCCCCACGGAGGGGTTCTACCCCTCCACCCCGTTCTAACCTAATTGGCGATAGCTATATTGGCCACAAAGTGTACTAAAGTGAATCACGATAAGCGCTGTCTCCCAAGTTTTTCTTATGAAGGCCAAATCAGTTGTTATTGTTATTGCGGCTGCGGCAGTTGTATTACTGTTTCTTAGTATCACAGCAGTATCGAGGGTTTTGAGTGCCTCGCCTGGCAACCTATTGCAGGGTGTCACGGTACAGCCTGCTGCCGCCACATTTTTGCCGAAGCGATCACCATTAGTCGCATCATTCCTGGTTAATCCCGATAAATTGAGCTTGTCCGCACAACTATCAGCTAGACCTGGCGATCGCGCTGCCCTTCGTAACGAAATTCGAGATCTCAAGCAGGCAGTCAAACAAGTATGGGCATTGGACTATGACCAAGATGTCAAACCTTGGGTGGGCAATGAAGTCACTTTGGCCGTCACCACACCCGATTTAGACCGTCAGTCTGCAAATGGACTACAACCTGGATATCTGCTAGCTCTAGCGATCGATAAACCTGTTATAGCCAAGAAATCCGTGGACTCATTCTGGCAGAGACAGGCAGTCGCAGGCATGGATCTGGCCTTTGAGCAGTATCAGGGCGTGCCTTTTATTTATGCCACATCCACATCAAAGTACCCTGGGCTGACCGCGACAATTCTGGGCAAGTTTGTGTTGCTAGCTAACGATCCTAAAGTAATTCGCAATGCCATTAACGACATTCAGGTACCAGATTTAGCGCTCGCAAGCGTCAGCAACTATCAAAATAGCCTCAACCAATTATCAGAAGCTCATATTGGCGTAGCATTTGCCAATTTGTCTGAGTTAGGTAGATGGGGAACAGTCAATAAGGCTTTACCTACTAGTTTTGCGAACCTACCTGAGGCTGGTATTACCCTTGGGTTAGGGTTAGATCGTGCAGGGATAAAAGCGGAAACATTATTAACTCTGGAATCACTCGCTAAACTACCTGTAAGCGCCGCAAATCCATCTAACTCATCTATTTTTACTGACAATAAAGCCTTCCAAATTCTCCCTCAGAATAGTTCGTTAATTGTGGGACGCGACTTAAAGCAAACCTGGCAGCAAATCAGCTCCGTTTTGCAGCCTTATCCTGAATTGGCAACATTTTGCAATCAAGCGATCGCCAACTTAGCTTCCAACTTGGGGTTAAACCTAGAACAGGATGTTTTTAACTGGGTCAATGGTGACTATGCGATCGGCTTATTACCGGTTGCAGATAAGGCTCCTGACTGGGTATTTGTCGCCCAAAAAACAAATGCTGAAACTTCTAAAGCCGCGATCGCTCAACTTGACGATCGCGCTCGCAGTAAAGGTAAGCTCACCGTCGGTAATATTGAAGTAAACGGTCGCGAACTAACAGTTTGGACGCGCCTCAGTGCCGTTAGCGTCAAATCTGACAAGGCATCAATAACTGGTACGGTAGCAGCGGTGCGCAGTCAGACTCCCGATCTAGTCTCGATCGCCAACTCTGTCGAGGCCATAGAAGCAATTGAGGCAACGAAGGCTCTAGCCAGCGATCGAAAAAGTATAACTAACTCAGAGAAATCCAAGGCGATCGCAGCTACATTACCCCACAATTACCAGAGCTATGCCTATACTGACCAGCAAATAGATTTAGCCGCATTATTACCCGATACAGCTTTGTTCAAACTAGTGCGGAACGCAGTTGCCGACGACGACATGCCGCTCTTTAAACACATCAGAGCAATTAACCTAGCAAGTGTGGCATCAAATCCCAAGGATAGTCCAAACGTCAGGCGCGGTCAGATATTCTTGTCCTTAGATTAAGATCGGTGAGTTAGTATCGAAAACCGTCGCATGTTGCAAAGGATGTTTGGCGGTGAATAAATGAACTTAGACCAACCTTCTCATGGTGGAAATATAGAGTGGGCAGCGAGTATAGCGGGTTGTAAACCAGAAGAAATCTTAGATTTTTCGGCCAGTATTAACCCTTTAGGTATGCCTGAGTCCGTTGCCCAGACATTGCGATCGCCCGTAGTTTTTGCCCAAATTCATCACTACCCCGATCCCAATTACAGCCGTCTCAGGCAAGCCATTGCCGCACATCACCAGATTTCACCCGATTGCATATTGCCAGGTAATGGTGTTGCCGAACTTTTGACTTGGGTAGGTAAAGATCTATCCGCCTTGGCCGCAGTCAAACTGCCAGTCCCAGCCTTTACTGACTATTTTCGAGCCTTAAAAGCTGCGGGTGCGAACTTGGAGAAAATCCCAATAGCGTTTGCCCAAGATGAAGATTATGTAAATGACTATTCCTTGTTACTCAATCCCGCAAGTGAATCTGAAGGCATTCTGCTGAACAATCCACATAATCCTACGGGTAAGCTATATCAACGCGATCGCCTCATCCAATTTTTAGAGCGCTATGACCTCGTAGTCATTGATGAGGCATTTATGGATTTCTTGCCGCCCGAGGCATCGCAGAGTCTGGTCGATCTAGTGGAGTCGCACCCTAATCTGGTCATTCTGCGATCGCTGACAAAGTTCTATGCCCTGCCAGGGCTGCGCATTGGTTATGCGATCGCCCACCCCGACCGCCTGCGTACTTGGCAGATGTGGCGCGACCCCTGGAGTGTAAATTGTTTAGCGATGGAAGCCGCGATCGCCGCGCTTGGGGATAAAGAATATCAGCAGAAAACATGGCAATGGTTGCCCACCGCTAGAAGCAGCTTGTATCAAAATCTAGGTAAAATTTCGGGGATGAAACCAATTGTGGGGGCGGCGAATTTTTTGCTAGTTGAGTCGGAAGCGAAGTCTGTCATACAGTTACGCAATTACCTGCTCGCAGAACACCGCATCCTAATTCGTGATTGTCATAGCTTTCCTGAACTGGGCGATCGCTATTTCCGTATTTGCGTTAGAACCGTGGAGGAGCAAGAAAAGCTGTTGCAAGGCATTCAAGCTAGCCCCAATCTGATGCTAGGGAAATACGCTTAGATATCGGGTTTTCACTCTTCAGGCATAGCCAGCAAGGATCCAACAATTGGGGCTATTAAGTTAATATTATTTAATAATTACAAAGCCTCTAAAATCTAAATATATCCCTCGGATGGAGCAATGAGCATTGAAGAATAAGAATTTGAGAAGTTTCGGTCTATATGCACTGCTGGCAATTGTGGCAGTTACGCTAGGTACGACATTGATAGATAGTAGCCAAACTAAACCTCAAGAAGAATGGCGTTATAGTCGATTGTTAGAGGCAGTAGAGAGTAAACCTCGTACAGTATCTAAGGTAATACTCAATAACGATCGCTCCTGGGCAGAAGCCTATATTGCTGGGGGTGCTACAGGTAATAAAAAAGTACGAGTTAATCTCCCAAACGATCCAGATTTTGTCAACATTCTTGATGCCAACGATGTTGATATAGACGTTGCACCACGACGCAATGATGTTGCTGTATGGCAGACCCTAAGCAATCTTATTTTGCCAATTTTGTTGCTAGTGGGTCTGTTCTTTTTGCTACGTCGTGCCCAGGTTGGGCCCGGCAGTCAGGCCATGAACTTTGGCAAGTCCAAAGCCAGAGTTCAAATGGAGCCACAAACCCAGGTTACATTTAGCGATGTTGCGGGTATCGAACAAGCCAAATTGGAGTTAACCGAAGTAGTAGATTTCCTCAAAAATTCCGATCGCTTCACAGCCGTAGGAGCGAAAATCCCTAAGGGCGTACTGTTGGTGGGGCCTCCTGGTACCGGTAAGACTCTGTTAGCTCGGGCTGTAGCCGGCGAAGCAGGCGTACCTTTCTTTAGTATTTCTGGTTCAGAATTTGTAGAAATGTTTGTCGGCGTGGGTGCGTCCAGAGTTCGCGACCTGTTCGAGCAAGCCAAGTCTAACGCTCCCTGCATCGTCTTCATTGATGAAATTGATGCAGTAGGTCGTCAACGCGGTGCCGGCTTAGGTGGCGGTAACGACGAGCGCGAGCAAACCCTCAACCAGTTACTCACCGAAATGGATGGGTTTGAAGGCAATACTGGCATCATCATCATTGCCGCGACTAACCGTCCCGATGTATTAGATGCAGCGCTATTACGCCCAGGTCGCTTCGATCGCCAGGTAGTTGTAGATCGCCCCGATTTTGCTGGTCGCCTTGAAATTTTGGGCGTTCACGCTCGTGGTAAGACTCTAGGTCAAGATGTCGATCTAGAAAAAATCGCCCGTCGTACGCCTGGTTTCACAGGCGCCGATCTGTCTAACCTGCTCAATGAAGCTGCCATTCTCGCCGCACGTCGCAATCTCACTGAAATCTCAATGGATGAGATCAATGATGCCGTCGATCGCGTCTTAGCTGGCCCCGAGAAGAAAGATCGGGTAATGAGTGATAAGCGCAAAAAACTGGTAGCGTATCACGAAGCTGGCCATGCACTAGTTGGTGCTTTATTGCCAGACTACGACGCTGTGCAGAAAGTCACGATTATTCCTCGCGGTCGGGCTGGAGGTCTTACCTGGTTTCTACCCACAGAAGACAGGATGCAAAGCCGTTCTTACCTGCAAAATCAAATGGCAGTCGCGCTCGGTGGTCGTCTCGCTGAAGAAATTGTATTTGGCGAAGCGGAAGTCACCACAGGTGCTTCGAGCGATCTGCAACAAGTAGCCTCAACAGCTCGCCAGATGATCATGCGTTTTGGCATGAGCGATAAGCTGGGTCCCATTGCCCTTGGTCGTTCTAGCGGCAATATGTTCCTCGGACGCGACATTATGTCCGAGCGCGATTTCTCAGAGGAAACCGCCGCCGTAATCGATGCTGAGGTGAGCGATCTAGTAGATGCTGCTTATAAGCGTGCCAAACTGGTATTGACTCAAAATCGTCACATCCTTGACCGAATTGCCGAACTCCTAATCGAACATGAAACCGTTGATTCTGATGAGTTGCAGGAGATTATCAACACCAGCGATGTCAGACTAGCAGGCATTCTCTAAGGTTCTTTGCTCATTGCTTAATTAGCTCACTCCAATCAAGCCGTTTACCGCACTCAGTGCCAAGCAAGCGGCTTTTTGGGTTCCACACTAACTAACACCATCTACACCACTACTAATGCCAAGTTAAATATGTGGAACACCTTCGTGAGGGCGCAGCCTCCTCACCCCCAACTTGCAATTTTCATGGATTGCTATAATTGAGGTTGCAGATGGCGGTATATTGCCGCAAAGCTTGATAGCCATGCGATTTGGACAGCAGAGCCTTTTGATAAGGAGACTGATTCTGTATTCTTTGATACAATTATGCGCTGCTGATATTGCTACTAATAATCCGTATAGCTAGTAGGTGAATTTAGATAGACAATCCTTAAAATGGCATAAGTCGCTAAAGTTTCCGATCTAAGCGCGTCTAATCATGATTTATTGTTTTTAGGCGACCCTATCTTAATTAAACCTTTTCACACTCAAAAAATTTAAATAGCTTCTAGGGTTCCGGTTTGAGACATGGGCAATGCTCCTGGATTGAGCGGCTGGTCCGAGAGAAGTAAACCACCTGGCATTTTTTCTTTCAAAAGTTGAAGTGATTCAGAATGGTAACACGGCGGGATAAAAGCCCGGGAGAAGTTGGCAACGATAGTTTTATCTATCTTTGCTACTCGCCCGGTTTTTTGCATTTTATTTAGATCCATATCTATTCACGGAGACCTAAAGCATGACTGAAGATTCCCTTTTTCAAAGTCCGGACTCTAACATAAGTGGATACTCTACTGAAGCAAACCGTGCTTTAGAGCGTGAAGCACAACTGCCTCTATCAGGCTGGCAACAAGAAGTTTCCAAAGGTCTAGAATATGGATTGGAAGCAGCAGAGAGTATTCGCGATCGCTCTATTCCCACCTTTTCTCGCGGCGAACTCCCCCACTACGCCGGGATCAACACGTTTATGAAAGCCCCTTATCTAGAAGATGTGCGTAAAGTAGGGGAATACGATGTGGCGATCGTTGGCGTACCTCACGACTCTGGCACCACCTACCGCCCAGGCACTCGTTTTGGCCCTCAAGGCATCCGTCGCATTTCCGCCCTCTATACACCCTACAACTTTGAGTTAGGCGTTGACTTGCGCGAACAAATTACCCTCTGCGATGTTGGCGATATATTTACCATTCCTGCCAACAACGAGAAATCCTTCGATCAAATATCCAAAGGAGTTGCTCACGTTTTCAGTTCTGGTGCGTTCCCGATCATTCTTGGCGGCGATCACTCTATCGGATTTCCCACGGTTCGAGGAGTATGTCGCCATCTAGGAGACAAAAAGGTCGGAATTATCCACTTCGATCGCCACGTCGATACCCAAGAGACCGATCTAGATGAAAGGATGCACACCTGTCCTTGGTTCCATGCTACCAACATGAAGAATGCGCCAGCCAAAAATCTAGTGCAGTTAGGGATTGGCGGTTGGCAGGTTCCCCGTCAAGGAGTTAAGGTTTGCCGAGAGCGTGCCACAAACATTCTCACCGTTACCGACATCATGGAAATGGGCATTGATGCCTCGGTGGAGTTTGCCCTAGAACGCGCTTTAGATGGCACTGATTGCGTCTATATTAGTTTTGATATTGATTGTATCGATGCTGGATTTGTCCCAGGTACAGGCTGGCCAGAACCAGGAGGTTTACTACCTCGTGAAGCTCTCGCACTGCTTGGCAAAATTGTGCAACGCGCCCCCGTTTGTGGACTAGAGATAGTTGAAGTGTCTCCTCCCTACGATGTCAGCGATATGACTTCACTATTAGCAACGCGAGTAATTTGTGACGCGATGGCGCATTTGGTGCTCTCTGGCCAATTACCACGCAAACAAAAAGCCACTTACATCCATCCTGAAGCCAATATGTCTGTCGATATACCGTGGGCATGAGGATAACACCATGCACGAAATAGATATGACGAAAGCTTTGATCTTGACTGTAAAAGACTGGTGGGAGAGTCAGCCAGAACCTGTTGAGATCTCTCACGTTCATCTCACAGTCGGGAAGTTCACATGTGTGGAACCCATGAGTTTGCAGTTCACATTTGAAGTTCAGACTCTAAATACCTTTCTAGAAAAGGCAGCTCTCGTGATTTGTGAGTCTCCCCTCATTGCCTTTTGCCACGGCTGCCAACAGGAGTATCAACCAGAAATTGGTATTCAATATGCCTGTCCCGATTGTCGCTCTCCTATGGAAGATATCCGCTCAGGACGAGAGCTGAAAATCGATCGCATCGAATATACCTGCACCCGTTCTGAGCAAACCATCGCCACCACCCTTTCCCGCTAACTGGAGATCCTATGCATCAAACCTTTGACGCTGCCCTCGGCATTAACTTGCTTCACGCCAATCAGCAAGGAGCAGACCATAATCGCGCCCACTTTGACAAATGGGGTATCACCTGCCTAAATATTATGAGTAGCCCCGGTGCGGGCAAGACCGTGCTGTTAGAGCGCACCCTAGCAGCACTGAATCGAGAGTTTAGAATTGCCGTAATAGAAGGTGACATGACCACAGAGCTGGATGCTGAGCGCCTACGTTGCTACGATGTCCCAGTCATAGCAATTAATACAGGACGCTCCTGTCATCTCGACGCCAAAATGGTTGCGGGTGGGATTCATCGATTAGAGCACGAATACACTCCAACTGAATTCGATCTCGTTTTAGTTGAGAATGTTGGCAATCTGGTTTGTCCCGCCGAGTTTGAAGTGGGCGAACATGCTAAGGTCGCACTTTTGAGCATCACTGAAGGAGAAGATAAACCGCTGAAATATCCTGTGATGTTCCAAGCCGCAGATTGTCTGTTGATTACGAAGATGGATCTTGCCCCGCATCTAGATATTGATATCAGTCAGATTATTGCCAATGTCCGCCAAATGAATCCCCATTGCGCGATCTTTCCCATTTCGGCTAAAACCAGTGAGGGCTTAGAAGCCTGGTTTGGGTGGTTGCGATCGCAAATTGCCGCAAAGCAAAACTTAGCGGTTAGTCACTTGTAAGGATGTATTATGAAAATCAAATCACTTCTTTCTTGTTTCTTACTCTTCTGCATTAGTTTAACCCTTGCGGTAGGCTGTACAAATCCCGCAAACCAGATTTCCACAAACAGCTCACCAACTTCAGCAACCCAAACTACTATTCGTTTAGGATTTAGTGCATGGCCAGGCTGGTTCCCTTGGCAAGTAGCTCAAGAGCAAGGGATATTTACAGCCACCAAAACCCAAGTAGATTTGAAATGGTTTGATGGTTACTTAGAATCGATCAGTACACTCAACGCTGGGCAAATTGATGCAAATAGCCAAACCTTGGGAGATACTGTGAGTTCTGTATCCGGTGGTGCGGATCAAGTTATCGTTCTAGTGAATGATAATTCAACTGGCAATGACAAAGTGATTGCTAGAAGTGGCATCAATTCCATCACCGATTTAAAAGGGAAGAAGGTTGCTGCTGAAGAAGGTACTGTCGATCACTTCCTTTTATTGCAAGGTCTAAAAAAAGCTGGCTTATCAGCGAAAGATATTCAGTTTGTACCCCTAGAAACTGGCAAAGCTGCGGCAGCTTTTGTGGCAGGACAAGTTGATGCGGTTGCCGTATTTGCGCCCTTCACTACTCAAGCATTGAAGCTGTCAGGGAGTAAAGAAATCTTCAGTTCTAAGGACTTCCCAGGTGCAATTTCTGACCACCTGGTATTTACGCGCAAGTTTGTCAATGAACATCCAGATCTGGTGCAATTAGCAGTCAATTCATGGTTTGCCACCTTAGACTACATTAACGCCAATCAGAAGACAGCCTATGAGATTATGGCGAAGCGCGCTGGTGTTAGCGTTGAAGAATACAAGGACTATGCCAACGGCACTCAAATTTTCACGATCGCCGAAAACTTGAAAGCCTTTCTACCAGGTTCTGATATGGGTTCATTACCATTTGCTGCCGAACAGATGAGTAAATTCCTCAACGAGGTTGGCTTAGCAAAAACAAAACCGAATCTCAGTAAGCTATTTGACGATCGCTTTGTCAAAGCATACGCAGAAAAAGCTCAGAAAACCTAGTTAAATTGGCGGTTAAGCTATTATCCCGGCGAAAAATGCAAGAGCCTAATGACCAGAAATCAATTCAGTCATTGATTAAACCTAAGACCTTTCGTACAAGCGTTTTCTGGCGACTAGCAGAAGATATTCCTCAACCCCTGAGTGCGGCATTAGCAATTACTTCAATCGCTTTACCATTGGGACTATGGTGGTTGGTAACGACATTCGTTCAGATAGACCCCAAGTTTTTACCTTCGCCTGGTCAGGTTAGCGATGCCTTCGGTCGATTGTGGAACACTGGTGAACTGCTTAAAGATACGGTGGCGAGTCTGTGGCGGGTTGGGGTTGGATTCTCACTGGCAGCAATGTTTGCCATTCCAACTGGTGTGATGATGGGTAGCTTTGCAAGTATTCGTGCCTTGCTAGAACCACTTTTTGGTCTGGTGCGATATATGCCCGCCCCTGCCTTTATTCCGCTGTTAATTCTATATCTGGGGATTGGGGAGGAACCCAAAATCGCTCTTATCTTTATTGGGGTCTTTTTCTTCAATTCATTGATGGTGATGGACACGATTAAGTTTGTGTCTAAAGATTTGCTGGAAGCTACTTATATGCTCGGTGGAAATCGCTGGGAAACTTTACTGCAGGTGATTTTCCCACATTCCCTACCTGGCATTATTGATGCCTGCCGTATCAACCTGGCGGCTGCCTGGCAATTGGTAATCGTTTCAGAGCTGATTGCAGCAACTGAAGGTTTAGGGAGAAGGATCAGCGTCGCTGGTCGATTTCTCAAAACCGATGAAATTTTTGTTGGTCTAATCGTAATTGGAGTCATTGGTCTAACCTTCGATTTGCTATTTCAATATTTATTGCAAGTATCCTGTCGATGGGCTAGTCAAAAACGCTAATTGCTTGCGTGGGAGTGCTATAGAAGTGTGACCAAATTTACAGCATGTCACCTGAAATCGATCCAGAATATATAAGATTTATAACCAGTATTAAAATCATGTTTTTACAAATCAATCGCTTAAACAAGAACTTTGAGACTCAGCAAGGAACCCTGGTTGTGCTTAGAGACATTAATATGTCGATCGAGCAAGGTGAGTTTATTTGCGTTGTGGGGGCATCGGGTTCAGGTAAGTCTACTTTGCTGCGTCAGATTGCTGGGCTTGACTTGCCAACTAGTGGTGAAATCAGAATTGAGGGTAAGCGTGTCACTTCACCAGGACCCGATCGCGGCATGGTGTTTCAGAACTACACCCTTTATCCCTGGATGACAGTGCTGCAAAACACCGAGTTTGGGCTAAAACTACAAGGTGTCCCTAAAAAGGAACGCCGCGAACAAGCTAGCTATTATCTCAATGTGGTGGGATTATCTCAGTTTTCTAAATCATTACCGAAGGAACTTTCCGGTGGTATGAAGCAACGGGTGGCGATCGCCCGCGCCCTAGCTTCCGAGCCAAAAATTCTGCTGATGGATGAACCTTTCGGTGCTTTAGATATTCACACAAAAGAAGCGATGCACGAATTTATGCTCGATCTCTGGCAACGTACGGGGATTACAGTCTTCTCGATCACCCACGACGTGGAAGAAGCAATTTTTCTCTCCAATCGCATCTATGCTCTCGGTTCTCGCCCTGGCACTGTGCGTAAGGTGATTACCGTTAAGCTACCCAATCGCACTCACCTGGTTAAACGCCACTCTGTCTTCCACGATTACCGCGACGAACTCATGGATCTGATGCGCCAACACGGACAAGAAGCGTTGGCTGCTGCATGATTTTTACGATTGCGATCGCATATTTGGAGATAGGAACGCGAATAGTTGTTTCTTTGGATTGGGATTATGGGTTGGCAGGATAGAATCCGAACGGGTGACAAAATACATGCTACCCAATCAACTGAGCAACCCGCATGGCGGAGGCGACCGCTCCTTCATGCAAACCATCACCAAGGTATGCTCCCGCATGATATGTACGATTCTCACCATTAGTCTCGATCACTTCGTCTCTATACCTGAAAGCCTCAACCGTGTACAGAGGAGTGTGATGTTCCTGTACGTGCACGATTTTATCTTTTGCAAGTAACTCATCGAGATTAAACGCTAGACTATATTGCTCAGACGATGAGATACCACAAAGCTGGTTGAGATAGGCATTATAGCCCCAACTACTCTCAGTTTGGAAAAAATCAAATTCCGAAAATTGCTTAATGCCGTATTTAACGTACATCGAAGTATCGGTATGGATAACAGTTTTTGCGTAGTTACTCTTCCATGCCGAAAACCGCTTGATTTCGGTGTCAGTCGGATCGGCTAATAACTCCATTACTCGATCGGGTGGTGTCGCGAACACAATCTTATCAAACTCACGTGTCACACCATCTGAGAGTCCAACTTTAACGGCATCAGTTGACCTGAAAATCTCCACAACATCGACATTGAGAAGGAGATCGCCCTTGAATCGTTCCAAGATTTTGGCAATGTAGGAATAAACTCCGCCTTTAATTCTCACCCAGTTGACAAAGATGTACTCACGGAGTGTGGGAATTACCAATGCCGCTGGAAAATTGTCGATCAGTTCAAATGGTATCGAGTAGCTGTACATGGTTAGCAATTTCAGCCAGCAATTCCTGATGAACTGACGATGAACGAATTGAGACATGGGGCGATCTCGTAGATCGAGCGATCGCGCAAAATGCGTTGTGATCCATAGTCCTGCGGAACGGGCGTAGATGCCATCAAGTCGCAAATATTCGATCGCACGCTGAATGCCCGTGAAGTTCTTTTGAATCATCACCGCCGACAGAAAGTGGCGACCATCTTGCAGGAACAATGCCGATCCAATATTAACGGGTTCTAATTCCACTTCCAGTTCCTTCATCAAGGCCAGGAAGTTGTGAAATACAATGGGAAATTCAAGCACGCCGCTTTCTAAACATAGGTCGCAATCAGAGCGATTGGGTTTAACATTTTGATTTAACGTGCGAATATGTCCGCCCAGAATCGGTTGCTTTTCAAAAACCGTGACATGGTGCCCCTGTTTATCGAGTAAGTAGGCTGCGACCATCCCACTTGCTCCACCGCCAATTATCGCTATTTTCATATTTAATCGCAAAACTAGTGAGATTCCGTGAAAATTGAGTCGTAACTTTGCGGTTAGTTATTCGATAGAATCAAATCTCCTGACAATCGCTGATATAAAACTGCTCCAGTCCAAAATGTCGGCGCAAAGCCTGGGTAACCTGATGATGCATTGCAAAAATAGAAATTCTTCAAGGATGTCTGATAATTCAGCCTGCCAATTCCCATATTGCGGGGTGTGAGATTAGAACCATAGGAATTCCCCTGCGGACACCAGCAAAACCGCTCATTTGTAGTGGGACTGCCAGTAATTTTAAACACAATGTGTTTTCTGAAATTCGGAATATAGTTTTTTTCGACTACGTCCAGAATGGCATCGAAGATTTCGGTTTTTTTCTGTCTATAAGCCTTGCGATCGCTTTCTTGCAGCTTTTTAAAGTAGTCATAATTAGCAACGGTGAGGAATTCAATAATTTGGCAGTCTTCTGGGCAGTCGAGTTGCTCCTTTGTGAGTAAAGTCGGTGTCGTAATCGCAAAACTGGGATTAGAAAAATCATGTTTTTCATACATGCGATCGAATGCCTGATTTAAATCGCGATCGCCAGTATAGAAGGTATTCCACTTGCCAAATCCATAATCGCGCAGGTCGATATCTTTAACCACGCAGTAGGCCATATAGTTTGACGCCGAGTAATCATAGTTGAGTTTCTGGCGAATTGTTGGGGAGAAGTTTTCCACTCCAATTAGCTTGGCTGCTTTTTTGGGATCCATGTTGCAGATAATCGTTTCACCTGTGAATTCTTCAGTTTGATGGGCGATCTTATTGATCGCCTGGACTCCAGTCACAGTTTTATTTTTGACCGTAAAACTAGTGACTTCATGATTCAGCAGAACCTTACCTCCATGCTGCTCAATTAGCTTAACTAGGGAATTTATGACATGCTCGAAGTGCTTAGTGGGATAAAACGCTCCTTTTTGATATCCCGTAAACAAAATTACCCAGGCATAAAAAGAGAGTCGATTCGGAGGTAATAAGAAATCAGGCCATTGCAGCGCCAACAGCGTTTGAGCCTCTTTCGGTAGTTTAAATTTATCGAAGACATCCTGAAGCGTACTATTCAGATAGGTTAGGGCGCAGAGCACCGCACCAAAGTGCTGAAATACTTGAGTCGGAATAAGTGGAAATGATAAGTTCTCTAATCCCTCAGCCGTTTTTTGGACTTCAGCCATAAATTTGCGAATGCGATCGGTATGCTGCGGAAAAAGCTTGGCTAGCCTCAGAACTAGCTCCTCAGATTCCGAAGGAATATCTAGCGAGTAGCCCGGCATTCTCATATGGTCAAAACCATCGGGATCGTAACGCTCAAAAGTCACTTCTCGATCCAGGTTCAGTTTTTTGAGCACCTGATTCACAGTCTGCCCTTCGCCACAATTCCACACATAATGGAGTTGAGCATTAAATGTATATTTCTGGGCCATCGTAAACGTGTGACCAAAGCCGCCTGGATGCTCGTGGGCTTCTAAGATCTGCACTTTCTTACCAGATTTTGCCATCAGAGCCGCAAAAACCAGTGCCGACAGACCACTACCTACAATCAGGTAATTCGGTTTCATTCTGCGCCTCCTTACAATTAAACAACCGTATGGGGAGCCTAACGCTTATGGGCTGATAGCTGAATTGAGTTAAAACTGACTAGCGCTCGGGCTTTCAACTCATTCTAACAGGTTTAGACTGCGAGCCTATTGCGTTAGTTTGGAGTTTTAGGCTTGTTCCATGGCTTCCATGGCTTCCATGGCCGACAAAGCGGCTTGACTGAGTTTGCAAAGATCGGCATGGCAGCGGCGGTTACTGGCAATAATGCCGCCCCACTGAAATATATCGGCATTGTTATAGGTTAATGGGCTGAGATCGAAGTGAGTCAATTTGCCCCCGGCCTCGGTGAGAATAATTTCGGGAGCGCAATAGTCCCAGTCTTTGGGCGCGGACTTACCTGAAATTGAAACATAGTAATCCGCCGTCCCTTCAGCGATCGCGGCTAACTTACCGCCAATACTACCTAAAGTGATTTCTCCTTCTTTGGGCAAATGTTTCAGGACATAATCTAACTTGGGGCTGCGATGGCTACGACTAGCGATCGCCACCATTCTCTCCATTTCAATTTTTTTGGAAACTTGCAAGCGTGTTTTTTCGCCATTCAATAGTTCTACATAAGCCCCACCACCAGAAGTAGCCGTAAACAGTTTCCCTGCCACAGGCGCAGCGACTAATCCCAAAATGGGACGTTGCTGATATGCCAACCCAATATGAACGGCAAATTCGCCTGTGCGTTTAATAAAATCGCTAGTACCATCCATCGGGTCGATCATCCATACCCAGTCATGCTCTAGCCTCGTGATATCGTCTTCGGTCTCTTCACTAAGATAGGCAAAATCCTTTGTCCCTAGATTTTGCTGGAGGTTTTGCAAAATATATTCATTCGCGGCCAAATCTGCCGAAGTCACATCACCCTCATCATTCCCCTTATCGGTAATCTGCAAATCCTGGGGTGATTGGTAATATTTCAATAAAATTTCTGCTGCTCCCCAGGCAATCGGGCGGGCGATCGCTAACAATTCGGCCAAATCGTGCATTGCATTTACCGCTTTCAGTTCGATTGAAATTATACCTGCAAAGGTATGTAGCAATCCTATATAAATTGCAAGTTGGCGGTGGAGGCTGCGCCCCCACAGATGGGTTTCAGCCTTTCATCCCTAAACAAATAAAAACTGATTGCTGTATATCCTAGGGTATTCTCGATTGGTTTACTTGGGCTCTAGGTTGCGATGCGATCGCCGCCTGAATGGTTTCTAAAGAGATCGGATTTTTGGCATCGCCAGGAACTTCTACAACGATTAGATAACCTGATAAATTACCTCCGCCTAAAGTCGTCAGCGTCCTCAAAATCTTAGGCATATCTGTTTGCGAGAGATTACCGCGATCGTCATATGACTCCAGCGCGGAAAGGCAACCAATGGTTGGGCTCCAGGTATTATTGCCCTGTTGTGGACGGTTGCCTGGGAAATAGGTAGCTGCTTCCCCACTGCCGTGAATCCGAAATAGCGATCTGCCACTCATTCCCGCCCAATAGGTTTGTTGGATGGGAAAATAGTTCTGCCAGGATGGTGGCAAAAGTGCTTGATAGGCTTGAATGTTTTCTCTAAAGCCACCTTTGCGACCTGGCAAAAACTCCTTCACACCAGCTTCAAACGGTACAAATATTTTGACCAATGGGAACTGACCGTAGGCTCTAAAATATTCAGTATCTGGCTGCGGTACTGTACCTTCAATGCGATAAATGCCCTGTGGAGTTTGGCCGCGCGTGAAATTCCAACTCAGGTGATGTAGCGATCGCAGTAACAAAGGAACAGACCAGAGCTTCCCATTCTCTCTGATAAATTTGCCATTTCGATCCTTAACTACGGCTTGACATAAGATCTGGCGATTTCGTTGGCAAATTACATAGAGATGGAATCGATCGGGAATGCCTGTCCAATTTAGAAGATCGTTTAAGGGCGGAGTGTCAGAGGGAGAAACCATCTCCTCAATCTCTCGCATTGTCGTGTAAAGGTAGATATTTTGCGACCAGCGAGGGAATCTTTGTTTGACGCGATCGCCCAGTTGTTGGAGTTCCTGCACCTCGATACTGCCCTTGCCTAATCCTGAAAGCGACATCGCTACCCATTCTGGATCGAGGCCGCGATCGATTGTTTGCAAGAATGCCTTTTCGATTGTGGTGTTGAGAGTAGGATTGCTGGCGTATAACTGCGTACCTACCTGCATCGCGGCATGGACTATGCGCGATTGCGCCTCGGATAAATTGGGGGTAGTGGTTAAAGCTAGGATTTCCCCTAAAGCTTTGGCCGCATAATCTGTCTGTGGCTCCACGATACCCGTATCCCATAGCAAGCTAATCCAATATCTTTCGTTAGCATCTACGATCGGATACAGTGCCAGGTCAAAACTCTCGGGGCGCATTTGCGATCTCCGACTTTGATGTTGGTTAAGTCGCGCCGAGGTATTGGCTAGCGAAGCAACTGAGCTTGTTTGTGCGCCTGCTTGAGTATTGACTAAGACTGTCGAAAACAGTAGACCTAAAGCGGCGATCGCACTAGCTAGAGTTAAATCCAAACCAAAATCTAAAGCTGATTTTTTCATCTGTGATATTCCTCTTTTGAGGATTGAAGAGGTGGAGCTTACGGCAAATTGCATTTGCCAATATTAACCCAAGTGCTGTCGCCGTCAAGCCAGTATTCTTTTTTCCAGATTGGGGCATTCTGCTTGAGCGTATCAATGGCGTAGCGGCAAGCATCAAATGCCTCGCCGCGATGGGGGGAGCCAACCGCAATCAGGACGCTGATTTCACCCACACTTAATTTGCCCAGACGATGATGGATCGCAACACGGCTGACATCAGGATACCTGTGTCGAATATCCCCTGCAATTTGGTGGAATACCCGCAGTGCCATCACATCATACGCCTGATAATCGAGGTGATCTACGGCTCTGCCTGCTGTCTTGTCGCGTACCATGCCACTCATTAACACAACGGCTCCATTAGCCGATGCATCAGCTAATTTGTAAACCTCACCTACATCTATAGGTTCATAGGTCAGCTTAAAATCATCAAGTTCTGGGATTGTAGCTATAGATTCCATAACGGTCAATATCTGCTTAGCGATCGCTTTTCCAACTAATTCAAAGCAGCGCAAGAAAATTTTCCACGCTCAAATTTGCATCTCGGAAATTACCCGTAATATACCAGTTGCCAACTCCTAACGATCGGGGACTACAAATCGCGTCTTTGTAAAAGTTTAAATCTATAGCCAGCGCCTAGATCGTTAGGACAGATTTTAATTGGGGGTGTGGGGGCAATGCCCCCACGGAGGGGTTCTACCCCTCCACCCCGTCCTGACCTAATTGGCGATCGCTATAGACAAGATTCAAGGCTGCAGAACTGCTGCCTGTACCTCCTGAAACTGGATAATATCCTTGCGGGGATCGACATCTACTACTTTTAGGTTGAGATTCTCGCCCACATTAATAGTTCTGGTCAATCGCATCGGAAGCTTGAGTCCCAAATCCTCGAATAGAACTAGTCCGAGCCGCTCGCTTTCACGCAACCAATCTAATAGCAGCGCTCTCCATACCGTATCACGATAACGATTGAGATATTCCAAACTCCAGTAACGTGTTGATTGACGCTCGATTTGAATCGCTTCGTAAACACCAGGATCGATCATCTGCAACAAATCGCTCAAGGTATCTGTCGTAAACGGTAAGGGTTCGCCGCTGAGATGAGCTTTAATCTGCCAGTGAGCCAACAGATCGCTATAACGACGAATTGGTGAAGTTACCTGTGCGTAGGCATCTAAGCCTAATCCAGCATGGCGAGAGGGATAAACGCCCGCCTCACCCTTGGTCATGCAGCGACAAATCGCAAATTCGCGCACCGGTCCAGGTGGCAGTTGCATAATCTCTTCTTCGGAGGGCAGATCGGGTTGCTCTTGGAAGCGGTAGGGAATTGGAATATTATGGGCTTGGGCAAATTTAGCTGCGACCTCGCCAGTCAGAATCATCATCTCAGCGACTAGCTGTCTAGAGAAGGAGTCGTCTAAAATCTCTAAGGTCAGTTTCTCAGGGTTGTTTAAATCGACCTTAATATTGGTTTCTGGTAAGTCGATGTTGATCGCGCCCTGCGATTTCCGCCAGTCAGTTCTGAGGTGGGCATAGTTAGCCAGAGCTTCTAAGTCAGATTCTACTCCGAGTTCAAGCATCTCAGTCACATCTTCATATGTGAGGCGATAGTTGGGCTTGATCGTACTAGCATAGATATCATATTTCTCCACTCCACCAGTTGCATCTAGCTCAACGGCAAATGAGAGCGCATGACGTATCTGCCCCTGCACTAAACTCATTGGCCCAGTGGCGAATTCCGTGGGAAACATGGGAATTACCCCTGTGGGCAGATAAACGCTAGTTCCACGCTTGCGGGCTTCGCGATCTAAAACGTCATTGGGCTGCACCCAGCGCGTCGGGTCGGCGATGTGAATCCAGATGCGATGTTTGCCAGACTCCAGGGTCTCAACACTGAGGCCATCATCAATTTCCGTCGTACTCTCATCATCAATCGTATAGACGTGTAGATGGGTAAGATCGATGCGCTCGATGGGATCGGGAATAGGGGAATCCATCAGCTCCTGCACTTTTGCAAGCAGATCAGCGGCAAATCGGGTAGGAATCTGACTGCGGCGAAGGTGGAGATTTTCGTGCACGCTCCAGATACCCAGATCGACTAGAAGCTGAAATGCAGCAATATCATGCTTAGAGCGCTGGAGTGCAGTTAAAAGATCGATCGCGACAGATTTGTCCGAAGAATCTTCGCCATTTAGAGCATAGCGCTCCAGGCTCTCTAACCGATGGCGATCGCTACTCGTCCACTCTATTTCTGTCCCCTCTAATTTGGTTTTAAGTTTTTGCAAAAATGCTTCCGCTTCATTTACCCTTGCTGCTGCGACTTCAGCCTGGTGTTTTAACTCCGCCACTTGGGTTGTAGATCGGGGCTCGTAGTTAGTGCCCTTTTGCTTGAAGTAGAGCTTATCTTCACTGAGCAAGCAATGAGCTGCGTAGGTTGTAGCGGCACTGATCTGCGAAAACAGTAACTGTGCTAATTGATCGGGAGTAACGGGCTGATTATCCTCTACCAAGATCTCCCAAGCTACCTCTAGGCTAGAAGGGTCGAGGAATGGCTTGACCTGCTGGTGAAAAGTTGGGATCTGCTTGACTGTAAATCTTTCTGGCTCAGCTTTAGGGCTACCTTTAATCACATAGTCAATCTCGCGGGGATGTACCGTATGTGTCGTGCCATTTTCGTCAATTACTTGTAGGTGTTTTTTACCTTCTGGCCGATCGACTACCGCCAAGCGGCGATCGCCATGCAGACGAAATTCAACCAGCGTACCCTTTTCCACAAGCTCTATTTTCCACGGTTTATCTGAAATTTTACTCTATAGTCAACCACATGCATACCAAGTCAAGAGTTTGTGGAATACTGAAACTATCAGGAGGAAAAAGTCTCATGTCCCACTTTACGACGATCAAAGTCCAGATCGAAAATGGCGAAATTTTGCAACAAGCTCTGCAAGAATTGGGGTATAAGGTAGAACGCAATACGATGGTACGCGGTTACAAAGGCAACAAGATCGAGTCTGAATACGTGGTTCGCCAGATTAACGGCTATGACCTGGGCTTTAGAAAGCAGGGCGCAAGCTATGAACTAATCGCAGATTTCTGGGGAGCGCAGATCGACGAGCAGGCTTTTGTCAATGCGGTCACGCAAAAATATGCGCACAGATCGCTGATGGCGGCGGCTCAAGCTCAAGGCTTTGCGATCGAGCAGGAAGAAGTTTTACCAGATGGTACGGTGCGCGTAGTGGTGGGACGCTGGGTTTAAAGATGAAGGTATCTTTAGAGTTTCTATATCATTTTTGTTGCGATCGCTGTCAGAGTTGGTGGAGCAGAGCAGATATTGAGCCGCAAATCGGTGAAAAAGTCTATTGCCCCAACTGCGGCCATCTTAATATTGTCGAAAAGATTCAAACCTTTCGGAATGCCGCTAACTATACTTGCTTACGGGCAACCCCTGACGAGAGAAAACCCTAGATCTTTTTCTTGCTGACCCAGCTGACTCGTTTCGGCCCCTAGCTCTGTTTTGATAATTAAGTCTCTATAATCACCAAGTTTAAAACTAAACTTAAATAAGCATAGGATTTACGCACCGTGAAAGATAAAAACCGAATTTTAAGGGGTTTGGGGCAACGCCCCAATTGAGGGCGAAGCCCTCAAACTCCCTTCCATTCATTTTTCATGGATTTGACTGCGTAAGTCCTAAAGCATTAAAAAAATGGATTTTTAAGGACTATTTACTTTGCGTAAGATTGTAATTGCTGGCAACTGGAAAATGTATAAGACCCAGTCAGAGGCCAAAGCATTTCTGGTTGATTTCCTGCCCCAACTCACTGCCCAGAAGAGCGAATGGGGCACAGCGGCTCAGATTATTATCTGTCCCCCATTTACGACGTTGCCGCTGTTGTTACAGCTAGCTGCAAATGGGCCGACTAACCTCAGTATTGGCGCACAGAATGTACATTGGGCTAATGAGGGTGCATTTACAGGTGAAATTGCCGCACCAATGTTAGTGGAATTGGGAATCAAGTTTGCGATCATTGGTCACAGTGAAAGACGACAGTATTTTGGCGAAACTAATGCCACAGTCAATCAACGGCTCAAAGCAGCACAAAGTCATGGCTTAACCCCAATTTTGTGTGTGGGAGAAAGCAAGCAACAGCGCGATGGCGGAGAAACCGAAGCATGGATCGCTTCTCAACTGGCGCAGGGATTACAAGAAGTAGATCAGAAAAATTTAATTATTGCCTACGAACCAATATGGGCGATCGGTACTGGGGATACCTGCGAAGCGAAGGAAGCAAATCGTGTCATTGGTTCGATTCGCAGCCAGCTTGACTACCCAGATCTCACAATTCAGTACGGTGGCTCTGTGAAACCTGAAAATATTGATGAAATCATGGCACAGCCAGAAATTGACGGAGTACTAGTCGGTGGAGCTAGTCTCGATGCTAAAGGGTTCGCGCGAATAGTTAACTACCAACATTTGCAGGATACATAGAGATAGTCCTAGCAATAGCATCCTGCTTTATGCGTGCAAAATCCCCCTAGTTAAGACGAAGCTGAATATTTAATCCGGACATAGCACACCATTGGATTAAGCCAAATGCTAGGATGTCGATGATCTAGAAGAATATTCTTCAGGTTATTGACGCGGCTCCGTTTTGCCCTGTTAGTATAGAGATCCATTCAACTTCATTACAATGTAAAGAGCAGTTGAAGCTTTGTACTGCCAGCTTTAGTTTTGGGGTTATTCTATTAACCTGGCAAAAAGTTTCCAACTAATTTCCCTATTAGTTAACTGAACTCAAGCTTTGGTTATTGCCAAAGCTATATGAGTAGATCTTCCCCAAATTTGGGTCATGGTATGTTTCGGAGGTTCTAATGAGCAAGTTCAACAAATCAAGTAAGTCTCCCAAGTCCACAAGTTCTGCGTCGGGTTCGGCAACGTCTAAGTCTGCCGCTGCAAAGGAACCTCAAAAACTAGAGCTAGTTAAGCTAATTAGTCCTACACCTATCAGCGAAGCAGCTAGCGAAGCAGCTAGCGAAGCAGCTAGCGAAATCATCGTAGAAGCGAAGACTGAATTAGTTGAATCTGTTCAAGAACCACCAACGGATGAATTAATAGCACAGCCCTCTGATCTGTCAGAGCAGCTATCGCTCGATCGCTCTGAGCGCACGTTACCAATTCCTCCAGCGACGGAGCCAATGCAGTATAGAGCTATTGGTTTAGTTCAAGGCCGCTATACACCTGAGGAAGATCAGTTTAGCAAAGGCTTTATCGTTACCCCGGACGGCACGACGATCGATGCTGTTTTATTGGGTAAGGTTATTTCTATTGTCAAAAAGCGTCTCGATCTTGAGAAAGACTACTACTGGGTTGTATATCCCCGCACTCGTGATAGAGCTGGGGACTTGCACATTCAGATCGCTGGCGTGTGGGCCCCCGTAGAGATGGGCAAAGCAGAGCAGTCTTCTGAACCCAGTGTTGATGATGGTTATTTCTCTGTGCGTGGTGAGGTAATCGCACAATCACTGGAAGATAACCAGGTATATATTAAAGTGCGTCGCATTGGACTAAATAGTAAGCCAGTGCAGCCGAGAAAAGATGGTGGTAAGGCCATCACAAAATTCAAAATATGTCTGTCTGGAATTTTGCCCACCAATGCCGTTGGCCAGTTTTGGGATGTTAATGCCCAGCGTCAGGGCAATGTCCTCAAAATTCTTGATGCTAATTTTATTGCTAATATTCCTGCCAAACCACCGCGTAAGTCTTTCCGCAAGACAGATGTCAGGCCCGGATTTAAGCCTAAACCTAGGAAATTTGGCGATCAAGTTGGCTCAAGTAGTGTAGGCGAGGGCGTAGGTAAACCAATTCGGCAGACAAGACCAACTTCTGAACCGCCAACCCGCCCCGTCCTCAAAAAAAGACAGCCTGATTCCTAAGATCTTGTTTTAGATCTGTTGCTACTACCCCAAGCGATCGCCGCCTCTTAGCAAGGGGTGGCTAGAGGGGGCTTTCGGGAATTCTTGGTATTGCACTAGCGGGCGATCGCTAGTAAATTCTCAAGAACTGACTGTCTAGCCCAAGTATCAGCAGCAATAATGTCGTCTAAACCTGGTTGAGTTAAGCAGTTATGGCGATCGCAAGCCATTTCAATCAATTGCGGGATCTGCACAAAGGTAATCTTGCCATTTAAGAATAGTTCCACAGCTTGCTCGTTAGCAGCATTCAGAACTGCAGGCATCGTGCCACCACGCCTGCCAGCAGCGTAGGCCAGATCCATACATGGATATTTGCTGCGATCGGGTTCACGGAATGTCAGATCGCCGCACTTAAATAGATCGAGACGAGACCAATCAGTATGGATGCGTTCGGGATAAGAGAGGGCATAGAGTAGCGGTAGTCGCATGTCTGGTAATCCTAGTTGCGCCAGCACGGAGCTATCTTGCAACTCAATTAGTGAATGAATGATGCTCTGCGGGTGGATGACAATTTCGATGCGATCGTAGTCCACTCCAAACAGATAATGAGCCTCGATTACCTCTAGCCCCTTATTCATGAGCGTGGCAGAGTCGATCGTAATTTTGCGTCCCATTGACCAGTTTGGATGCTTCAGCGCATCGGCAACCGTCACCGTACTTAATTTCTCTACAGGTAGATCTCTAAACGAACCACCTGAAGCCGTGAGCAAGATCCGTCGCAGGCCGCCTGCGGGTATACCCTGCAAGCACTGGAAGATCGCAGAATGCTCTGAGTCAGCAGGCAAGATCTTGACTCCGTGTTTCTCGATCAGAGGTAGCACCACCGATCCTGCCGCAATCAAAGTTTCTTTATTTGCCAAAGCAATATCTTTACCAGCTTTAATGGCGGCAATGGTCGGTAGCAGGCCAGCACAACCCACAATACCAGTAACTACGGTTTGGGCATCGCCATAGGCAGCGACGGTTTCAATTCCCTCTTTACCTGCGAGTAGAATGGGTTGAGGTGTGACCCCAGCGATCGCTTCTTTGAGCGCAGCAAATTTGTTTGGATCGGCGATCGCCACAATTTCTGGCTGAAATCTGCGAATTTGCTCTGCTAGCAGATCTACATTTCCCCCTGCGGCAAGACCTACTACTCTGAAGCGATCAGGATATTGCGCTACGATGTCCAGGGTTTGGGTGCCGATCGAGCCAGTAGAGCCCAGCAAGGTGATTGGTTTCATAGAATTTTAAATTTTTTTATATTTGTTTAAATTTTTTGCAAGCCCCACAGACAAAAAATAGTAAAACTAATGTCGGGGCTGCACCTCTGTGACCCATTTTTCTTGATGGGTGCGATCGCAAACGAAAGCAAGAATTGTAAGAATCGGCAGATGCCTTGCTCCAGTTTATATAAGATCGGTCGCATTGATAAATCCCTAATCTTCCAAACATGCCCTCGCAGCATAAAGCGTCGAGCCGATCAACCCAACATTAGGGTTCAAAATAATATGCAGTGGAATATGCGCTAAAAGGGATTGCATTCTGCCTTTTTGCTGAAATGCGGCGATAAATTCTCCCTGTTGCAGCAACGGCAAGATCTTAGCGGCAATTCCCCCCGCAATATATAAGCCACCGTAGGGTAATAGCTTGAGTGCGAGGTTAGCGGCCTCCGACCCATAAGCTTTGACAAACATCAGCATAGTTTGGATTGCCAGGCGATCGCGTTGCTCTAGTCCTGCTTGCGAAATTGCAGCACCTGGATCGACTGAGCCTATGCCCTGCTCCCAATCACTTACAATCTGAGCCAAACCAATCGTATCAACGGCAAACTGACGATCGCGTAAAAACTGGTAAATTGCTACAATGCCCTGACCAGAGACGACGCGCTCCACAGAAACATGCTCATGACGGCATAATAGATATTGCAATAATTCCAGCTCAAAGCGATCGCATGGGGCAAAGCTGGCATGTCCACCTTCAGAGTTTTGCACCTTATAACTGCTCCCGCTCCAGGTTAGCCAACCCTCACCCAAACCAGTTCCCGCTCCAATAATTGCAATTGGGGCTTGGGGTTGAGGTTGACCTGTCTGAAGTGTATGCAGATCCTTACTCTCTAAACCTCCAATCCCATAACCCACAGCGGCAAAGTCATTTATTAGAGTTACCTGTGCAATCTCCAAAGCGATCGCCAGGCGATCGCCCTGCAAAGACCAACCTAAATTAGTTAATTCCGAAGTATTGTTCACCACTGGCCCCGCAATCCCAAAGCACGCAGTTTGCAGCTGCGGAAAATAGCCCAAGCGATCCTGTGCCCCTGCCAGAAACTTTTGTACGATTAGGGTTAGATGCTCGAAGTCATTGCTGCGGTAGCTAGCTTCAAATAGGTTGGTGGGGAGATTTTCATTCTCAAGGTTTGCTGGGTCTGCCGTATCTGCTAGACGTAATAGAGTTTTTGTCCCACCAATATCGCCAGCCAGTATTAGTGCCATAGCTACAATTTTTTCTAGACTGACTGGATATTACGCCAGAGATTAATTTAAGTCACCATGTTGCAATACATATTGCAATAGGCGATCGCGAGCAAATTCAGCAGCAGCAGCAACCTGTGAATGCTCGTCCTTAGTTAAATAATTCAAGGCTGAAAGGCTCTTCGCTGTGGGTAGATTACCGAGGGCTTCCGCCAATCTCTGTCTGGTCAGCCAATCATCAGATCGAGCAAATTTGAGAATAGGTTCGCAGGCGCGCAGTTCGCCAATCTCACCTAAAGCCGCGATCGCCGCCTGATGCAACATGGTTTCCTCGCAACTGAGCGCCTCAATTAGTGCATCAAATGCACGCGGATCGCGTAAATTGCCCAGCGAGACCGCCGCACTGAACCTCACCAACCATTCCACATCTTCGTAAAAAGCTCGCAGCAGAGGCTCTAAGCCCCTCGGATCGCTCAAATAGCCTAGGGCTCCCGCCGCCGCTGCCCGAATACCGTAGTCTGCTTCTGAGTCCAAAATTCTAACCAGGACAGGGAAACATGCCTCCGTGGGTTTTACCCCAAGGGCAAATACAGCCATAGAACGAACCTGAGTATTTTCGTCATCAATTACCTTCAGGATTAGCGGTACTGCATCTTCCGCAGGTACATCACGCAGAGATACTAACGCTAAGAGGCGATCGCGAGAACTACTGCTTTCCAGTTGTGATGATACAGTAATCAAGCTAGTTGAGGGCATAGAGCAATTTGAACAGGTAGGGCTTACTACACCAATTATATAAGTCAAGACTCCCTGACACGTCCAACCCCAGAAAGGGATTAGATTTGCCCAACTCTGTCATAGTGAAGACTAAAGTGCCGAGCGATACTCTGCTTACGTGATAGGCACTCCAAGGCACGATGTCTATGGTGAAATTACTCACTTAGTCAAGTGCCAAGCATCACACTGAGCCTTAAATTACTTAGCAAAAGCTACCATAACCTTTGTTTTGTAAGGGCTTGAAGTGCTAATATATGGCTATCTAATATCCAAGAAAAGGGTAACTCTGACTAAATCTTGAGCAAAAAAGTTGCAAAGCCCTATAGATATGCTCTAGATTCATGGAATCTTTTCCTGGAAATAGAGAATAGTCTGATTTCTATAGACGCGCAAACCAAAGGTTAGTGACGTACACAGAGTCTAACTGTTAGAAGCTCAAGCAAAATTTGCAATATCAAAACGCTCTCGTGAGGAGTAAAAATATGAAAGAATCTTATCTCAAACTAGCAGGCGGCATTAGCATTCTGACCGTAGCTAGCCTAATTGCAGGCAATCCTGTACTAGCACAAACCAAAGTCGATACATCAGCGGCCAGCTCCAATACCCAAGAAGCTTCTCAGCCAGCTCAAGTCAGTCAAGTGACTGAAGTATTGAATAATAACGCACAAGAAGTTGCACAGAACGTTACATCGGTATCTCAGCTCAGCGATGTCAAACCTACTGATTGGGCATTTACAGCCTTGCAATCCTTAGTTGAACGCTACGGATGTATTGCTGGTTACCCCGATAAGACCTATCGCGGCCAACGCTCTATGACTCGCTACGAGTTTGCCGCAGGTTTGAATGCTTGCTTGGACAAAATCAACGAGATTATTACAACTGGTCTGGCAGATAAAGTCAGTAAAGAAGACTTCGCTGCCGTTCAAAAGTTACAAGAAGAGTTTGCCGCAGAACTAGCAGCTCTAAAAGGACGTGTTGATGCTTTAGAGTCTAAGACCGCTAAGCTAGAGTCTCAGCAGTTTTCTACCACTACAAAGCTAAGCGGTCAAGCCATCTTTGCTGTCACTGGTGCTAGCGGTGGTAACAACGGCAACGTCAATACCACTTTTAATTCCAGAGTCCGTCTTGACTTTAATACTAGCTTTACTGGCGATGACTTGTTAATCACCCGCCTTCAAGCTGGTAACGGTGGTGCAACCGCCGGTAACGTGATTGGTGCCTTTCCTGCTGGAGACTTGGGCAATATCGGATTTGATACATTCGCCCTAGACTTCGGTGGTGTCAGCAGCAATTTTGGTCTACAGAAGCTGGTCTATGAATTCAAGCCATTTAAAGACTTAAAGGTAGCAATCGGCCCTGCCATTAATGTTTGGGATTATGTTGATGTTAATAGCTTTGCTAACAACGAAGCCGTTGATTTCTCCTCCACATTCTTCCTTAACAATCCCCTTGTAATGCTTATTAACCCCATCAATGGGGTTCCTGGTGCAGCACTCGACTGGAATCCTGGTAGTGGAGCATTTAGCCTTCGTGCTGTCTATGCTGCTGCGACAGGTTCAGTACCTTCCGCTGGCGATAATGGCACAGGTGCGCTTACTAACCGAGGACTGTTTGGCGATCCTTACCAAGGCACGATTGAGCTTGAGTTTTCTCCTAAAGATGGCGATAAGAAAGGGCCTTTTGCGCTCCGCCTGCAGTACACCAAGGGTGCAATCAGCAATGTTGATGTTGAATCTGGTGGCGTAAACGTTGAGTGGGCATTTGCTAAGGGTGCTGCTCTCTTTGGTCGCTATGGCTTCGGAACCATCAACAGCCGTGGTGTTAGCCTGAGTGCTTCAACTGCCTACGGTAACTTCGTCAACCCTGGAACAGGTAGAAGCATTAGCCCTCAGACCTGGATGTTTGGATTTGCCTTCCCTGACCTATTCAAGCCAGGTGCTCTAGCTGGGATTGCGGTTGGTCAGCCATTTATCTCCAGCCAAGTAGGTAACAGCTCTCAGACCAATTTGGAATTGTTCTACAACTTCCCAATTTCTGACAACATCAGAATCACCCCCGATCTACAGTTCATCTTCAACCCCAACAACGACAGTACAAATGGAACTGTTACCGTTGGCACCCTTCGGACTGTGTTCAGTTTCTAGTAAATTTTAGGCTTAGAACTTTAAGTCCTTAATCTAAAAAAGCATCCTCATTTAGAGGATGTTTTTTTAGTAGCTCACCTTACGTAGAACTAAAAAAAGATCTATATTTGAAGAGGTTTGGGGCATAGCTCCTAATTGAGGGCGTAGCCCTCAAACTCCCCACATAATTCTTTAGAACAAAATTTAATTGAGTGGGAAGTCTAACTTTATTGGCGATCGCCATATAGCAAACATTTTTTATTTTTTTAGGGGGGTGAAGTGGTTCCGCCCCTTCGTGCGGTGTAGCCCCCACATACCCATCTGCAACCCCGACTATTTAAATTGGTATTGCTATTCATGTCGGAACACCAAATTAAGTATAAATACTTTAACTTAATGTTAATCAGTATTTCTTCGGTGATAAAATGAGTCTCAGCAATCGCAAGGATTGACGTTCTAAATAAACTCTTGTGAGGAGTAATAAGATGAAAAAATATAGCCTCGGAATGGCTGGTTGCATTAGCGTTTTAGCTACAGCCAGTCTTTTTAGTTGTTTCCCCGTATTGGCCGAAACAACTAAAGTTACACCAGATCCATCAAGCGACACTCTAAATCAGGTCTCGCAGATGGTGAGTGAAGAGAACAGTGCCGTAGCCCAAAATGTAACTTCAGTTTCTCAATTAAGCGATGTAAAGCCTACTGATTGGGCATTTACAGCGTTACAATCCTTGGTAGAACGATATGGATGTATCGCAGGTTATCCTGATCGCACGTTTCGCGGCCAACGAGCTCTTAGTCGCTTTGAGTTTGCCGCAGGCTTAAATGCCTGCTTGGATAAGATTAATGAGATTCTCACGACTGGACTAGCTGATAAAGTCAGCAAAGAAGATTTCGCGGCTGTGCAAAAGCTACAAGAAGAATTTGCAGCAGAACTAGCCGCTTTAAAAGGCCGCGTTGATTCGCTGGAAAATAAGACAGCTCAGCTAGAAGCTCAACAGTTTTCTACAACAACAAAACTAACTGGTGAGGCCATCTTCGCTATCACTGGCGGTGGCGGCGGTGGTGGGCGTTTTTTTAGCTCTAACGTTGGAGCTGTCCCAGGAGCTGCTGGAAATGGCGCTTTTAGCATTCCATCAGGCAATGTCAATACCACTTTCAACTCCAGAATTCGCCTGAACTTTAATACTAGCTTTACTGGTAACGATCTGCTGATTACACGCTTAGAGGCGGGTAATGGTGGCGGTACTACAGGCAGCATTTTGGGTAACGTGCCGGCTGGCGATGTCGGCAACCTTGGTTTTGATAGTTTTGGGCTTGATTACGCAGGCTTGAGCAGCAACTTTACGCTAGCTAAGTTACGCTATGACTTCAAACTGGGACAAGACTTTAAGGTGTCCTTGGGGCCTGTAATGCATATCTATGACCACGTTGACATGAACAGCTTTGCTAACAACGAAGCAGTCGATTTTTCATCCACATTCTTTATCAATAACCCGCTTGTAGTGCTGGTTAATCCTCAGACAGGTGGTGCTGGTGCGGCAATTGATTGGAATCCAGGTAATGGTGCGTTTAGCATTCGCGCTGTGTACTTAGCTGCTAATGCCTCCGATGCTTCGTCTGGACTAAATAGATCGGCGATTAACTCTGTGGTAACCACAGGTGGTATTGAGACTAATCGCGGTTTATTTGGCGATCCCTATCAAGGCACGGTTGAATTAGAGTTTGCGCCTAAAGACGGGGATAAGAAAGGGCCATTTGCGCTTCGTCTGCAATATACCAATGCTTCGATTAGCAATCTCACGGTTAATACTGGTGGCGTGAATGTGGAATGGGCATTTGCCAAGGGTGCAGCCCTGTTTGGCCGTTATGGGTTTGGGAGTATCGACAGTCGTAGTGGTATAGCTTTAAATGCTAACCCCGGACTGCGTAATTTCGTCAATGCTAATGCGACTGGAACCAGCCTTAGTCCTCAGACCTGGATGTTTGGCTTGGCCTTCCCCGATTTATTTAAGCCTGGCGCTTTAGCGGCGATCGCAGTGGGTCAGCCTTTTATCTCTAGTCAGGTGGGTAATAGTTCTCAAACCAATGTGGAGTTGTTCTACAACTTCCCAATCACGGACAACATCAGAATCACTCCCGATCTGCAATTCATCTTTAATCCCAATAACAACAGTGCGAATGGTACTGTCACAGTTGGTACATTGAGAACGGTGTTTACTTTCTAAATTTCACAATTAATTCTCTTTAGATTTAGCTGGGCAGATTTTACGATCTGCCTTTTTTTACGATCGCAATTGAATATAGCAATCTTATATAAATTGGAAGTTGGGGAACCCCTAAATACTGCGCGCAAAACACTTTCTCATCCGCGCCCGCGTCCAACTTACTTTAGTTAATTTTGCACCCGAGAAATCAGTACTGCTGATCGTCGCATAGTCAAATCTAGCCCCCGTCAAGTTAGCATCCTGAAATGACGTCCCGATCGCTTTATGCACTCCTTGTACGGCCCTAATTCCTAGCTTTAGACCGCAAGTGATCGCGGCGATCGCAAATAACAGATAGGCTAATTCTATAAATAAGAAATTGTCTACAGAAGAACGATGGGCGATCGCAATTGCTAGAGCTGCCACCACCAAACAATTTCCCCCTGCTGCTGCTACAAGCATAAATTGACCCGTGGCACTTGGATCGAAGAAGTCTCGATCGCTATCCACAACTATGAAAGAGACAATGCCACCAAAGGTAATACCCACAGTAAATACTAAGGGGGTAGCAAAAGTTGTTGCCAAGTCACCAGCAAATCCCAAAACAGTCGCTACTATAAGACTAAAGGCGATCGCCGCAATAAATATAGCGACTAGAGTACGGTTGCAGTTTAGAATAATCGCCAGGCTAAATCCTAAGGCGATCGCTACCGAAAACTCCAAGTTCTGGCTGCTAATATTTACCAGCACTGCAAGCAAAGTACAGAGTATTAGACTACAGGCAAAAGGTGATGTTAGAGCTGCTAAGACAGAGGTTGTTATGGAAATAGACACGGCTATGACCAAACTGCCAGTGAACGCACAAGTCAGGGCAACAATGTAGGCAACTGCAAATCCAATGGTACAAATCGCTAGAGTAACAATTTGTTTATGGCTCAGGCCAGCTCGAACATAGCCAAAGTTTGCTCCAATTAAATTAGCGCTATTAAAGTCACATCCTCGAATATCTGCGCCACTAAAATCAGCATCCCTCAAATATAGTTGTCTGAAGGAGCAATTACGTAGATCCTGATTAGCAAAGCTGAGTTGGCCAGACGAGGACATTTTCTAACTTGGGTTAGAGGGAAATTTAATTGGACAATTGCTTTAGGCCGTATCGATAATATGTAAAACTCTCGACTTAAAACTCTTGACTATAGAGATCTTGATTACGGCATAGTGGCTACATGCCGTTACGTCCCCACACCACAAAGGCGAGTGATAGCGTAAACATGCCCAATATTGCCACCCAACCAAAAGTCAAAATATCCATATTTGCTGCGCTTTATAAAATCTGATTAACTTCTACAAATAATCATACGACACTACATGCGCACTACATGCGCACTACCAATCTCCTCCTTTGGTACTAAAATTGCCATAATTAGAATCGACTGGTGGCGATCGCGGCTTATTTGGCGATTCATATCAAGGTATTTTGGAATTAGAATATGCACCAAATAAAAATTTCTCTTTGCGACTGCAATATGCTGGTGGGAAGGTGGTTGGTAGTACGTTTAATGCTTACGGCATAAATTTTGACTGGGCGATGAGCGATCGCTTTGGTATTTTTGGGCGTTATGGCTACAGTGGTTACAACAACACTGCTTTCAGAAATATTCAACCGCAATATTTGGATGTTTGGATTAGCTTTCCCGGATTTATTCAAGCAAGGGGTAAAAGCTGGTGTTGAGATCGGGCAGCCGTTAATTGTTGCGCAGATCAGATCGCTTACTGCCATATACGAACTTGATACTTAGGCCAGTGTGTAAAGTTCTGTGACTATGATATCAGTTGGCTAGCTTGTCGCCGTAACTCTCAGCTAGCATTATTGGTGTTTAGCAATAAAATTTGTTTAGAGAGAAATTAGCAAGAGTATGAATATAAGTATTGTGGCGGCGATCGCCTATGGCGTTTTGTCGATTGTGGGCGGTATTTTCGGTTACGTCAAAAGTCAGAGCAAAGCTTCGATTATCTCTGGCAGCATTAGCGGCGCACTATTAATTGCGGCGGGAGTGGCACAGTTGAATAACATTAGCTGGGGTCAGATGGCTGGCATCGCGATCGCAGGGTTATTAGTCGTTGTATTTGTGGTGCGGTTAGTCAAAACTCAGAAATTTATGCCAGCAGGATTGATGATTATTGCCGGATTGGCAACACTTGCCGCCATGCTGATCCCTGCGGCATAGAATTCAGCTCTTCGTAGTTGCGATCGCGATAAGGTAATAAGTATGACTATCCCCATAGGCGGATTTTGGAATGTCGGCAATCGGAGCTAACATATTAGGTATATGGCGCGATCGCAACTACAAAAACTTAACGATTACCTTAGACCTCACTATCGAGATTTAGCTCTAGGTGTAATTGCCCTGTTCGCAGTAAATGCGATCGGTACTTATATTCCCTGGCTGATTCGTGGGGCAGTAGATGAATTAACTGTTACTTTCACAACCGAGCGAGTTGTGCGAGATGTATGGATCGTGATTGTACTGGCCTCGGTGATGTGGGTAATCCGCATGGCATCACGTATGTGGCTATTTGGTTTGGGACGACAGGTAGAGTTCGATCTCAAACAAAAGCTATTTACCCATCTACTCAAACTTTCACCTAGTTATTTTGCCAGCAATTCCGTCGGCAACCTAATCAGTATCGCTACAAGCGATGTTGAAAATATTCGCCGTTTACTAGGCTTTGCCATACTTAGCCTAATTAATACGGTTTTTGCCTATGCCATGACATTGCCTTTAATGCTGGCAATTGATATCAAACTCAGTTTGCTGTCTCTTGCGGTTTACCCACTGATGTTTATGGTAGTTCAAACCTTTAGCGGTCAATTGCGCGACCAGCAGCAGCAGGTGCAAGAGGAACTCGCTACCATGAGTTCCCTGCTGCAAGAGGACTTGAATGGAATGGCACTAATTAAAACCTACGCCCAAGAGGCAAACGAGCGGCGAGCATTTCACCATCTCAACCAAAATCTGCTTGAGGCAAACATTAAGCTCGCTAAAACCCGCAATCTATTGTTTCCTGCGTTGGGCGGCATTGCCAGTGTGAGCTTACTCGTATTGCTGTGGGTAGGTGGCGGTATGTTAGCGGAACCCAACTCTGGCTTTACAGTGGGCAAACTCATTGCCCTAATCATTTATGTGGAGCGGCTGATCTTCCCCACTGCTTTATTAGGTTTTGTGCTTACTACGTATCAGCGGGGACAAGTTAGCATTACTCGCGTCGAGCAGATTCTAGAAGAACCACCAGCTATCGCAGATCGCTTTGATGCCTCCAGTATAGATATCGCGACTATTAAGGGCAGAATCGAGGCGCGTCATCTCACCTATCAATATCCAGACTCCCCAAAACCCGCACTCCTGGATGTCAATTTTGAGATTGCCCCAGGCGAGACAGTCGCCGTGATTGGTGCTGTAGGTTCCGGCAAGTCAACACTTGCAAATGTCCTACCGCGCCTTTTAGATATAGCCCCAGGTCAACTGTTTATCGATGGTTTCGATATTACCCAAATCCGTGTTGGCGATCTGCGTAGCATCATCACCTACGTACCCCAGGATAGCTTCCTGTTCAGTGCCTCGATCGCCAATAACATCCGCTATGGCAACCCTGAAGCACCTGATTCCCAAGTTGAGTATTTTGCCGAACAAGCGCGTATTCAGGGTGAGATCTTGAATTTCCCACAACGCTACGCCACCCTGGTGGGGGAGCGTGGCATTACGCTGTCAGGTGGCCAACGCCAGCGCACAGCTTTAGCAAGGGCACTATTGGTAGATTCTCCGATTCTACTGCTGGATGATGCGCTCTCTAGTGTTGACAATCAAACTGCGACAAATATTCTGGCAAATCTACCGAAACAAAAAACCGTCATTTTTATCTCGCATCAACTTTCTGCTGCTGCCAATGCCGATCGTATTATCCTGATGGATCGCGGCCACATTGTTCAAACTGGAACGCATCAAGAACTACTGACAACATCCAGTCTGTACAGTAAACTTTGGAATCAGCATAAGTTAGAAGAAGATCTCAAATAAACATTCTCCTCCCCGTGCAGTGATTCCTCGACCTGATTTTATATTTCCTATTTATCTGGCTACATTTAACGCCTCATTTGGCGAAATAGTCACAGATGCTATTTTGCTCGTAATTTTACTCATTGCGTCAGCTCTATGCTCAGCTTCAGAGACGGCCATTACTGCCCTGGATAACCTTAAGTTGCGATCGCTGATTCGCGAACAAGGAGATAAAAGTGGCATTTTCACGCTTGTACTGGAGCAACGCACCCGATTTATCACTACTCTCTTAATCGCCAATAATGTCGTTAATATTGGTGCGACGGTAATTACCACGGATGCACTTACTAAGTGGTTTGGTGATGCGGGCTTGGGTATTGCCACTGGGATTATGACGGTTCTGGTGTTGGCATTTGGTGAAATTACGCCTAAGTCGATCGCAGTCAATAATGTCATGCCAATTTTCAAGGCATCGGTAAAGCCAATTTACTGGTTCTCTATATTGATTTGGCCGATCATTATTTTGTTTGAAAAAATTGCCCAGACAGCGATTCGGTTATTCCAAGTCAATACCATCCCTAGAGCCGAATCGATGCAGGACTTACAACTCCTGATCGAAGTCCTTAGCGGCAGAGGTCAATTAGACTTGGACAAACGCCAAATTTTGCATAAAGCCTTAGAGTTAGATCGGCTCAGTGTAAGAAAGGTCGTGAAGTCGCGTATTGATATGCAAACTATCTCCCACGATGCTCTGCTTGATGATGCGATCGATCTGTGCCTTGAAACTGGTTTCTCGCGCTTGCCAGTCCAGGAGACATCTAAAGATGAAATTGTTGGCGTAGTTACGCTCAAAATGGCTTTGCAGCACCGTCGTAATGTTGGTAATGTTTTAGTCAGTGAAGTGATGGTCTCTCCTGTTTACGTACCCGAAACCAAACGAGTTGCTGACCTACTCAAAGAGATGTTGGCTGAGCAATTGCACCTGGCGATCGTTGTGGATGAATATGGAGGCACGGTAGGTTTAGTCACTTTAGAAGATGTTTTAGAGGAGCTAGTCGGTGAAATTTATGATGAGAGCGATACTGCTACTCGCAGTAAACGCATAAATAGCAGGAGGGATTAAGTTGAAATCAACAGAAACTTTCACAAAGGGTATCGGTTTTACCCCGGATAGTTTGACAAGAGCGATCTGTGCGGTCAAATGTTCTCCATTTACACTTACTTTGCTAGCTGAATTAGCTGAAAAGGGAGTGTCTTTGAGGGCGATCGCGCATCCAGAAGGAACGCAAAATCAATATCTGAGCAAAGCAGTGGGGTTGACTTCTGCGGAAAACTGCTTATTATGGCTGGTGCAGGTAGGTGTATTGCGCCGTGAAGTTGATGGACAGGGCATTACCGATAGTTTTCGCCTTACACCCTTGGGTTTCCAGATTCTGGAGCAGTGGCGATCGCAAGGTAAATTCCCTTCCCCAACCTTGGGCGATCGCCTGCGAAACTTTCTTGCTCAAATTCAAATCTCTCGATTTTTATAAATCTAAATTCCGCTTATGAAAACCAATCTTCGTGCTCAAGGGAATTTCTCGAAGCAGTTTTTGCGTAATACCTTTATCGTTTTACCCTTCGCAGTGGCGATCGCCAGCTTCCCAAGATTGGCACAGGCACAGCCTCAACCAGCCAACACCATTCCCAGCAATCCCGCTATTGCACCTACTCCCACACAAGTAGAACCAGCAACAAATTCATCACAACCGCAAAACCCAAAATCACCAAATAATTCTAATAACAATCCTGCCAGCGATACTCCCATTAACACCTATTCTGTCGATACTCCACCTGTTAACGAGCCTGGAAAATCCAATTCTCAAAATTCCCAGCGTGGTAACTTTAGCCTTGCCGTAGTGCAGGGTAGACCGCTGCTTTCTCGCATAATAGTGAGAGTTTCGTTAAAATCCAAGGGCGAACAGGGGTATCTCGCTGAGCGCTTTATCGGTGATTTCTTCTACAACATTAATCAAAGGGTGAGTTTTGCACGAGGTTCTAATCCTGGCGATCGCGTTGTTGTTAGGCTGATAGATTTACAAAATAACCTGATTGGCTATAGTGAATTTGAGCTATTGGCAGAAAATGCCGCAGTTAGCACAATTTTACCTAATGTACCTTCAAACTATGGGCAATTGCGCACAGTAGTTGGGATAGATAAAGATAGAAATGGAGAGATTGATCGAGCAAGTGGTAATAGCGCTTTCAGCTATTTCACCAAAGTTAGTTTAGAACCTGGGGAAAAACTATCCAAAGCCACAGCCAAATTTATACCAGATACGACCGATATTGCTGTGAATCAGTTTATCGTGGACACTTTGCCATCACGACTTCGAGATCCCTCCTATGTGAACTATCCAAGTTCTATGACAACTGGAAGCTTTGCTTTAACCAATCTCAAAGTGGAGGTATTTACGAAAGAGCTTTCCTCGCCCTTGATTGCCATGCCAGGTAAACTCGCACCGTTTTTGAACGTTGGTTCTAAACCTATTAATGTAAACCGTCAAATGCTGCTTTACGGCGAGTTAAAGCTAGATCCGGCCCAAGGCAATACTGTTTTTTAGCTTTGAGATTGTCATGCTTTCCATCGCAATCCTTGATGAATTGCAAGTTGGATGTGTGGGGACTCGGCCCACTGAGGGTTCCCACCCCTTTACTCCTAGGCAAATAAAAATTGATTGCTATAGCTTATGCAAGATCGATGGGTAGAAAAATTGTGAGAATTTCGCCATCATATTCAGCACTGGTCGGATGTAAGCGCACTGTAAACTTTCCTCCGATCGCTTGGAATAGAGTTTTAGTAATTGGTAAGCTCAAGCTAAGCGTCCCAGTTTCAGGTTGGAGCATCAGCCATTGTCCTACTGCCTTAAGTATTGGCGATTCTGCTGGTATCATCCCGTCTTCAAATTGAGATTGAAATTGCAGCTTTAGGTGCTCTCCTGCGACTGATACTTTAATTAAAATATGACTGCCAGCAGGTAACCCACGAGTTAAGCGATCTACCAAACCATTCAGCACTTGCTGTA
>JANMRU010000116.1:0-1094 GCA_031388585.1 Pseudanabaena sp. SOY_30_concoct_251 | reverse complement strand
CATATGTGCCACTAGATCCTGCATACCCCCAAGAACGTTTGAGCTTTATGCTGAAAGATTCTCAGGTTTCGGTGTTGTTAACCCAACAGGATCTGCTGCCAAATATTCCCGCGCATGATGCTAAAGTTTTATGCCTGGATCGCGACTGGCAAACCATTTCTGCTTATTCGAACCAAAACCCGACTGCTCTTTCTACGCCCGAAAATCTGGCTTATATCATTTATACCTCTGGCTCTACTGGTCAGCCCAAAGGGGTATTGATTAATCACGTCAATATCACCCGCCTGTTTAACGCAACCGCAGAATGGTTCCATTTTGACAGTCAGGATGTATGGACGCTGTTTCATTCCTTTGCCTTTGACTTTTCAGTGTGGGAAATCTGGGGCGCGTTAATCAATGGCGGACGATTGGTCGTCGTGCCCTACTGGGTTAGCCGAGCACCAGAAGCCTTTTATGAGTTGCTTTGTCAAGAACAAGTTACTGTTCTCAATCAGACTCCTTCCGCTTTCCAACAATTAATTCAAACCGAGCAAAGCCTCTCGCATCCGGGTAAGCTGGCACTGCGGCTGGTAATTTTTGGTGGTGAAGCATTAGAAATTCAGAGTTTGAAGTCCTGGTTCGATCGCCACGGTGATGAGTTACCACAGTTAGTGAATATGTACGGCATTACCGAAACAACCGTTCATGTTACCTATCGCCCCATTACCCTGGCAGATCTGAGAGAGAATAAAGGTAGCGTCATCGGCCGTCCGATTCCCGATCTACAAGTTTATGTACTGGATGCGCAGCAGCGACTGCTTCCCATTGGAGTTCCTGGAGAGATGTATGTAGGTGGGGATGGATTAGCGCGCGGTTACCTCAACCGTACCGAGTTGACCCAAGAACGTTTTATTCCCAACCCGTTTAGTCGCGATTCCCAGGCTCGGCTCTATAAGACAGGAGACTTAGCCAGATATCTTTCTAATGGCGACCTGGAATATTTGGGACGAATCGACAATCAAGTCAAAATTCGCGGTTTTCGGATCGAATTGGGAGAGATCGAGTCGGCTCTGGGACAGCACCCAAGTGTATTGCAGACTGTCGTACTAGCGAGA
>JANMRU010000127.1:0-1762 GCA_031388585.1 Pseudanabaena sp. SOY_30_concoct_251 | reverse complement strand
AATCATCCCAACGGCTAGGTAACATGAGGCTTGCCAATAAGCATGAATTTTGCGGAGTTCTTCTGTGCTGAGTGGAGTTGCTTGAATCGTAGATCTTGCTGTGCCATAAGCACTAATTGAAGTCTCAGAAATGTCTTGTATTGCAGTGTTTATCATATTTTTAGAATTTTAGACTCTTTAGGATTATCTGGATTTTAGAAGACGATCTTTAATTCTCAATAGTTAGCCTATTAATCTTCAATTCAAAGCTTTAGATATAGCAATCCTAAATCATTTGTAAAATGAAATGGCATTGTGAAAAAGGAATCCTTTTTCACAGTCCAGATAGGATCGCTAGAGCGCTCAAGGAAATAGCGAATCTGCATCAATTCCTTGATGTCAGATAAATCTTTGTGCTTGTGCGGATGAAGCATTAGCACCTCGCCATTCCGCATAAATTTCAGATTGCCGTTATGCTCTTCGGTCACGTCGGTGAGGGCATTTAGCATTGACCGCACATCGTGCCATTGGAGGTTCTGGGCGATCGGATGCTGAAAGATAGCGTTGTAAGTGGTTTGATGAACTTTGGACATCTGCATTTCCATTAATTTCTCCTTGGGTTTAATTTTTAGTTGGGGTGATTCTGCTCAAGATGTTTGCGTAGCCTCACCTCAGGCGGATCGTGGGAGGTTTGCTCTAATTGGGCTTGGAGATCGATCGGGTGAACGCTCTTCAGGTCTGGTATCACAATGTTGGCAGAGCCAACCCTAGTGGCAGGACCGATGCCAATTGTCCACATGCCTGCAGCGATCGCCGCTTCAATTCCCACGGTGGCATCTTCAACCACAACACAGTGGACAGGATCGAGTCCTAACTGAGTGGCGGCGAACAGAAATAGGTCGGGGGCTGGCTTGGGGCGTTCTACACTATCACCATCAGCGATCGCATCCACCAGATTGGCAATCCCTAATTTCTCGATCACGTTGCGGGCATTCTTGCTAGCGGAACCGATCGCAATTTTGATTCCCGATCGTCTGAGTTCTTTTAATAACTCAACAGCTCCTGGAAACATATCTTGCGGGGTAATAGTTTGAATCGATTCCAGATAGTAGCGATTTTTGCGCTCCATCATCTCTTGGAGTGCGGCGGCTGAGTACTTGCGATCGCCTACAATGTGCAGCAGCGATTCTCGACGAGACACGCCTCTCAGAGCCTCATTTGCTTCTCGATCGAAGGGCAATTTTTCTTCATCAGCCAGTCGTTGCCAAGCTCGATAGTGAAATTCGGAAGTGTTGGTCAAAACTCCATCAACATCGAAGATGAAGCCACGAACATCGGGCGATTGAGAATGGGAGGGCGATAGATCGAAGTTATGCCAAGTGCCGCGCCAGTTCAGTTTAAATTTGAGACGAGTCCAAGTGGGCGGAAGATGGGGAACAGCTGAAGGACCATTATCCATTAGTTTAATGCCTGCAAAGCCAAATACTACTGCTTGCCAAACACCGCCTGCGGAAGCTGCATGAATGCCGTCAGCAGTGTTACCAAAAGTATCTTGGAGATCGATCGAGGCTGCCTGCATAAAGTATTTATAGGCATCTGCTGTTGCCCCTATGTTTGCGGCGAGCAGCGCGTGAATGGAGGTGCCAATGGAAGATCCATAGCTAATGTCGGTGCGGGGAGCATAGTAGTTCCAGTTCTTTTGGAGTGTGTCAAATGAGAATTCTGGCGTGTCGCGCATCAGGTAGAGGAGCATCAGTACATCAGGCTGCTTGAGTACCTGTCG
>JANMRU010000509.1:0-4429 GCA_031388585.1 Pseudanabaena sp. SOY_30_concoct_251 | reverse complement strand
GATAGGTTAACAGATTTTCGACATTTGATGCTTCCATACTTCGATCGACAAATTATCCTTGTTTCTTTAATCAATTTGGTTGTTAAGAGTAGATGTAATTTCGTGAATGGCACCTTGTGTCTTTTCGGCATCTATTTGAGCCTGGGCGAGAGCGTTTTTTGCAATTAAAACCTGTCCTAACGAGCTATCTGGCTATATTGAACTCTAGATAAATGAGGATCGCCTGAATGCAAGGTTAGATTTTGTTAGGTTTTACTGAATAGCGGAATGAGAAGTTCTCCACAAAAGACCACTAGCCCCAAAAAACCAACTTTTGAAAGCGGTACTATAAAATGGCCAAATTGGCAACTCTTTGAAGCTAAAAATGTTAACTTCAATTTAACCAAATTATTTATCCATTACATGGGAGGGACAAAATGAACGAGTTATCCCTAGAAAAGCAGTTTTCTCACAAGATGTTTTGCCAACAAGTCCAGGAAATCGATTTGGAAGCAGCTAAGCATCTTCTGGCAGACTTGCATTTGCTCTACATCACGCAGCAATCAATGTTTGCCCAACTTGCCAAGCAAGACTCTTTAAGAGGGCGCCTCTATTAATTGCCTTTTGAGCAAAAAAATAGGTGGGAACTCAGACAGCAACTGGACTCACGCGCTCCTCATGACGGGCTGCCACTGCTAACACCAGGCATAGCGCACTAACAGCGGTCTGCCATGCTTGTCGCACATAGGCATCTTCTACCGCATCAAATAACCCTACTAAACGCGGGATCGAACGCTCTAAAGCAAGGCGGGGAACTGGACGATGCAACTCCACTAGCCGTGTCAAGCTTTCCTGATTGTTTAAAAAGTTGACAACCCATTGCGTCGTATGATTTGGGCTATCTGGCACTCGCGCTACTCCTAACTCGTTTTGTAGCCAGTCATAAAAAGGAGGAAGGTGTGCGGCCAAAATGGCACCTGCGGTTGGCAAAGTTTCTCGAAGCAGCGCTACATCCAAGCTGCCTAGGAGCATCTGAACTTTTGGGGAATCCAGTAGATCCGTCAAACTTAGAGAAAGTAGTGTTTCGATGTCCGCAGACGAGAGATTGAGGTATTGAGTGAAAGTACCAATCATGATTTATTCGTTCTTAACTGCACTGCGATCACAATCGCACATATGTGGATGAAACAACTATGAGCTAGCTCATAGTTGCCTGCATTCGTTGCTTAGCGAGATAGTGGATGCTCTGAAAGGGTTAGGAGAAAAGCCAGATTTTCCTGTGCTTTTAGGGCATGGGGAGCGTTGGCAGGCATGAACGCAAATACTCCCGTTTCTAAAGGAATATCTTTCCCCTCCAGTGTCAGTACGCCTTTCCCTTCCAGGACGTTGACTGTGGCATTGCGCGTAGAAGTATGCTCGGAGATTTCCGTGCTAGCCGCAAGACAGAACAACGTGTACTGACAGCAGCTATCCTTTACCAATACTTTACTCAATACGCCTGCTTCGGGGTACTCGATATTGTCCCGAAGCTGAATCGCCGCAGATGCTTGCGGTATCAAAGTTATCGTCATCTTCCATTCCTCCATTAAGCCCGTTTTGCATGCAGTACTATATAGCCCAAATCTTGACCGTATTTTTGAAAAGCTTGGCGCATCCCTAAGACCCGTTTCCGAATCTCTGGATGGGTCAACACATTCCATAAAATCATTAATGTACCGACAAAGCCTTCATCTTGAATCACTTGCTTTAAGCTTAACAGCCCCATCGATCCAGTCTGATGGTTTTGCACAGCCAGCCCTGCATCCTCACAAGCAGCAAGCCAATTTACTTCAGATAGTGGTGTTACATTTGCGCGAATCGCCTGCGACAAGTGATTGTGTATTGCTTCCTCTTGGTGGTGAGCGACTAATTCGTGGGAGAGAAATTTGCCGCCTGGCTTGAGGCGATCGCGCACCCCAGTCAAAACACTGGCTTTCCCAAATGGAGATTGCATCGACAGAATCGCTTCGGCAAATACATAGTCAAATTGCTCGGAAATTCTTTCCAGGTGGAAAATATCACCCTCAATAATCTCCACCTGGCTTGTTAAACCAGCTGCTTCAATGTTGGTACGGGCACGGGCAACGCTCTCGATATCTTTCTCCACGCCGACCACGCGCACGCCATAGCGTTTTGCCAGGGCGATCGCGCTATAACCAAAACTAGAGGCTAGCTCCAGGACGCTTGCTCCCGGCTGAAAATCAGCCCATTGAAACAATTGCTCCGTAGCAGCTTTTCCTCCTGGGCGCAGAATTTTCTTGCCCGCCGCCGCAAGAACCTGATGTCCTGTTGCTGTCTGCAAATTGAGTGTGGCATTGGTCATTGTCTTGACCTCAACGATAATAATATCTATTTTTACAGACTTTTCTAATTCTTTCTATGATGTAGCTCATATTCACAGCTTGCAAATCACCATAGATTTACCAGCAAGCATTGCTTAAAACTTATGGATTTCGACGCTCAGATCTGGAGAAATTGATAGGACACTGTTCTCTGAAAAACTAACCCAGGCTTTATCTGTAAATAATGGTTCGGACGCTACGACGACAGAATTTGGAAATTTGTCGCCATCATTACTTTGCAACCAATAGAGTGAAGGCGCTGGGGAATGACTTGCGCAACGACAGGCAACTAGATAGCTACCATCACTAAGCACTAAATTTAGAGAAACTCTCACTCCATACTCTTGCGACCATCCCAATATCTGCATAATGGTGGTTTCTAATACTTCAGCTAAACTGGCTGAGGGCGATCGCTGCATGTTATGCCAGAGCAGTGCAAAAATATGTTCGGAATCTGTTGTACCGCCGATCGCTTGATAATAGTCGTCATCAAGAGCCTGCCGCATGGGGCGATATAGGGAGGTGCGAAAGTTCTCGATGTAGCCATTGTGAATACCTAAGAGTTGCCCATGGCTGAAGGGCTGACAATTACTCAAATCAACTGGTTGACCTGGAGTTGCGCTTCTCACATTGGCAAGCATACAGTTCGACTCGATGTAGCGACTGAGATGCGGTAAATTGATATCACTCCAAATTGGTAGAACGTTTTTGTAGGTAAAAGGAGTTGCCTGGCGATCGAGGTCATACCAGCCAATGCCAAATCCATCTGCATTTAAAATTCCGCCAGTCATTTCCTTTGGTTGATAGCTTTGTACTACTAAGGAATGTTCTGGTTTTTCTAAAATATTATGTAGTAAGGTCGGTTGACCCAGGTAGCCCATTAAGCGACACATTATTGCCAAAACATAGTTCTACGGGCAATCTTATCCTATTGAGCATGTAGTATAGAAGTTGCCGCGTTTAAAACATCACTCCACTTCTACCAAATAAAGGCACGCTCATGGCTGCTGTCACCAAACCACCAAGACGATTTGCTCCTTTTAAAAATTTTCAACGTTATCTAGAATCGCAGCCTTTGTCACAAGCTGAGGAATCGATCCCGTTAAGGGTAATGGTTCAACTACTAGTGTTTATTGGGATTGCGGCCACCGATGTGGCTGCCACTGTGAACAATAGCGTTTGGGCGATCCCTCTTAGTGCGATTGGGGCATGTTGGGGATGGCACGCTCGCCACAAACGCAATATTTCTGTCAAATTTTGTATCGCGATCGCCATGCTCGTGATGCTAGTAGTCTTCCTTGGCGATCTAATCAGACAAACTGAGGAAACCAGGTTACTGCTTGCCAGACTGCTGATTCAGCTTCAGGTGCTGCACAGTTTTGATCTGCCACGTCGTAAAGATTTAGGCTATTCCACCGTAATTGGCATCATTCTACTAGGCGTGGCGGGTACGCTCAGCCAAACCATGATTTTTGGTGTATGGTTGCTGCTCTTTCTAGCTGTTGCCCTGCCCGTACTCGTACTTGACCACCGCTCGCGTCTAGGGGTCTCCACCCACAAGATTGAATTGAGAAGTATGGGTATAGCCCCATTACCAATGCTGGGATTGCTGGTAGCTGTGTTGGTAATCGGCTTAAGCATTTTTGCCCTATTACCGCGTTTGCCAGGATTTCAGTTGCGTAATTTCCCCGTGAGCGGCAACGTCAACATTCAGCGCCAGATCCCCGCTGGTGGCATCGTCACACCCGGCAGAACTCGACGACAAGGACAGGGTGGTGATGGAGCTAACAATAACGATGGTACCGACGGAGATGGTGCAACTGAGCCATCAGTTTTACCGCCCCTATTTGGGACGGAAATCGATGAAACCAAGAAGAATATAGAGCTTAAGCCAGAAGTGGTGATGCGGGTGCGATCGCAAGCTGAGCTATTTTGGCGAGTCCTGGCCTACGATGAATATACGGGTAAGGGTTGGCGAATTTCACGCAATGATAAAAGCCAAATTCGCTCTTTGCGCCGACAAGTTTTTGGATTCGAGTATTACGTACCAGATGCTCCCGGGCTTTTGC
>JANMRU010000375.1:0-3129 GCA_031388585.1 Pseudanabaena sp. SOY_30_concoct_251 | reverse complement strand
TGTGGCTCCAAAGCTAGCCCTGCGCCAAAAGTGCGCTTTTTGCTCCATCTTATCCATGGTTCTGATCGGTGTATGGATGCGTATATGGAATATCAGACTGCTAAAGTTTGGCTAAGGTTCAAATTAGCCAATAACTCAAGTTCTTGGCTAAAAGCCAAAGTCAGAAGAAAGCGGACATGGCGCGAGATCTTGCGCATAGAGCATACGGCAGCTTCATGGAAAGGAGATATAGCCAGCGCCTAGATCGTATTGACAGATTTTAATTGGGGGTGTGGGGGCAATGCCCCTACAGAGGGGTTCTACCCCTCCACCCCGTCCTAACCTAATTGGCGATAGCTATATTAATCTGTGCAGATATAGATTATATTTGATAATGATAATCATTATAGTAAATCCTTGCGCAAAGGTATTAAGAATATGTTTGCCACAACAGAAGAATCAGTACCAATTACCGTTTTGACAGGCTATCTGGGTGCAGGCAAGACAACTTTGCTCAACCGCATTCTGACTCACGAACATGGCAAAAAGGTTGCCGTAATTGTGAACGAGTTTGGGGAAGTAGGCATTGATAACCAACTAATCATCAATACCGATGAAGAAATCTTTGAAATGAATAACGGTTGCATATGTTGCACTGTTCGAGGCGATCTGATTCGGATTATCAGCAAACTGATGCGGCGACGCGATAAATTCGACCATCTGGTGATTGAAACTACTGGACTGGCCGATCCAGCACCAGTAATTCAGACCTTTTTTGTTGATGAAGACATGCGCGATCGCGTCCAGTTAGATGCTGTTGTTACAGTTGTAGATGCCAAGCACATTCACGATCACTGGGAAAGCAGTGAGGCTCAGGAACAGATCGCGTTTGCAGATGTCATTCTTCTGAACAAGACCGATCTTGCAACCCCAGATGAATTAGATGCACTAGAAAGTCGGATTCGGGTGATGAATAAACTTGCGAGAATTTACCGCACGCGCAACTCAGAACTAGAGATGGATGCTGTATTAGGGATAGGAGCTTTTGATTTAGATCGTGCCTTAGAAATCGATCCAGAATTCCTCAATGAAGCAGCACACGAACATGATGAATCTGTATTTTCCGTAGCTTTGGTTGAAAAGGGAGCGCTAAATTTCGAACGCTTAAACGGATGGATTAACCTCCTACTACAAACCCAAGGTGCAGACATCTTTCGCATGAAAGGCATACTCAACATTGCAGGAGATGATTACCGTTGTGTATTTCAGGGAGTCCATATGCTGTTTGATGCAGTACGCGATCGCCCCTGGCGCGCAGATGAGCTTCGCAAAAACGAACTCGTCTTCATCGGTCGAAATCTCGATGCCGAACAGCTAAAGCAAGATTTCTTGGCATGTATGGCTTAAGTGCTGTAGTAAAGAAAGTCAAATATGTTGGAAGTCGAAAATTTAGCCGTTAGTTATCAAGATGTCAGCGCTTTAGAAGATGTGAGTTTTCGCATTGATGCTGGGCAGGTGGTAGGTGTGCTAGGGCCTAATGGTGCGGGTAAGAGTACAGTATTCAAAGCTATGCTTGGTCTAGTCTCAAGTTCAAGTGGCACAGTCAGATATCGTTCTCGTGCGCTAAAACGACAACTACGTGTGGTTGCCTATGTACCACAGCGATCGCAGGTGGATTGGGACTTCCCTGTCACTGTATGGAGTGCGGTAATGATGTCGAGGACAAGGCATCGCAGTTGGTTTGGGCGCTCAAAATGTCACTGCGAAGATATAGTCAAGTCATCTTTACAAAGAGTGGGAATCTGGGATTTGCTCCATCGTCAGATTGGCGAACTATCAGGTGGACAGCAACAGCGGGTGTTTTTGGCACGAGCGATCGCTCAAGAAGCAGACCTATTCTTTTTTGATGAGCCATTTGTAGGCGTGGACAAAAAAACAGAAGCAGTCATATTCGATGTATTTGCTGAATTAAGGGCACAGAGCAAAATTCTACTGGTAATTACGCACGATTTAGGTTCAGCGTTAGAAAACTACGATCGCTTGTTGCTATTGAATAAGGAACTGATTGCGGATGGCGATCGAGATGAAGTAATTACAGCGCGAAATATCAAGCGTGCTTATGGAGATAGCGTAATTTTGATGCAAAGAGAAGACTCATTCAACTAATTTTTTGGGAGTGTACATGCCAATCTGGTTGACAGAGCCTTTAGGGCTTGAATTTATGCGTAATGCAATTGCCATCGGTATCCTGACTGGCATTCTATCAGCAGTCATTGGTAGCTATCTCATCGTGCAGCGCATGGGACTACTTGGTGATGTAGTTGCCCATGCCGTCTTACCAGGATTGGCGATCGCTTTTTATGTCGGCGTAGATATTTTCCTGGGTGCATTCATTGCGGGCACAATCAGTACCTTTGTGGTGGCTTGGATTCAATCGCACTCTAAGATCAAAGTCGATACGGCGATGGCGCTCGTTTTTTCAGGCTTTCTGGCATTGGGAGTAATGTTAATTACAATTCTAAAAAGCAAGATAGATCTACATAGTTTCCTATTTGGCAACATTTTGGGGGTAACAAGTGCTGATTTATGGAGAACTTTGCTAATTGCGATCGCAGTTCTATTTGGAGTAGCGATCTTCTATCGAGAATTATTATTTTACTGCTTCGATCCTCTTGCTGCAAAGGCGATGGGCTTACCAGTACATTTCATCCACTTTGGCCTCATGGCAGGAATTACACTGACGATAATTGCCAGTATGCAATCTGTGGGAGTCGTTCTAGTAGTTTCTCTGCTGACAGGCCCTGCGGCAACAGCCTATCTCCTGGTGAGAGAATTACACTGGATGATGGGCTTAGGTGCAATTATTGGTGTGGTATCTAGCATCAGTGGGATGTATGTCAGCTACTATAAAAATGTGCCTTCTGGTAGTGCGATCGTGCTAATTATTTCAGGATTATTTTTGTTAGCTATGCTGTTTAGTCCTTCTCAGGGAATTCTGACACGCCGCGCACTTTCCAGGCGAGCAAAAGCTTTACTTCATCAGTTCCTCTCCCTCGGCAAATAGAGTACTTTTCTGTCAGTATGTGTTTGCAGGAATATTTTCTATAGCTCTCGCCAATTAGGTTAGGACGGGGTGTGGGGGCAATGCCC
>JANMRU010000358.1:0-18810 GCA_031388585.1 Pseudanabaena sp. SOY_30_concoct_251 | reverse complement strand
TTTTGGGTCGTTTTGTTGAAGTAATAACAGAGCGAAGCAATGGGTGAGAGAACAGATGGCGAAACGAGATATATCAGGCTAGCCTGAGCGTGCCAATTAAATCAGACGCATCATCAGCGAAGGTAAGATTGGCAGAGAATATATTTCCTGTGGTCACTAATGGAACAATTACGGTAGGAATAAAAGAGGAATTATTTGGCAACAAGTATCCGTAGCTTGATGCCGCAAATCTCAAGCCCCCTGAATCTGCTGGATCGATATTCAGTGCGATTTTCTCTAATCCAGTTCCGTCAGGAGCATATGAAAAGATTAGGCTTTCATCACTGGTGGTGGCAAATCCATTTGCAGACCAGCCAATGCCTGGATTCACAGAGGAACTTCCCCATCGACCGATCGGATTGAGAGAAGGAGAGTTAAGATTGCCTGCGGCTGAACCAGATTGAGCGATTACTTTCAGCCTGCGGGTCGCACTACTTCCTGTTAGTTGACTTGCAACAGTATTGACATCTACTCCCTGGACAACTGCAATCGTCTGGCCTGAGATTTTGTCAAGGATTAGCGTATCATTCCCACTGGCAATTACATTTAGATTTGCTACATCTACTTCCCCAGTCACAATCCCAAACGAGTCATCCGATCTAAAGTCGGTAATTGTATCCGTACCTTTATTGGTTTGCAAGACGAATACATCGGCGCCAGCTCCCCCAGTCAGAATGTCAGCCCCAATATCACCGAAGAGAGTATCATCTCCATCACTACCTGTAAGAACATCTTCATTTTGTCCCCCGCGCACAATATCATTTCCACCACTGCCATCTACAGTATCGTTACCAATATTGCCGTTTACCGTATCAGCTCCATCATTGCCCTGAACGACATCATTCCCTTGCCCACCTCGGAGGTTGTCATCGCCGCCAGCACCAGAGATTAGATCGTCACCAATGTTGCCATTAATATCATCACCGACATCTGAACCAACTACATTATCATTACCCTCAAAAGAGCGCACCGAATCGCCTAGAGCATAGGGTGTACCTCCAGATGGAGAGGCCAAGCCAGATGATAATGTGACGCTATCATCGTTGGGAGTTAAATCAAAAAAAGCCATAGTCTTTCTAGTTCTTGCCTAATATTTGCTTGTATAGCAATCTAGATGAAATTTAAATTTGGGGTTTGGGGGCTTCCCCCATAAAGGGGTTTCCCCCCTTTACCACCAAACAAACAAAAGCCGATTGCTGTATTTAGTGTCTGTGATTTTTAGAGACGAGCAGCTTAAGTAAAAAGTCCCTGATTTTCCACCCTAGAGAAACGTAATACCTATCCCCTACGATATTAAGACACCAGATGCATGTCAATATTTATTATAGTTCAGTGTAACTTAGTTCACTCACCTTACGTGGAAATAACGGAAAATCAATATTTGAAGGGGGGCTGTGCCCCAATTGATGGCGCATCCATCAAACTCCCCTACAAAATGCCTTTTCGAATCATTTCACATAACATCAGTTAGTTCAGTTGAAACGTGCATTTATGAGATAGTGGAGAAGTCTCGATAAGCAATTCTAAAAATAGAAATACAAGAATATCTTTCAGTACTTGATTGACACTTAAAGTGAGATAGGTATTTAACTGCATCGGTGTATATCTCCTGTGGTTGTCTTAATGAGTTTGGCTTTGCTAAAAAGAACCACAGGTTCTAAAGGAATTAATTAATCGGCGTAATTCGTTCTAATGCTTGCTCCGCTGATATCAGCCGTTTGATTCGAACTTGCGCGATCGCCACTTCGCTTTTGCCATTAGCATGTTCTTCGGGAATCACCTCAACCATTTGCACTGCATCTTCTACTTTGTAGAGAGCCATTTCTTCGGTGCGATCGACCAGATAAACACCTAATTTAGAAATTAGTGGTTTACGCCGCCAAACTCTTTCGTTCCAAAGCCCAGTTGTTTCCCACACGCGTCGAATATGCCAACCTTGGGCTAAAAAGAAATATTTCATACTGGCTTTTTTTGATGCCCAATAAATTTACTGCAAAACTAGCTAATGCCTCTATCTTTAGATATGGAGAAAAAGTGCAATTTGAGACTAAAGTCACTTGCAGATCTCACCTTACGTAGAACTAAAAGAAGACATATATTTGAAGGAGTTTGGGGCATAGCCCTCAAACTCCCCACATAATTTTTTTAAATTATTCCACGTAACATCAGTTACAGATATTTGAGGTATAATCTTAGAGTCTCACAAAAGCACCATACCTTGGGTTTGACAATATGCTTGCATAAGGAATAGGCGTACATTAAAGGCAAGATTGTCCTCTGAGCAAAGGGGTGGCTGTAACCCGACAGAGACAAAATGCTATCTAATATCCTAGCAGCATACTGCAAAAACAGAATAATCAAATATTCATTTTTAAGATACTATGGGGCACGCAGAAACCTTGATACACGATATCCAACGTTGCGCGTTTCAGGCAGAAATAGTGCTCAAATACTGCCAATACAGTACCCAGTTGACGGAAACCGTATTGCGCTGGGGCAGAGAAAATGTCACATGTAGGATATGCCGAGAAACGAATCGGCGTTAACTGTGTAGGTGCACACTTCTCAAGAATATATATTTTAAGGAGCAATGTATATGATGGATCGTCCACTCAGCGATTTAGAAGCCACCCAACTTGTTTTAGATGGAAGCCGTAAAACACAAGATGATAAAGGGCCAGACTTAAGACAGGTTCATGCTAAGAGTCATGGCCTTCTACATGGAAAATTTATAGTGAGCAATTTTATTCCCGACGGTATGGGAGTAGGGGTTTTTGCAGAACCTGGGAAAGATTATCCTATCTGGGTTCGTTTCTCCAATAGCTCGCCACCAAAGGAGCGTGGATTGCTGAAATCGGATGCAGAACCTGATGGGCGTGGTATGGCTATTAAGCTCATGGGGGTTGAGGGTACAAAGATTATGGATGATGAAGAGGAAACTCAAGATTTTGTGCTGATGAATTTTTCTCGTTTCTTTGTTCGCGATGCTCAGGGATATCTTACTTTGCGCCGAGCAGAGTCTGGTGAGACACTTAGTCCAGAATTGCAAGAAGTGGTGAATAGCGCGCGTCGAATCCAAGGCGAGATTGCTAGTCGAAAGGTGGAAAACCCTCTGCGGATCCAATATTGGAGCACAACCCCTTACCAATTAGGCTCTCAAACCATTAAGTTCTCCTTGTTGCCCGATGATTTAGAGTCTCCTCCCGAATCTACCGAAAGCCATACTGTAAACTTTTTGCGCGAGTCAATGGTGGAGTATCTTACTAAGAATGGGAAGGAGGCAAAATTCAAATTCTTAGTGCAGTTTTATCTTGACGATCGCAAAACACCGATTGAAGATCCAACCAAAGAATGGGATTCAGAATTTCACCAGGTTGCTACAATCTCAATCCCCCCGCAGTCTTTTGATTTTGAAGAACGCAAACGATTGGATGAGAGTTTGTCATTCACACCCTGGCACAGCCTGCCCGAACATAAACCAGTTGGGAAAGTCAATTTGTCGCGCCGAGAAATTTATCATCATATTGCGCAACGTCGTCGCGCATATATAGAGAAACGACTCCGAGAGCCGCAACCTCATGAATTAGTCAAAGATGACCCCAAATCATAGAACAAGCAGAAATATAGTTCATAAGATTTGAGTATGGCGATCGCTAAATTCTTGACAGAACACCAGGTTGATTTAGAAACTCCACTAAGATTTTTTGGTGGGGTGCTGCTAGAGGTTTGACTTGCTGAGCGATTACCGAATAGCATTCCCCTCTCTGAATATCATCAGTTGAGACTAAAGCCATATCCCATCCTTCATTTAGTCTTAAGGCATTGACATCGACAGTTAACTTGCCCCAGTATACGTAACGAATAACCCCTGGTATTGGATACTTGCCAAACAGCGTGACGACAGGTGGTACATAGCCAATTTCTTCTAATAGTTCTCTCCGAAGTCCTTGTTCGGGAGTTTCTCCCAACTCTAAATGTCCGCCAAATAAAGCCCAAGAGCCAGGATGAACGATACTTGGGATGTCATCGCGCAATTGCAGCAGAAATTTTCCATGGCGGTAAAGAATTGCGATCGCCACAACTCTTGGGACAGCATCAGTATTAGTTAAGTTCAAAATTAGGTTATGTAGCCTTAGCTACATTATGGCGTGATTAATAAACGATAATAATCTTAATAAAAAACAATCTACTTCTTACATAAAACGTGCCAATTATCGGTGGAAGGACTGTAGAGAAAGTTGGTCTAGGCGCAACGTTTCTGAAGCTAGACAACGGGTTGACACTAATTCATCAAGAGATTCCCGCTACGTCAGTAGTTAGTGTTGATGTGTGGGTGCAAGCAGGAACTATGACTGAGCCAGAGGAATGCTCAGGTATTGCCCATTTTCTGGAGCACATGATTTTTAAGGGTACTGAGAATATTCGCCCAGGTGAATTTGATTGTTTAATTGAGATGCAAGGTGGTATTACTAATGCTGCAACCAGTCATGACTATGCTCACTACACATTTACCGCTGCATCAGATAGCTTTGGCTCCACATTACCCTACTTGTCGGAAATGTTGCTGGATGCCAGTATTCCCGACGATGAGTTTGAGCAAGAGCGTCTGGTCGTTTTAGAGGAAATGCGCCAATCTCAAGACGATCCGGACTGGTTAGCGTTCCAAAATTTGATGCAGACTGCCTATAGCAATCATCCTTATAAGCGATCGATCCTCGGCTCAGAAGAAGTAATCCTCAGTCTTACTCCCGACCAAATGCGTCGCTTTCACCGCAATCGCTATCGTCCTGATTTAATGACTGTCGTGGTAGTTGGTGCGATCGCACAGCAAGAAGCGATCGATGTCGTATCAGCAGCTTTCACCTCCAGCATGCGCACATCAACATCACGGCAAAAAGCAGAATTCTGCGGCCTCGAATCGGCAATTTTGCCAACCCTCTCAAACATCAGCCGGCACCAAGATTACCTGCCACGCTTACAACACAGTCGCATGACGATGGCCTGGATGGGGCCTTGTGTCGATCGCCTCGAAGATGCCCTCCAACTTGAATTGGTCTCAACGATCTTGGCAGAAGGTCGTTCCTCTCGTCTGGTCAAAGAACTGCGCGAAGATTTAGGTTGGGTACATGATATTTGCAGCGATTTCACTTTGCAAAGGGAACCTGGACTCTTCACAGTTGCGGCTTATCTTGATGTCCAGTACCTGGAACCAGTCGAACATAAAATATTAGAGCAGATCCATCACATTACAACTACACCAGTAGCTGCCACAGAACTACAACGCGCCAAACGTTCTCTCTGTAATAGTTTTGCCTTTGCGATTGAGTCTCCCGATCGACTTGCTAGCTTTTTGGGCTATCATGGCTTACTGGGCTGTCAGGGTCTATGCTCTGACTGGTCTTATCTCTATGCCAGCACAATCGAAAAAGTGCAACCGCAGGATTTACTAAAGCTAGCGCAAAAGTACTTGTCACCTGAGAAATACGCGATCGCTTCCTTAGTCCCAGCAATATAAATAGGACTTACGTGGAAACCCATCTTTGAGGGGCAAAGCCCCAACCCCCAATTTGGATTTCATCTACGACTGCTATATAACTTGCGATTGATTTACCCATTCCATTTTTTTGAGGATTTTAGTGGCTATATTAATGCAGCGTCAAAATTATCGTACAGTTCTTGCCAATGGCATTGTGGTACTAATCACAGAGAACCCTACGGCTGACATTGTGGCAACGCGCTGCTTCTTTCGCGGTGGCACCAGTCTAGAATTGCTGCACAATGCTGGTATTTCGCATCTAGTCTCTGCCACGATCGCTAAGGGTACGGTAAATTTCTCGTCGCAAGAGATCGCAGAACAGGTGGAATCGATTGGAGCCTCTTTCGGATCGGAGGTGGCGGCCGACTACTTTTTACTCAGCTTTAAAACAATTGGTGCCGACTTTGCAGAGATCCTGGGCTTAGCAGCGGAAATTTTGCGATCGCCCACATTCCCAGATAGCGAGCTAGAACTGGAGCGGCGTCTTACCTTACAAGCGATCGCCTCCCAGCAGGAACGTCCATTTTCCGTAGCCTTCGACCAATTGCAACAACTTATCTATGGTGAGCATCCCTACGGCTTTCCTAGCTTAGGTACAGCCTCAACCGTTAGCAGTCTTAATCGCTGCGATCTCGTGCAGTTTCACCAAACCCAGTTCCGTCCTGATGCGATGGTGATTAGTATTGCTGGGCGTATTAGTACTGAGGTAGCACTGTCTGAGATCGAAACAGCATTTGGTGACTGGCAGATTCCCAATACTCCATTATCCAGCTCTGATCTTAAAGCACAGTTTAGCCCTGATGTTGTATCTACTGCTCAGGATACGCAGCAGGCAATCGTGATGCTAGGATATCCCGCTCCTGCTGTAACTTCGTTAGATTATGCTGCCCTCAAGCTAATTACGACATATTTGGGAAATGGTTTGTCTAGCCGCTTATTTGTGGAGTTAAGAGAAAAGCGCGGCCTAGCTTATGAGGTTTCTGCTTTTTATCCGACTCGGCTCGAACGATCGCAATTTGTTGCTTATATGGGCACTGCACCGCAAAATACGCAATTGGCCTTAGATAGTCTGCGCTCTGAGTGCGATCGCCTAATTCATGCCGCCTTATTGCCAGAAGAGTTGCAAACCTCCAAAAGCAAGCTTCTAGGGCAATATGCGCTTGGCAAGCAAACTAATGGACAGATTGCACAGGTGTATGGCTGGTATGAAGCGATCGGTCTAGGCATAGACTTCGATCTCGAATTTGCCGCAGCGATCGCCGCAGTAACCTTAGAAGATATTCAAAGAGCGGCGATTACCTACCTATCAGCATCGGCGATCTCCCTAGTTGGCCCTGCCAGTTCATTAGCAATCAAAGTGTAGTTTGACCAGCGATCGTCATTTCGGGCATACGGCTCAAATTAAATTTGTTCGGGATGAGCGAAATTCCAGAAACACTCATGGCAGCATGATTAATGCCTGAATAGTTGCATTAAGAAAATACCTACCAAGTTCATTAGTTCAGCGAGAAGTTGAGCTATTTGTGTTCGAGTTGGGTCTAGTCCAAATCTATGCAGGTTAAACCTTCATTTATAGGATTCTAGTTATGGATGACCTGGAAGTTTGGTTTTTTCTGGGGACAGCTCTAAAGTTTGTGTCTTTTTGTCTGGCGGCAACCATGACTTTGGCGTGGGTTGTTGCAAACTAGGCTTGCAAATCGTGCAAGCAGGTAAATCACCTCAGGTGGCTAATTCCAACGGGTGATGCGGAAAATGTTTACATGCCTTAACTTTATTTATGACAACTTAATGAACGTTGCTCTTAACTAGCTGACGTATAGTTTGTCAGGGAAATCGATCTCAGTAGTATAAAGGTAAGGTAGCGAGCATGACTGTTCTTGATAAGTACTTTGAACTATCTGACCGCGCCAGTTTTGATGAAGTAGCTTTTGAAGAATTAGTAAATCTATTTGCCGATCTTGCAGAGGTTCAGCCTGCCGGTGGAAACAAGGTAGTAGGCAGAGATCAAATTGAAGCTCTCTACAAAATATTTTTCCAAATGTATGGTCGCATTCAGCACGTCTGGTCTACAGAAAAGACGGAAAACGGATTAGAAGCTACTTGGGCGATCGCAGGTCGTCATAAGGATGGGAATGTTTTTGCAGTCCAAGGTATCCATTTAGCCCAGCTTGATACTGAAGGTAAGATTCGCGCATTGGAAGTACGTCTAGCGGCTAATGGCTAATATCCATAATCTTTCTGCGGTTGGTAATCAAGGCAATTAATCGCTTCTTCACTCAGGTCAGTAGCAGGGCGGGCATTACATTCGAGATGCTAATATAGCCAGTTAGAAAATGGCCAGTCAGAAAATGACGTATTACGCTGTTTCTCTCGCCCCCTATTCACAAAAAAGTAGCTTTTTATGGATCTGCCCATAGTCTTTCATCCCAACTATGTGGCTCCTTTGCCAGCTGGACACAGATTCCCCATGGTCAAGTTTCAGCAGCTATACAAAATGCTAATCGATGCTGGCATCGCACACCCTAGCCAGTTTCACACTCCCGAACCACCACCTCAGGAATGGATTGAGTTAGTCCACAATCCTGATTATGTCTTGGCGTATCGTAATGGTTCGCTTGATGCCAAAGCCCAACGGCGCATTGGGTTGCCCTGGAGCGCAGCATTAGTCGATCGTACACTCATTGCGGTTGGTGGCACCGTCCTCACTGCCAGGTTAGCTCTGCAAAATGGTCTAGCTTGTAATACGGCAGGTGGAACGCACCACGCTTTCCCTAACTATGGATCGGGGTTTTGCATTTTTAATGACCTGGCGATCGCGGCTCGTGTCGTCCAAAATCTAGGTTTAGCACAAAAAATTCTGATTATCGATCTCGATGTCCATCAGGGTGATGGGACAGCATTTATCTTTGCCAAGGATAAAACTGTGTTTACGTTCTCAATGCACTGTGAGATTAACTTTCCAGGCGCAAAGCAGAAAAGCGACCTTGATGTGCCTCTGTCCGCAGGGATGGAAGATGATGATTATTTGCAAACCCTATCGCATTATTTAGGCGATCTACTTGCCGATTTTCAGCCCGATCTTGTTCTCTATGACGCTGGAGTCGATCCACATATAGACGATCGCCTTGGTAAGCTGGCCCTTAGCGATCGAGGAATATTTCGCCGCGAGATGCAGGTGTTGGGCACTTGTGCGGCTGGGGGGTATCCAGTTGCTTGTACGATTGGGGGTGGGTACGCTGATGACATGCAGGCATTGGTCTATCGCCATTCCCTATTGCACCGTGCCGCCAGCGAAATTTATCGTCAATACCGTTTGTAATAATGTAAAGTGCTAACTCAGACACTTTCAGGGAAAATAATAGTCTGAGTATGAGTAGTCAGGGTTGGTTAGGCTTGCAAAGTATGGCATCGATCCGCATTTCCGCATGGCGAAGTCGTCTAAAGATCGTCTTTTTGATGTTTTTAGGTTTAGCGATCGCTCTTTGTATACATTTCCCATTTATAGCGCTGGCACAATCTAAGTTGCCAGTAACCGAACTGAGGGGCGTGTGGCTAACTAATGTTGATAGCGATGTGCTGTTCTCTCGCGATAAACTCGATCGCGCAATTCAAAGACTGGCAAAACTAAACTTTAATACAATTTATCCAACTGTGTGGCATGAGGGATCGACACTCTATCCCAGTGCCGTCGCCAAGAATTCTTTTGGAGAAGCGATGAGTTCGGCTCCAGGACTCCAGGGGCGAGATATGTTAGCCGAAGCGATCGAGATCGGACATGCCCACAAGCTCGCAGTCATTCCCTGGTTTGAGTTTGGCTTGATGTCTGAAGAGCGATCGGAACTGACACGCAAACATCCAGAGTGGTTGACGACTCGCAAGGATGGTACGAGTGTATTTGTTTACGGCGATCGCAAACAGCATCGCTTTGTTTGGCTCAATCCCCTCCGCCCTGAAGTGCAAAACTTCATTGTCGAGCTAATTACTGAAGCTGTATCTAAATACGACCTTGATGGCATTCAAATCGACGATCACTTTGGGATGCCAGCCGAGTTAGGCTATGACGAATACACCGTCGCCCGTTATCAAAAAGAGCACAACGGCAATCGTCCGCCTAACGATCCTCAAGATCCCGAATGGGTGCGTTGGCGTTCCCGTTTCGTTACAGATTTGATGGTGAGAATTTTTGCGGCGGTCAAAACTACCAAACCAAATTGCATTATTTCACTCTCTCCCAATCCCAGGGATTTTTCCTATGAGAACTATGCCCAAGATTGGTATCGATGGGTGCAGTTAGGATTCATTGATGAATTGCTTGTGCAGGTATACCGCTCCGATCTGGCTAATTTCTTGATCGAATTAAACCGCCCTGAATTACAGAGAGTTAGTCGGAAAATTCCTGTAGGAATTGGTATTCTCACGGGATTGCGGGTTCAAAATGTCGATATGAAGCAAATTGAACTTCAGGTTAAAGCCACGCGCAATCAAGATTTTGGGTTTTCTTTCTTCTTTTACGAAACTCTGGGCGATCGCGATGTCGCCTTTGGATCTATGCTGTCAACTCAAGCTATTCGTCCTGGCAAACCCATCATCTCCGCAAAGAAATAGTCCAGATTTTAATTGGGGGTGTGGGGCATTGCCCCCACGGAGGGGTTCTACCCCTCCACCCCGTCCTAGCCTAATTGGCGATAGCTATAAATTTAAGGCGATAGGCGCTGAATATCCCACAAGTCTCGATCTTGACGGGAATAGAGAAAGCGATCATGCAATCGACTGGAGCGACCCTGCCAAAACTCAATACTTTTTGGGATTACGCGAAATCCTCCCCAAAAAGGAGGCAAAGGAATTTGCTCATCACCAAACTTTTGCTTTAGCGATTCCATCTTATCAACTAAAACCTGTCTAGATGCGATCGCCTTACTTTGTTGAGAGCACCAGGCTCCCAACTGACTACTTCTAGGGCGAGTAGCGAAATATTGGAATGATTCTTCGGAGGAAACCTTAGTGGCAATACCCGAGATCTGAACTTGACGTTGCAGCGGCAGCCAGAGAAATAGCAACGACACATGAGGATTCGCTTCGATTTGTTGCCCCTTCCGACTTTCATAATTCGTGAAAAACATGAATCCAGAGCGATCGAAAGATTTTAATAGTACGGTACGTACCAAAGGCTCTCCTTGCGGCGAAGCTGTCGCAAGCACCATGGCGTTAGGTTCCTGGATCTCCGCATCACGGGCCTGCTGAAACCAAAGCTCAAATTGCTTAAACGGATCGCCTTGTAGATCCTGGCGGCTGAGTTCTGCTTTGAGATATTCTTCGCGTAACTCGTGGATATTCATAGCTGCTTTAAATTTGGCGATCGCCTGTTTGAATAAAATAGTACATCTTGGCCTAGTTGTGCTAGGGTAACGGAGATCTTGCGCCAAGCGCTGTCTCACATAGACAAAGTGGCAAATAAAGTATGGTTAATAAGAGATGAGAAAAGTCCGCATGGTAATCTGGCGACGGTGCCTGCGATCGCTTTTTTTAATCTGCTTGGGAGTAGCGATCGCTTTGAGCGCCAACTTCCCCTTCTTTGCCGAGGCCCAAAATGTTCCACCAGCTCCCTTAACCAGCGAACTGCGTGGCGTATGGCTCACAAATGTTGATAGCAATGTGCTCTTCTCACGCCCAAATCTTGAGCGCGCGGTGCAAAGACTGAAACGGCTCAATTTCAACACGATTTATCCCACGATTTGGAATGGTGGATATACACTCTATCCTAGTCCTGTGGCGGAGAAAGCCTTTGGTAAGTCTGTCCAGCCGATCCCAGCACTGCAAGGACGGGATATGCTTGCAGAGGCGGTTGAAGTCGGACATGCCAATGGTCTAACCGTAATACCCTGGTTTGAGTATGGTTTGATGGCCGATGAACGGTCGGAACTGGTTAAGCAACATCCAGAATGGTTGGCACGTCGCAAAGATGGCTCAACCGTCTTTGTGCAAGGAGAGAAAAAACAGCATCGACTGGTTTGGCTGAATCCTGTGCGGCCTGATGTGCGGAAATTGCTTGTGAATCTAGCTGCAGAAGTGATCTCTAAATACGACGTTGATGGCATTCAATTTGACGATCACTTTGGCTTGCCAGTTGAACTTGGGTACGATGATTACACGATCGCGCTTTATCAAAAAGAACATAATGGCAAAAGCCCTCCTGCTAATTTTAAAGATGCAGAATGGGTACGCTGGCGGACGCGATCGGTAACAAATTTATTGATTGAAATATTTGCTGCTGTCAAAACGACTAAACCAAATTGCCTCATTTCTCTGTCTCCCAATTCCAAAGCCTTCGCGTACTCAAATTACCTGCAAAACTGGTCGCAGTGGGTAAGGTTAGGATTTGTCAACGAAGTTGTTGTGCAGGTTTACCGCTATCAGCTTAAAGATTTCCTTCGCGAAATCGAGCAGCCAGATTTAAAAGAAGTGCGCCGCAAGCTGCCTGTGGGTATCGGTATTCTGACTGGATTACGTATCCGCAATGTTGACATCAAGCAGATTGCCAGCCAGGTCAAAGCCACGCGCGATCGCAAATTTCATGGATTTTCGTTCTTCTTTTACGAAACACTGGGCGATCGCGACGATGCATTTCAAACAATGCTGCCTGCCCCAGCAACCCGCCCCAACAAGCGCAGTATTGCAAGTAACAACTAGGCAAATAGCATGGCGATCTCCCACCAAATTTTACTGAGCCGCTAACAGCTAACAGCTTGGGTTATGATGTCAGATGTTCCGAAAATTATGATTTGCCCCCACCACATGGAAACTGTTACTGCATATGGGTAAACAAAACCGACTGTTGGTCGTAATCCTGCTAATCGTACTGACCTCTATATATTGGATTGCTCAGCACCCTCCACGCTTGGGCTTAGATCTGCGTGGCGGTGCGCTAATTACTTTACAGGCAGAAACTAACCCTAAACGGGGAGTTAATGAGATTACACCACAAATTATGGAAGCGGCGCAGTTTGTGGTTGAGCAGCGCATTAATGGTTTAGGGGTGGCTGAAGCATCGGTACAAGTAAGTGACGATCGCTTGTTAGTACAACTACCAGGAGTTAACGATCCCACCCAAGCAGAACAGGTAATTGGCACGACAGCACAGCTAGAGTTTCGCCAACAAAAACAGGGCACAGAAGGTGAATTTTTAGTCAGACGGCAAGAAAAGACGAATCTGGAGAACATTCAAAAAGCAATTTCAGCTCAGTCTGGGGATAAAGAGGCGATCGCCAAAATTGAAGCCGAAGTCAAAAAGAATAGAGAAGAAACTGCAAACTTATTTGCATCAACAGGACTAACAGGAGAGCAGCTAAGAGATGCCGTAGCGATCCCTGCCGATCAATCTCAGTCCACTTGGGATGTTAACCTATCGTTTAATGATCGCGGCGGCGATTTGTTTGCCAAAATGACTGGAGCGCTAGGGGGAACAGGGCGTAGCATCGGCATATTTCTAGACGACACATTAATTAGCTCACCTGTCGTCCCCGTAGAATTTCAAGGCAAAGGTATCACTGGAGGCGGCGCTCGCATTGAGATGAGAACTTCGCTTCAGCAAGCTACAAACATATCATTGCAGCTACGCGCTGGAGCCCTGCCCGTTCCAGTCAAAATAGTTGAGAACTATACGGTTGGAGCGACATTAGGTGCTGATAGCGTCCAGAGCAGCATTTATGCAGGGGTCGGCGGATTGATCCTGGTTCTGATATTTATGGTTGCCTACTACCGCTTACCTGGTTTTGTCGCCGATATTTCCTTGATCGTATACTCCATTATTACGTTTGCCTTATTTAGCGTATTGGGCGTTACCCTCACCCTCCCCGGCATCGCTGGTTACATCCTCAGTATTGGTATTGCTGTCGATGCTAACGTGCTAATTTTTGAACGCACTCGCGAAGAGCTATTAGCAGGACGAACTCTCTACAAATCGGTAGAAGCAGGTTTTAACCGGGCCTGGGCAAGTATTTTAGACAGCAACGTCACAACACTGATTTCCTGTGCGGCTCTATTTTGGTTGGGTTCTGGCCTCGTAAAAGGCTTTGCTGTCACGCTAGGCGTTGGTGTCGCAGTTAGTATGTTTACGGCGATCTCCTGTAGCCGTGCCCTTTTGCTTGCCGCGATTAGCATTCCAGATCTGCGCAAGCCAGAATTTTATGGGATTAAAGCTTTTGGTAAAATTACCAGTCAACCTCAAGATAAATTCAGCGCCACCGCAGATAAAACTGATGAAACCAAAGGGGAAGCACTATGAAGCTTGATGTAATTAAATACAGACATATCTATCTCTGGACATCAACCCTATTCATCCTGGCTGGCTTCGTAGCGATGATTATTTCCTGGCAAAGGACAGGATTACCTCTACGCCCTGCGATCGACTTTACCGGGGGCAACCGTCTCACCGTGGGATTAGTCTGCGCCACTCCAGGAAACTGCGGACAGCCAATCGATGTTGGGGTTGTGCGGCAAGCTATGAGCGAAAAAGGTTTTGCCGATAGCATCATCCAATTGGTAGATATAGAAGGACAAAAGGGTCGGGGGATTTCCATTCAGACTGCCTTTCTATCGCCAGAGAAAGAAACAGAGTTAAAGTTGGCTTTAAACACTGCTCTGACTAAGTATGGCAAGATCGATCCCAAACGATCCACGATTAATAAAGTGGGCCCGAGTGTAGGTAAGCAACTTCTAAACAATGGATTACTTGCACTTCTATTATCCTTTGGCGGTATTGCTGGCTATCTAGCCATTCGATTTCAGCTTGATTATGCTTTCTTTGCGATCGTGGCCTTGCTCCATGACGTTTTGATTACGGTTGGCGTATTTGCAGTGCTAGGGCTAACCTTGGGAGTGGAAGTAGATAGTTTGTTTATTGTGGCAATGCTGACCATTATTGGATTCTCAGTGAATGATACGGTGGTAATCTACGATCGCATTCGCGAGAATTTGAAAGTAATCGGCGACAAATGTAGCTTTAACGAGTTGGTCAATATATCTGTCAATCAGACACTGGCACGTTCTATTAATACATCATTAACGGCGCTGCTATCTCTGGTTGCGATCTTTCTGTTTGGAGGGGCAACGCTCAAGTATTTTGCTCTAGCGCTGATTATTGGCTTTACTTCAGGTGCTTACTCCAGTATTTTTAACGCCAGCATTCTACTCGCTTGGTGGCGCAATCGCAGTAATAAATCTGCGGATAAGTCCAGAGTGGAAGCAAACGTCTAATCTTTAACTACTTCTCCACTTCGCCAAGATGATAGAGACAATGCAACTTGATGATAGCGAGCAGATTCTAGCGCACCAGGTAGGGAGACTTATTGAGGTGCAAACTCAAATGCGGTGGGCTTTTGTCCTATTTTTATGGCTGACTCTGGGCAGCTTTTGCATCTGGTGGCTGCGTCAAGATATTGCCCTCTGGTTCGAATTCTTTACCTGGTCAGCAGTGAGAATTAGCCTGCAACATAATCGTCTGGTATTTTTGGGATTAGGTTTGTGCGTCGGAATGACTCTTTCCACCTTGATTTGGCAAAGCTGGCATATTCTCTGGGGCATTCGCAAAAGTGAATACAGGTTTTTGATTAGGCAGGTACTGGAAATTCAACAAGCTGGCTCCAGCCATCCTCTGTGGGAAAAGGTGTGCGAGGCAAGAATTAAGGATTAATTTCGCTGTATTGGCGAACATTTAACAAACCCGGAAAGAGTCGCGATCGCTTATCCTAGAAGAAGTACTGTTGTTTTAGCCATAGACACAGTTCCTCAAAGTTTGCAGAATTTATCCAAGGGAATCAGTCCATGTCATCGCCAAACCGTACTGCCAGCGTCCACCGCCAAACTGGGGAGACCGACGTTAATGTTGGATTAGATCTTGATGGCCTGGGCAAAGGGCAAATTAATACTGGCATTCCCTTCCTAGACCATATGCTGCATCAGATCTGCTCCCATGGTCTCATCGATCTAGATATCCAAGCAACAGGAGATCTGCATATCGACGATCACCATACTAATGAAGATGTTGGTATTACGTTGGGACAGGCACTAGGGAAAGCACTAGGCGATCGCAAGGGCATAGTAAGATTCGGTCATTTTGTCGCACCCCTTGATGAAGCTCTGGTGCAAGTAGTACTAGACTTTTCTGGTCGTCCCTATCTTGTTTATGGTCTCGACATTCCTACACAACGAGTTGGCACCTACGATACCCAACTGGTGCGAGAATTTTTTCAGGCGATCGTCAACCACGCCCAGATTACATTACACATTCGTCAGCTTGATGGCATCAACTCTCATCACATCATCGAAGCCACATTCAAAGCATTTGCTAGAGCTTTAAGGATGGCGATCGAAATCGACCCACGTCGGGGAAGCGTAATTCCCAGCTCTAAGGGAGTGCTATAAAATTGATTGCGATACTCCGCCATCAGTTCGTTTGCAAAGTATCCAGCAAAGCTTAATAGGGGAATTGCCTGTGGGGAATACCATTCTCCCATTAGACCAGCGCTCATACCAAGCTGAAGGTGGCCACGCTTCTGCAGGCAGGTGGTCGCGCTCATACTCACACATAGATTCTTGAGAGACAACTTCAAGCGGCAGCAGATTTAGCAGAGTTTCTAACTGATCGGACGTGACGAAAAATGACTGCAAGACTTGAGCGATTTGACAAATAGCTGGGTCGGGAGCATAGCCACCTGCGGCCACAAAGATATCAAACAAAATAAACCCACCTGGCAAGATAGCATTGCAAGCTTTTAGGAGCGCTAATCCCACATCCTCAGTAGTACGAAAGTGGGAAAATAACTCAGTCAAAATAGCCATCTGATAGCTTCCTGATGAAAATCCTATCAGCGGGTCAAGGATGTCACCTTTGATTGTAGTGATGGGCAGAGATTCGTTCCTTGCCGCAGTCTCCAGAGATTGGAATAAAATGTCTGCCAATTCCACGGCATCAACTGGGTGCCCCAGACGCGCTAGAGGTATGGTATTTCGCCCTAGACCTGCGCCAACATCAAGAATTCTCGCCTGTTTAGGATTCTCTAATTTAGATGCTACTTCCAATACCTTGGCATGAGGATATTTTCCGAACACAGATTTTTCTGGATCGGAAATATCTGTGCCAACAAATTTTCTGATGATATTTTCGTAGTAATCCTTTACGGAGATTACAGTATACAAGATTTCGATTTGGTATCCAGTGCGAGGGGGGAGAGCAGGCTTGTATTTCACGATAAGCCTTGAATGCTGAGAGATGCTAAAACCCTCCTCTAGATCCGTTTTGACTTTTTCTCTTATCTTAAGAGCAGTCGATTCTGATATGGGGACTCCCAGTAGTTTGAAAACATCAAGAATATGAGTTGCGTAATATTCATGCAGAGCTGGTACGCAGGGCAGAGAGAGCTCCCCAATCGCAGAACTAATTGGCTTGAGACAGTTTTGGAAAATTTGGTCGATATCCATTGATTCTAAGCTGGGGTTGTACATATCTGTTCAATTGCTCGATTAGCCTGCTGTCCGTAACTACCACCAAACAAATTGAAGTGATTGAGAATATGATAAAGATTGTAAAGGGTTTTGCGCTGTTTGTATCCAGAGTCTAGAGGAAATGCGCGATCGTATGCTTGGTAAAATTGGGCTGGGAAGCCACCAAATAGCTCAGTCATCGCAATATCGACTTCGCGATCGCCAAAATACAAAGCTGGATCGAAAATTACTGGTTCGCGATCGCTCGTAAATGCAGCATTACCTCCCCACAGGTCGCCATGCACCATAGATGGTTGAGGTTGATAATTGCGAAAAAAGCGGGGGATGGCATCAAATAGCTGTTGCTCTGGCACACTAGGGCTAAATCCTCGCCTTCTGGCTAGCTGGAGCTGGTAGCATAAGCGGTGCTGGATCAAAAACTCCACCCAATTTCCCTGCCAGGTGTTGATTTGTGGTGTAGAGCCAATTGTATTTTGCTGCTGCCAGCCAAATCCCTCTGGGCTAGTAATGCGATGTAAAGCTGCGAGATTTTGCGCCATTAGTTCCCAGTTAGAGGCACTTCCAAGTTCTAACCATTCCATTACAATGTAGGCGGAATTGCTAGTTACTCCCCAACAGATTGGCTTGGGTACGCGAATGGTTTTGGTGGCGTATATTTGGGTGAGCGCGATCGCCTCAGCCTCAAACATCGCAACTTTGCTGGCAGCATTAGTTTTAACAAAATATCGACATTGGTTGTTAGCGATCGCATATGCCTGATTGATACTGCCACCACTAACTGACTGACGCTGGAACTCATCGTTATTAGAGAACTTTTGTCCAGTCGATCTCGATATATGTTCGGTAATTTCAGACCACATTGTCAACTGATAGGCGATTAGCCTCAAAAAACAATTCAACTAATTCTTCTAAAGTGTATCACCCTTAAAACGACAGTGCTTGAACCCGCACGGAGAAGGTAAAACCGTTATCTTCGAGAGAGTTGCCAGGCTGATTAGTGCGATTGAGTGGCAAGCCATAGTCGAGACGAATCGTTGCAATCGAACCAATTTGCCATCGTAATCCCACTCCGATGCTAGCCAAAGTACTGGGATTGATTGCAGCCCCTGAGTTGTTCCATATTGTGCCGATATCGAAAAAAGGTGCAATTTGAATTAGACCAATGCCTTCAGGTTCTCTCACAATTGGCAATCTGGCTTCTATCGAACCAACTACACCGTTATCTCCCACAAGGCGATTTTGGCGAAAGCCTCTCACAGTATCCAAACCGCCGATACTAAACTGTTCGATTGGCAAAAGAGAGTTCCCCGTGAGTTGAGCAGCAATACGCGCGATCAAAATGGAATCTTGACCGAGAGATTGAACGTACTGAAATTGTCCCAACCAGCTTAGGAATCTGCCATCTGTCCCCGAATCATTAACGGTGGCATTGAGTGCACCTATGCCCAGGCTAACCTGGGATCGTGCTGCCAAAACCTGCGTGGGATTGCGATTCACCCAATCTTGACTAAAGCGAATTACCGTCACCTTCGATCTACCTTCTTCGGGACCGATGGAAAATGAAAATGGAATATTCCCAAGCAAATTTGTTTGACTTTCACGGAGGTCAACCGCTATACCTAAGGCAAATTCGTTGGTAGGAGTTCGCACCAAGGGCTGCCGCCATCCCAAAGATATTGTTTGAGATGCACCATTAATATCTAAGGGAGAAAATGGCTCTTCAATAATTCTGCTGT
>JANMRU010000345.1:0-8112 GCA_031388585.1 Pseudanabaena sp. SOY_30_concoct_251 | reverse complement strand
CGTAAGGTGAGTTATCCAATTCCCTTTTCCGCAAAGTACTTATTCAAGAAAGTACTACTAAAAGAGAGCACAACGGGGGCTAAAATTAGCGCCACTAAACCATTCATCGTAAAGCCAGGTACGATAACCGAAGCCAACCAGAGCAATATTCCATTCACAAAAAATGAGAATGCTCCTAAGGTAACGAAAGTAATTGGTAGCGACAGAACTTTAAGAATTGGAGCGATGAAGGCATTTACTAACCCAATGACGATCGCTGCTACTAAAGCCGAAGGAAAGTTCGCGATATCTACTCCAGGCACAACTAGATCGACAATGAGAAGCCCTAAAGCAGTTGCTAATATAGTTACAAAGTATCCAAGCATATTTTTCTCCTGTAGTAATTTTTAATTTGATTAATTCCTAATATCCTGTCCGCTGTTCTTGATGTTTTGTGATTACCCAAACAGCATGAATGATGCCCGGTACCCAACCTAGGAGAGTCAACCCAATATTGATTAATAAAGTTGATCCAAAACCGACAGTTAGAAAAACACCGAGTGGTGGAATGAGAATTCCAAGAATTAGTTTCATAGTTGTGATTACTCTTTAGATAAACTACATTTTGATGAAAGTATAGATTTTTTAGGTTGGAATCAGTGCTTAGAGCCAAAGCCCTTTTCTTCCCAAATCTCTTGCAATTGCTGTTTAACCTCTTGCTCCTTACGCGCGATCGCTGAACCAAACTCACCTGCGTTGCGCTCAAGTTCGGTCTGCTTTTGCTGTAAAGGTATAGTTCCACTCGCTTCTGCTTCGATTTTCTTCTGGCTATACCAAGTTTTAGCGTTTTCCCACTGTTGCTTAACCTCTTCATAGCGATCGCCATAGCGAATCTCTAACTTCTTGTCTATGCTTGCCAGTCGAGACTTAAGTTTGAGGTACTGTTCTTGCAACATTCCAAATTCATGTCGTTCTTGGACAGTATCGATCGCTAAATTAAATGCTTCGGAATTAGTGTCTGTAGAATCAGTTAATTCCGATGCTTTAACATCAACTAGAACTCCACTAATTTCACGATCTAACTCTTTTTGGCGATCATCTAGCTGAACTTGAAGCTCTAGCAGTTTTGCCCGCTGTTGGGCGATCGCCTGCTGTCGCTGATGAGTACTTCCTTCGATTGCCCCCTCAATAGAAGCAGTAATTTTCTCAGGAATTTCCTTTCCGCTTCCTTTTAAATCAGCAATTACCGTAGAAATTGCCTCTTTTACAATTAAACTGATCTCACCTGTGCCTTCTTTTAGCTCAGCAACTGTTTGCAATACAGCATCTTTGACAATTTCTCGAATATGTTCAGCCCTGATCTTACCCTCTCCTTTTGCCTTTTCAAGATTGGTTGTAATTTTTTCCTTCACTGGGTTAGACATAGTTAATATTCTCTAAATATGTAGATTTTGGGTAGGTTAATGCCTTTTGGGAAATGGGGGCATGGGGGCAACGTCCCTGCGTGGGGTTACATCCTGCCCCCTGATTTCACATACAGTGGAAAGGAGAGAGTAAGTAAACCTTACGCAGTTATCAACAATGCTTCTCCGATATCAGTTATCTATTCCACCCACGATCTTGTAAATCTACTTACAAAGGTTAGAATGACATCCTCTTGTTTGAAATCATGTTTGAGCAGTGTATAAATTGGGTGAATTGTTCTAAATTCATTTAAATCTTTACAATGATATCAATGCTAGTCGCTAATATATAGACACTGGCAGCAGCAGAACTTTTCCAAATATCACTGTAGTTTTTTTGATGATCGAAACGTATGTAGAATCAGCCGTCAAGGAACTTAAAGTATCCGTTCGGACTAGCCTGAGAGCATCGACCATAGATGGTGGTTTATCGACAGTTTTTAGTAATATTACGGGGGGCGTTTTACTCAGTAGCTTTTTGCTAGATTTGGGAGCAAGTCCCTTTGAGATTGGCATGTTGGCTTCTCTGCCGATGCTGGCAAATCTCTTGCAGCCACTAGGAGCACTGTTATCTAATCGTTCCAGCAGTCGGCATGACTACGGAATCTGGACATTTTTACCGTCTCGACTGCTTTGGCTAGTTCTGCTCATAGGCATTATTTTTAGAGGCGCGAATACTGATTACTCCAAACAACTGGTGTATTTGACATTAATCTTGGTCGTAGCTTCAAATATATTGGCAGCGCTAGGAAGTGCTTCTTGGATGAGTTGGCTAGCGGCCTTGGTGCCACCGAAGTTGCGCGGTCGCTACTACAGCGTTCGCAATATTGTCAGTAATATCGCCAGTTTGCTCTGTTTACCGATCGCCAGTTTCATTATTTCAAATTACCAAGGAGGCGCGATTGCTGGTTATGGCATCGTTCTGAGTGTCAGCATTTTAGCGGGTTTAGCGAGTTTGGGCTGTCAACAATTTATGGTGGATATTAATCCCCAAAAATTTCACAACTATCAGACTGTGAGTCAAGTTGAATATCAAAGCGAAAATGGGCAAAAAAATCACCAAGCGCATCTATTCAACAACCTGGTCGCGCCTTTTAAAGATCGCAATCTTGTAATTTTTCTGATCTATTTTGCCCTCTGGGGATTTGCGGTTAATCTCAGCACTCCCTTTTTTAATCTCTATATGCTGGAAAATCTAGGAGTAGACATCACCTGGGTAACACTATTTAGTAGTCTGTCCAGTGGTGCAAATATGTTGATGCTATTGGTATGGGGCAGATTAAGCGATCGCATTGGCAACCGACCTTTATTAATATTTGCAGGCATGGCGATCGCAATTACACCTCTATTTTGGTTACTCGCGGGAATAGAGCAGATTCAAGCCCAATTATGGATATATCTATTGATATTTCATCTCTTTTTAGGTGGAACTTGGGCTGCGATCGATTTAGGAAATAACAATATTCAGATTGAAATTGCACCGATCCAACATCATGCTACTTTCTTTGCGATCGCTTCAGCAATTATAGGTGTAGCCAGCGCGTTAGGCACAACCGCAGGTGGAGCTTTAGCACAGTATGCTCATTATGAAGGGATTTTTGGCGTATTCTTTCTTTCTGCAATTCTACGTTTAGTTGCACTTATCCCTTTACTATTTGTCCATGAGAACCTTTAGAATCAGAAGTGAACTGTTGGGAACTGTCAGATTAACGGCAACTGAACTGTAAATAGACTTCCTTTGCCCAGTTCCGAGCTAACGCTCACTGTACCTTGATGTGCATTAACAATGCGTTGGACTAAATGCAAGCCCAAACCACTGCCAGATTGTCTATGAGTACCTTTACGAAATCTTTGAAATACCGTGGATTGTTCTGCTTGTGACATGCCAAATCCTGTATCTTTGACTGTGAGTATGACCAATTTCTGATCGGCTGGATCTTTATAAATGTCTAAATTTACTTCCACATAGCCAGTATCGGTAAACTTGATTGAGTTACCTACTAAATTAGTAACCATTCGGCGCAATTCGAGGAGATCGCCCATTATTTTTATCTGGTATGGGTCAGTCATACCATCTTTTAGACTATGCTTTAGAATAATTCCCTTTTCTACTGCTAAAGGTTGCAGTTCTTGGATGACTTCACTCACTATTTTCCAAAGATTGCAAGTCATAAAAGTGAGTGTTTTAGACCCTGCTTCATAACAATGAACTTCTAGAAGCGTATTTACCATATCCATTAAGACTTGATTGCTGCGAACCATTGCCACGATCGCTGCGTGCATTTCCGCTGATAGAGGACAAAATACTTCTCTTTGGAATAACTTCAGCATCATATCTGCGGCGATCAAAGGCGTGCGTAAGTCATGGGTAAGGTGAGAAATAAAATCTTGGCGTTCTAGTGCGATTTGCTCTAGTTTTTGATTTTGTAGTTTGAGCTGCTCATAGCTCTCATGAAGCTGTTGATTTGCTAATTCTGCCTGGATTTCAGCCCTATGAATTCGCATCGCATTATAGAATGTTTGGGACAAGCGATCGCTAGAGAGAGAAGATTTGGGTAAATAGTCAGTAGCCCCAGCTTTCATGACTTCGACTGCAATTCGCTCATCACCTTGTCCGGTCAACACTATTATGGGAAGTCTAATTCCCATCTGATGCATGGTTTTAATTACTGCTAAGCCATCCTGGTCGGGTAAACGGTAGTCTAAGAAAATGCAATCAAAAGGTTCTTGTTCTTCTGACCCCAAAATTGCGATCGCACTTTTTGCATCTGCGGCTTCTGTAAAATCTACGATGGAGCCAGTACTCCTGAGTGCCCGCTGTACCACCATTCGATCGATTTCGTCATCATCTATGATTAGTACTTGTAAGGCTTTCATTTACACCATCTCGCATAATGTCCAATATTTGTATAGGGTTGACATCATTTCTACAAACGCACTAAATGCTAGAGGCTTGAGAAGATACCCTGCTACATTTAAACTATAGGCGTTGAAACGATCTATCTGTTCATTAGAAGTTGTTAGCATTACAACTGGAATAGTTTTAAGTGTGGGATCGGCTCGTAGTGTTTTTAAGAATTCAATTCCATTCATCTTAGGCATGTTTATATCTAGAAGAATTAAGAGCCGCTTTGGGGATATGGCAGCGGATTTGGTAGAAGTGCCGCGCAACATTTCTAATCCTTCTAAGCCATTACTGGCGACATATAAAGGTGTGGCAATATTTCCCTTTTTTAGGGCGCGCTGGACGTTCATCACATCTACAACATCGTCTTCTATTAGTAGAATGCTCATCATTATCTTTTTTGGATCTGGCTTCACTAATATACAATAAGGCAGCTTGGCTGTCATCGGCTGATGTATATAATTCAGAGCAGGTAGCATTCCTCGTTACCAGCGTTCTAATAGTAGTCGATCCACATAATCAAAGTCCTTGTCATCTGTTACTAGCATCCAACCTTGCTCCAAGCACTGAGCAGCGATCCATATATCATTCATTGGGATTGGTCGCCCCTTGCGCTTCAAGGCTAATCTGGTTCGAGCATACACGGCGGCTGTTTCTCTCGCTAATGGTACAACTACACAAGCTGCCATGAACTCCAAATAACGAGGCAAATTTTGTATCGGACGTGTAGAGTTTTCTGCGCCAAATAGCAACTCTCCTACAACAACCATCGGCAAAATTATTTCCGGTAATGCCAGCACTCTTCCGACGATCGCCGTGTCGCCATTCAAGAAACGTACTGCAACAGAGGTATCCAGTGCAATCTCACCACTCATTTATATCTACCTGCCGACATTCTGTTGCAATCGCTCGTTGCAGCTCTTCTGCTTCTGAGTCACTTAAAATTCCTGCAAACTTTGCGAGAGGATGATCTCCCCGCATAGCCTTAACCCGATGTAAGAAATCCAGCACTGTTTGGACTAGATCGTCGGGAGCCTGTTTGAGTTCTTGAATCAATTGTTCGCGATTTTCCATGTACTTATGATTCCCTAGATAAAGTGTGCTTATCTAGCGCTAGTATATCAAAATACTGAATTTGTTCACTGATGATTTGTTATTAGAAGTATTCATTTTTTTCACTTATCCAAGACAGCAACTTCCTGATTCAGTCGAGCCCCTACTCGATCGTTAGCCATATCTAAATCATAATCCATTTGCAATCCCAGCCAAAATCGTGGCGACATATTAAAATAACGGGCTAGACGAAGCGCAGTATCTGCCGTAACTCGTCGCTTGCCGTGAACGATTTCGTTAATACGCCGGGCTGGGACTCGTAGAGCCAGAGCTATTTGATTTTGACTTAGATTCATTGGCTTTAGAAATTCTTCTAAAAGCACCTCTCCAGGGTGAATTGGTATCAGCCTGTCTTCATTCATTCTTCCACCTCAATGATAATCAACAATCTCTACGTCTGAGGCTTCGCCATCTTGCCATTCAAAGCAAATTCGCCATCGATCGTTAACACGAATACTGTATTGACCTTCTCTATCACCAACCAAACGCTCTAATCGATTAGCTGGTGGAACGCGGAGGTCTTGAAGAGTTTCTGCACGATTAAGCATCCGTAGTTTTCGCAATGCCACTTGCTGAATGTCTGATGGCAATTTCCGCGAACGCTGACGCTCAAAGATCGTTTGAGTTTCTTTGTCTTTGAAATTTTGTATCACACCCTAATAGCATCGCAGTATATCAATAGTATATAACGCACCGCGTTAAACGCCAAGAGGTATTTTTGACTGAGCGATGCGACACTGCAACGTTATCTCTTGAAAAGAACTAGACTAGAATATGTTGGCAAACAAACAACAGTTCCCAATCTCACGGAGGTTTCTGATGACTAATGCCACTTTCGATCAGATCTTTGGAGAAGCATTGACATTACCACCCCTTTATAGGGCAATGCTTGCCGAACATCTGCTAAATAGTCTTGATGAAGTCGATCCTGAAATTGAAGCAGCTTGGGCAGAGGAGATTACCAATCGAATTGAGTCAATAGATCAAGTAAAAGTGACACTTATTTCTGCTGAAGAAGTATTGCCACATCAAAGGTTTTCCCTACGGAATAGTTTATAGGGTGCAAGGAGATCGCATTCAGGTCTTGGCAGTAATGCATTGTTAGGCGGAATGTCATCTCACCGTCCCTTATTGCCACCGTATCTGCAACACGATCGCTTTATTTCCCAAAAGTCCTCATTCTAACCTTGTCATCTTCAATAACACTGAAATGCCCATGCCAATCGTCTCGTAGAGCGATCGCTCTTGCAACTTTTTCAGCTGCCACTGCTCCAGATGGGGCTTTAATCCGAAATAAGATAATGCCAGTTGTAGCAGGCAATTTTGACCGAAAAGCCAATTCTCCAAAATCTTTATCAAAGGTTAAGAGAATACGGTTTTCTGCTTGGGCGCGACTCAAAACTTCGGGATCAGAGATCCCAGGAGAGTCAACCCTAATCCAAGCAACATCATGTCCATTTAGTCGCAACGCTTCAACAGCATCAAAGGGAAAATTTTCATTGGCAAGGAAATGCATGAATTAAGCAGCAATAGTGTAAACTTTTTCGGATTTGAGAGAAGCACTTGCGTAATAGAGACAGGCTTGGATATCCATAACGGTAATACCAGGATAATTACGCAAAATCTCCTCAATACTCCAGCCTTGAGCGAGAAGATCAATTATAAATTCAACTGCAAGTCGTGTTCCTTTGATAATAGGCTTACCAACTAGAATACTTGGGTTCAGGGTAATTCGAGATTGCCAATCCATAGTTAAATTAAGGGTAAAATTTACGAACTACTGGTTGAATAGTTCTCGTTATTAGCATACCTCCTCTTCCCTATAGGTTACAATCGTGCAATCAGATATTGGATAAGATCCTTTCTTTAGCTTGTTCAATAATTGCAGACAAATTTTTCATCACCTGGTGGAAATAATGGTTTCCATTAGGGCTGGTGAATTTTCATCTATTAAAGCTAAATTTTTTAAGCGATCGCAAGATCCGGGGCAAATTTACGCCAGGTGAAGTAAAAAGTTGAGCCTTTACCAATTTCAGACTTAACGTAGATTTCGTTGCCTTCTGCTTTCACGATTTTCTTAACGATCGCTAGTCCGATGCCAGCATTTGGGCTTTTGTCATGGCTTTCTACGGTCTGAAAAATGTCAAAAATGCGGGTTTGCTGTTGAGGATCGATGCCTTGGCCATCATCGGCGATCGCAAATTCATAAAATTCTGTGTACTCTGGATGGTCTTGTACTGTAATTTTGACCTTGCCATCGGCGCGGTGATGGTGCTTAATCGCGTTGCCAATTAGGTTGGTTAGGACTTGATTTAAGAGGAGACGCTTGGTAGAGAAAGTCGGCAGCGGCGGGGAAATCTCAATGGTGAAAGGTGGGAGTGGATCAAGGGAGTCTATTATTTCTGCTAGTAGCTCTTCTACGGAAACCAGCTCTAGAGGTATATCTTCCCTGGCAATGCGCGCATAGCTGAGCAGTCCATTGATTAATGCCTCCATGCGTTCAGCCCGCGATCGCAACAGTTGGATTTGCAGTTTGTTTTCGGATGGAATTTTGTCCGCCAGGTCATCTTCTAGCCATTGGGCAAGATTGGAGATTGCCCGTAGGGGAGCTTTGAGGTCATGGGAAACAATATGGGAAAAATTGTCTAGCTC
>JANMRU010000294.1:0-10531 GCA_031388585.1 Pseudanabaena sp. SOY_30_concoct_251 | reverse complement strand
ACTGTAAAGGCAATATCATTGACATCCTTTGGCTCTTGGACAGCCTGGATAATTAAATCGACGTTGATTTGTTGATCGGCGAGGGCTTGAAATAACTGCGCTGCAATACCAGGACGATCTGGCACCTGGAGCAAAGCCAGTTTCGCTTGGTCGCGATCGAGCGATACGCCATCCACAAACTGATTCACCTCCAACGCCATGCGATCGCCATTACCTAGAGCTGGAGATATGATAATTGTGCCAGGATCGTCTAGCCAACTTGAGCGCACCGCCATTTTTACGCCAAAGTTACGGGCAATTTCCACCGATCGCGGATGCAGCACCTTAGCTCCCATACTTGCCAGCTCTAGCATTTCATCACTGGTAATTTCCGCAAGCATCTGCGCGTTGGGGACAATGCGAGGATCGGTAGTAAAGATGCCTGGTACGTCTGTATAAATCTCGCAGAGATCTGCTTCTAGTGACGCTGCTAAGGCCACCGCCGAGGTATCAGAGCCACCACGACCTAGGGTAGTAATCTCGGTAGTGATCCGAGTCGCAGTCATATCTTTGGCGACACCCTGAAATCCTGCTACCACAACTACCTCACCACGCTCCAAATGCTGGCGAATCATGTCTGTCTCTACAAATAAAATGCGGGCGCGGGTGTGATTATGTTCGGTGACGACTCTGACTTGAGTGCCATTAAAAGAAATGGCTGGCTGGCCGATTGATTGCAATGCCATACTCAATAGCGCGATCGTGACCTGCTCTCCGGTCGCAAGCAGCATATCCAGTTCGCGGGGATTCGGAACTTGTGCCACGAAATCGTCTGACTGAGCTTCTGGGGGCTGTATGACGGCCTTAGCCAGACTAATCAGCCCATCTGTAGTTTTACCCATGGCTGAAACCACAACTAAAACCTGGTTTCCCGCATCCACAGTGCGCTTAATTCGAGCTGCTACTGCTTTAATTCGATCTGGATCGGCAACAGAAGAGCCGCCATACTTTTGAACAATTAAACCCATTACTTGCAGAATTAGTCGTAATTTATAGGCCGAAGTTAAACAGGAATACCCACCATTTCCTCAACCGCCCTGATAATGTCCTCAGGCTGCACGATCGTCAGATTTTCCAAGGTACCATTGTAAGGCGTAGGTACATCTAATGAGGCGAGGCGCTTCACAGGTGCATCCAGTTCATCAAAGAAATTATCGTTAATTGAGGCAATAATTTCCGCACCGATGCCACCACAACGCATGTCCTCTTCTACGATAATCACGCGGTGGGTCTTGCGTAATGATGTGGCAATCGCATCAAGATCCAGTGGTTTCAGAGAAATTAAGTCAATTACCTCAGGGTCATAGCCCTTCTTGGTTAATGTTTCCACCGCCTTAAGAACGTGGTAGCGCATCCGTGAATAGGTCAAAATCGTGACATCTTTACCAGGTCGAACGATTTCAGCCTTGTCTAAGGGCAGCCAATATTCCTCGTCAGGCAAATTTTCCTTGAGGTTGTAAAGCAATACATGCTCGAAAAATAAGACGGGGTTATCGTTGCGAATTGCCGACTTCAGTAAACCCTTGGCATTGTAGGGTGTAGAGCAAGAAACAATTTTGATCCCAGGCACGGCCTGAAAATAGGCTTCTAAACGCTGGGAATGCTCAGCACCAAGGTTTTTACCAACGCCACCTGGGCCACGAATCACGATCGGGATTTTGAAATTACCGCCCGATGTGTAGGGCAACATACCAGCGTTATTAGAAATTTGGTTGAACGCAAGCAATAGAAACCCCATATTCATACCTTCAATGATGGGGCGCAAACCAGTCATGGCAGATCCGATCGCCATGCCAGTGAAGCTGTTTTCGCAGATTGGGGTATCTAGTAAGCGCAGGTCACCATATTTTTTGTAAAGGTCTTTAGTAACCTTATACGAGCCACCATAAAACCCCACATCTTCACCCATGACGTAAACAGTGGGATCGTGAGCCATCTCCTCATCAATTGCTTCTCTGAGGGCGTTAAAAAAGGTAACCTCTGCCATAAATTAAATTTTCTAGATTCCGTTGCTAGCAAATTATATCTATAAACGTCCTGCCATCTAGAAAACTGTTACGATCGCATTATTCGCTAATTGTTTTGATTTGCACTAACCGCATTGACAAAACTAGGTTTTGGTGATTTGTATAGCAGAATAAATCATATAAGTCTTAAGCGATCGCCTTCAGTAATCTGAGCGCTCCAGACCGCTTAAAGTTAATTCTTGCAATTAGATATCTGAGTTAATCATATGGGAAATAGTACATCGCAAGATTCTCCCCAGGACAAAGCTAATGAAGCTAGTTCTAAACATCCAGAACGTGAGGGTTCTAATGCCACCAACTTACCAGAAAACGACTTTCTGGAAACAGAAGAAGAATTAAATCTAGATGATTTAGATTGGTCGATGCTAACCGATCTAAGCACTAAAATTATTGGTCTAGATGCTCCTTCGAGCAAAAAATCTGATAACTCAGCTAACGCCTCACCACTAGAGCTAGAGCTACCCAGTTGGTCAGATGGAGGAAATGAAACCGACGCATCCTTAGCGGAGATGCTGGATTTAGATGGTTTTGAGGATTTTGGCGGCGATCTTAGCGATCTAGAAAAGGAATTGGGGTTAGGAAATGTCAAGGATGACTTTTTTGAGCAAGAATCAATGGGGAACGAGCTTGACTTAGAGTTGTCTGGCGACCAAAAGGTCGCTGATATAGCAGACATGACTGAGATTAATGCTGATGCTGAGATCTCGATCTCTTCCAGTAATGAATTCGAGCTTAATGATTTATACAGTCCTATTGATGAATTTGATGGGTTCGATAATATTGGGGGAGAATCACCCATAATCCCAGTAATGCCCAGTGATGAAGAGCAATATGCTGATATGCAGCTTGGTGCTGAAAGCAATATTTCCTCCGGAGCTAATTCAGTAGATGTGCCCGATTATTATGCCGATGAGGTCGAACCTGAAGCCATTAACACGGACAGCATTAAAACATCTAATCATCAAGATTTGATGCTAGCCCTTGATGAAGATATTTCAGACGAGTTTTTTGCTGAACTAATAACTCCACAGAATATTCCCAATGTCCAATCAAAAAATATAGCAGCGCCCTCGCCTTCTAGTCCCAATCAATCGGAGAGTAGCTGGGATTTCCCTAATGTTCCCAGTCAGGGAAGTATTACTCCAAAGATGGATCATGATTTTGGCGATCTAGATGCAGTCGATGAGGAGTTCTCAGATAGTACTAGGATCGAGAATGATGCTAGTAGATCCATTGGTGAGGGGAATCTTTCCTCTGAACGATATTCTGCGGTGTGGGAACAAGAACTTAATAGCAGTTACTACGCAGAAACCGTAGACGGACAAGATGAATCATTTAATCTCGCAGATATAGATGAGGATTGGACTGCCGCGAATGACGATCTGGAAAATCCTGATATAGTCACAAATGATAGAGCTGGTGTTTCAGGTGATTTGGATGACGATAATACCAGTGTCAAGCCTGCAATAGGATCTGTGCCTCCATTGCCTCCATTACCCCCATTGCCCTCCTTGCCTTCTTTACCTTCACTGCCATCCTTACCCCCATTACCCTCATTACCCGCTTTGGGGTCACCCAGACATTCGCAAACCTCTAGAAGCGATACCAGCCAGTATAGCGGGACAGCGACCAGGTCTGGGAGAGAGTTTGAAGACTTCGATCTACCTGATTTGGAATGGTCGGGAACCGTAAATCCAAGTATGGGTGATGATACTGGCCTGCGGGACAATCGGTTTCCAAATCCTGCGGTGAATCCACCTAATCCCAATGCAGGGCTTCGGCAAGGAACGACAGAATATAAAAAAGCACTCTCAGAGAATCTCAACAGCGATATGAGCTGGTCAGAAATACTTGATCGGCAGCCAGATATTTCATCCGAGCCACTGAATATTCCAGCTAGTAAACCTGCTAATCCTGCTAGTCAGACTAACCGCAGTAATTTTGCTCCTCCCGACCTTCGCCAAAGCAGGTCACCATCGCCGAGTCTCGCCAAGGATTTACCTGTAGATCGCATAGAACAAATGGGAGCTTTCTCAGATTCTGGTAATACGAATTTTAATACTCCAGGATTTGCTGAGATGGACGATTCTGGAGCAGAAGACGAGCTGATTCCCTACGACAACTACGAACAGGATCGCCAGAAACATGAGCGTCCTCGCAAGCCTGGCATTAATATCCCTGAGCTTTGGGAGCAGTATAGTGGAAATCTCAAAATTCCTGCGATCGTTTTGGGCGCGATCGCCGCTATGTATGGATTGCTCTCTATCCCTCCGATCAAACGATTTGCCACAGAGACGGGTCTCAGAATCGGTTTCAACAAAGATGCTTCGGGGCAAGATTTAACTGGAATTAACTTCAAAGGCAGCAATCTTGAAAAAGTTAATTTCTCCAAGTCAAATCTCACTAATGCCAATTTAGAATCAGCAAACCTCAAAGGGGCAAACCTGATTGGGACTAAGCTCGATGGTGCAAATTTGCAAAAAGCCGATCTCAAAGGAGCTAGATTGGTGGAAGCAAGTTTAGTGCAGACTAACCTGACCAGTGCCACTCTTAACCTGGCTGATTTGAGCGATGCTAATCTCGCCAAGGCTAATCTGAGCAAAGCTAACATGAACGGCACGTTGCTTAAGGGCAGTAAAATTGAATCTACGACTAAGATCGATCCTGACGATAAATTGATGTGGCAAATTGTGAATCAACCTAAGGCCAACCGCAATTTAGTCGGCATAAACATGACTGGCTTTAACCTCAGTTCTTCTAACCTACAGGGTGCTAAACTAACTGATGCTAAGCTAACCTGGTCAGATTTAAGCAAGTCAGATCTAAGTAACGCCCAGCTAGCTGGAGCTGATGTTTCGGGGGCTAATCTCCAGGGCGCAAACCTGAAGGGGGCTAATCTAGCTGAGGCTATTTGGGTAAAAGATCGAGAGCCCAAAACTGATGAACAAACTGTTTGCCCCAATGGTGCTAAAGGGCCTTGTAAGCTCTAGATTCTGAACACCATCCAAAATCACTATCTAAAATCTGAAATAGTTTTCACCACATCATGACTAGTACCAGCGTTGCGCTTCCCAAAATTGCCCTACTCAGCGTATCTAACAAAACGGGAATTATCGAGCTTGCCCGTGTTCTTGTAGACGAATGGCAGTTTCAACTGATCAGTAGCGGTGGTACGGCAAAAGCTCTTAAAGATGCAGGTTTACCCGTAACTAAGGTCTCTGATTACACTGGTTCACCAGAAATTTTAGGTGGCAGAGTCAAGACTTTACATCCCAAAGTGCATGGTGGTATTCTTGCTCGTCCTGACCTTGCTGAAGATAGTCAGGATTTACAGGCCAATGGCATCAATGCGATCGCTCTTGTAGTGGTTAATCTCTACCCATTTGAGCAGACTGTTGCCAAACCAGGAGTATCGATTGACGAGGCGATCGAGCAAATTGATATCGGTGGCCCCGCCATGATTCGAGCCTCGGCGAAAAATCATCGCTACGTTAGTGTATTATCTAACCCCGATCAGTATGGCAAGTATATCGACGCTCTCAAGACCAATCATGGCGAGACAAGCCTGGAATTTCGGCGATCGCTAGCCCTTGAAGCATTTCAACACACGCAAACCTACGACGCGGCGATCGCGCGTTATCTGAGCGCGCAGATGGAATCTGATGCTACTAATTCTGACGCTCAATCCTATAGTTTAGAGGGCATAAATCCTAAACCTTTGCGCTATGGCGAGAATCCGCATCAAGCCGCGACGTGGTATCAGGTGGGGGCAAACCCAGTGGGGTGGTCAGCCGCCCAGCAATTGCAGGGAAAAGAACTTAGTTACAACAATCTCCTGGATCTTGAAGCAGCCCGTAGTATCTTGGCGGAATTTGTGGACGGCTTGCCCTGTGCGGTCATCGTCAAACACAACAATCCCTGTGGTGTAGCTCTGGCAGATAGCCTGGTCGAGGCATACCAAAAAGCATTTGCCGCCGACTCAACATCGGCATTTGGCGGTATTGTGGCGCTAAATCGTTCCCTAGACGGCGATACTGCCCAAGCCCTGACTACAACATTCTTAGAGTGTGTAGTGGCCCCAAGTTGCACACCTGAAGCTGCCTCAATTTTACAAGCCAAGGCAAATCTCCGAGTTTTAGTTCTACCCGATCTACTTACAGGTTCTCCTGAAATAGTGAAGGCGATCGCAGGTGGTCTCTTGGTACAGCAAAGCGACGATCTAGCTGTAAAGCCTGATACATGGCAGGTTGTTACCCAAAAACAACCAACCTCGGCCCAAATGCAGGAGTTAATTTTTGCCTGGAAGGTTTGTCGGCATGTCAAATCCAATGCGATCGCGGTGACTGCAAATTGCACGACCTTAGGTATCGGTGCTGGTCAAATGAATCGGGTGGGTTCGGCACAGATTGCCCTTATACAGGCGGGCGATCGAGCTAAAGGTGCTATTCTTGCTAGCGATGGTTTCTTCCCATTTGATGATTCGGTGAGATCGGCGGCGGCGGCGGGTATAGTAGCGATCGTGCAGCCAGGAGGTAGCATTCGCGATCGAGACTCAATTCAAGCAGCCGATGAACTTGGACTTGTGATGGTTTTAACTAATGTGCGACACTTCTTGCACTAGCAAAATCTAGTTGGAGCAATTACTGTTAAATGTGCTATTTAGGTATGGCGGTTTTCTCTAATAGCCAAAACAAAAGTTTACGCTACGATCTTACTTAGAGTCTTTCTAACTCTTGCCTGTTAATCCTGGAATCTATGCAAAATTTTCGCAATTATTACGACATCCTTGGGGTACCAAAAATAGCTTCGATTGACGAGATTAAAAAGGCATATCGTAAATTGGCGCGTAAGTACCATCCCGATCTCAATCCGGGAGACAAGGCAGCAGAAGAAAAATTCAAAGATATTGGTGAAGCCTACGAAGTCCTCTCCGATCCTGGCAAACGCAAGCAATACGACCAATTCGGTCAATTCTGGCGACAAGGTGGCTTCCAGGGTGGTAAAGCCCCATCTCGCAGCGAGTCATGGACTCCTGATTTTAACCAGGAATATGCGAATGATGTTGACTTTAGCCAGTTCAGCGACTTTCAGGAGTTTGTCGATCAGTTACTGGGTAAATTCCGCACCAATGAGCCGCCACGTTCCAGTAGCTCCTCTTCCTCGTCCTATAACAATTACAGATCTGCAACCCAAGCTCCGCCGCGCACTAGCACTCGCCGCGATGCTGAAGCATTACTCAATCTGCCCCTAGAGCGTGCCTATGTGGGTGGTCGCGAACGCATTCGCTTAGAAGATGGGCGATCGCTGGAAGTAAATATGCCAGCGGGAGTAATGTCAGGGCAGCGTATCAGACTCAAGGGGCAAGGGCCATCGGGAGGCGACCTTTACCTCAAAATCAACTTGCAAACCCATTCTTTCTTTGCTTTAGAGGGCTTTGATATCCGCTGTCAGCTACCTGTCTCACCTAGTGAGTCAGTTTTAGGGGTACAGGTAGAAGTGCCAACGCTTAGCGGTATAGTGAAGCTGAATATTCCCGCTGGGGTGAAGTCTGGGCAGCAGTTGCGCTTGGCAGGCAAGGGATTCCCGAAAGATAATCGCACGTTTGGCGATCAGTACGTCGAAGTCCAAATAGTTGTGCCGAAGAAGCCATCTAATCGAGAAATTGAGCTGTACGAGCAACTACTTCAAGTGCAATCCTTCGATCCGCGTGAAAATCTGGTAAAGACCAAATAGCTTAGCTATGCGCTTAACTAGTAGCGATTGCTCCTATGCTAAGCAGTGAATATATATCAGCGAGTGTAATCTAGGGGTAGTTGAAATAATAGCGCGCTACTCAAAAAAGTACCGAAGAAGAACAGGCTGAGGAGATCGAAACCTATGGAGTATTTAATGGCAGCATTCTCATTCTCAAAGTAAATTCAGAATAAATATTATTTTGCGCGATCGCTCTGCCAGCAAACTTTCCCGACCATTTGCAAAAATATTTTATCCAGAAAAACCACCAGATTCGATCCAGGTTGCTAGGACTTGCGTACTAATTACAGAGATACGAAAAGCAAGCCAAACGCGCGCAACTGGCTAGCTAACGCATCCCATTGTTTCTACAGAGCTCTAGAAGCTAATGCGGACTAAGCCAAATCAAGCAAACCTAGATCGAAAGGATAAACTAAAATGACTCTGTCTCAAGTAGAAGCCAAAGTTTTTAATGACCGCAAAATCTTCAATGGCACCCCTGGTGATGATTCCGTAATTGGTTCTCAGGGTGATGATATCCTGGCAGGCAATGCTGGCAATGATACACTTAGAGGTGGCGGTGGGAAAGATATCCTCAACGGAGGAGATGGGAGTGACTCAGTTAGAGGTGGCTCTGGTGATGATTTTCTCACTGGTGGCGCTGGGATCGATACGCTTACAGGCGGACGCGATCGCGACACTTTCTTCTTCTCGGAAGGCCCATTTCCTAGCGGCATCCCCGCACCAGGAGCTAACGGTATTGCCGTCCTAAACCAGCCAGATATTCTCACCGACTTCAGGATTGGTGAAGATAATTTACTCTTTGATGCCGGCCAATTTGGGCTTGAAAGTGATGGTCTCAGCTTCCAAAAAGGGATTAGCTCCCAGTTGTCAGGTGATTACAATCTGCTGATCTTAGAGGATGGATTTGCGAATGCTGGTGCTGCGGCTAAAGCGATCGCTGACAATAATGAGATTACTGCCGATCGCGGTGTATTTGTCTACTTCAACACCACGTTGGGAATTTCTCGGGTTGTTTTCTCTAACGATCTCGGTGATGGCGGTGCAATCTCCGTTCTCGCCAATCTGACCAACCAGACGAATCCAGCCAATCAAGCTAACTTCTCTGCCGAAGACTTTGACACGCTTGTCCTAACTTAGTTGAGACTTGCGTACTTGATAGTGAGAGACTCGATTCCCCCTAGCTCCCCTTTTAAGGGGTAAGGGGAATCGAAGTAATTCTTAAATGGGTTCTAAGCCTTGGAAGATGAGAATTGAAGCGATCTCACTGCTATACAAATCGTTGGGACGAGTTATTGGTTGTAGGAACGATGTAAATTTATGTGTACATTGAACGACTAGTTGACATATAACTACACTTTTGGAATTGTGTATTCCCTCACTCAACTAGTTGATTAAACCTCTTCGCTTTGCGGATTGAGCGAGATCGTGCCAAACATGACTCCGTAAATTTGTGTCAAAAACTTTATGATACGATCCTTTTTACATTGGAAAAGGCTATATTTGTTGATTGAATGAGTGGTAACAACTTTGAGACGGCTGGCATAACTATTTTTGGGTTTAATGCTTTCCTACCAGCCTTCCTAGAGCCAACCACTGGTCTCCAATCAATTCTTTTGTATATGTGAGGAAAAATACCTGAGACTTAATATACCAGAGCACAAGCTTAGAAAATTTGTGTTCTGTGATGAGATCCATTTCTACTGGAATCCCTAAACCGTGAAAATTGCTTCTATATCGTACCGCGTACCTTCTCAAAAATTAACCAATAGCGATTTGCTGGATTATATGGAGCGGAGCAACCCAAAAGTTTCCGCCATTAAAAAAGCTCCATACCTCAAAATCGTTGAAAAATTGTTGTGCCAAACGGGGGCACAAACTCGGTATTGGCGTGATATTGATGGTGGAGAGAATGCGGTAGACTCGATTTTTTCCGCAATCGACGACACTTTAGAGAAAGCGAATATGGCTCCGACAGATATCGATTTACTGATTTATTGCGGCGTGGGACGTGGTTTTTTAGAGCCTGCCAATGCCTATTTTTATGCCAAGGCTAAGGGTATGGATCGGGCTAACTGTTTTGATGTTACTGATGCCTGCATGAGTTGGGTTCGTGCAGCTCACATCGCAAGTTTAATGTTGCAGTCAGGAGCGTTCAAAGCCGCAATGATTGTTAATGGGGAATTTCATTTAGGGCTGCACGATAACTGGGAGATCCGCGATATCCGTGCTCTGGAATATTCGTTTCCGATGTACACGATTGGCGAAGCGGCAACAGCCACGATTCTGTTGCCCAGCGATCGCCCCTGGAGCTTTTCCTATCTATCGCGACCTGAGTTCGCCGATTTATGTACGATACCGCTTCCCGGCTATGCCAATTTTGTTGAAGCAAGCGATCGTATGGAACTGAATGGGATTAATCGGTTTGTATCCTACGGAAGAGATCTCTTCCGTGAAGGTAGTAAATCCTTAGGGAAAGTCATTGCTGAGTCGATTGACGATGTCAGCCATCCGGTTTGGTACTTTCCCCATTCTCCTTCAACATCGATTTATGAAGAGTACATGCCCACCTTTGGAGTCCCGATCTCAAAAGTCTACTTGAAGGTTTACCCAGAATTTGGCAATGTGGTTTCTGCTAGCATTCCTGTAGGACTCTGTCTTGCCGAAGCGGAAGGAGTGCTCAAGCGCGGAGATCCGATTGCTTTTGTGCC
>JANMRU010000265.1:0-8569 GCA_031388585.1 Pseudanabaena sp. SOY_30_concoct_251 | reverse complement strand
GCCCCAAGTTCGAGATCGCTACCCAACCGCTCGCCATAGGGTGGATTGCAGAATAGAAAGCCACAATCGGCAGGAGCTTCAACCGCTTCGAGGTCGGTTTGACTAAATTTTACGTGTTGGGAAACGCCACAGCGATTGGCATTGGTGCGTGCCTGTTGGATTACGTCCTCAGAGCGATCGCTACCCATAATAGGAGCCTGTAGAGCATCCAATTCACTGGAATCCACTTCTCGTAGCAGACGTTCCCACAACAGCTCATCAAAATCCATCCAAGTCTCAAAGCCAAAGCGATCGCGAAATCGCCCAGGCGCAATATTCAACGCTTTTAAGCTGGCTTCTAGTGGCAATGTCCCAGAACCACACAGCGGATCGAGGAAAGGTAAATCAGGCTGCCAGCCACTCAGTTGGATGAGCGCGGCGGCAAGGGATTCTTTTAGTGGAGCTTTCCCAACCGCAGGCCGATAACCTCGGCGATGCAGACTGCTACCAGAGCTATCAAGGCTGACACTGGCTCGATCTTGGTCGATGAAAACGTTAATACGTAAATCGGGTGACTGCGTGTCCACATCGGAGCGATCGCCCAGAGTCTCTTGCTGGCGATCGACGATCGCATTTTTTACTTGGAGCGCGGTGAAGTGAGTATGGTTGAGTTGGTCATTTTTACCCGTAGCAGTAACAGCTAGGGTATGAGATGGGGTGAGATATTGCTGCCAATCGATTGCCTGAATGCCGCGATAGAGGTCTTTGGCATCGCGGCAGGGAAACTCATCTAGTTTCAGCAAAACTCGAAAAGGCAGTCTAGCCCATAGATTAATGCGATAGAGAATCTGGCGATCGCCTTCAAAAGCAACACCACAAAATCCTGGGCTAACTGAAAGCGCACCCAAGCTTGCTAATTCCTCTGCTGCTAATGCTTCCAACCCGCGTGCAACCGTAGCAAAATATTCACTCATATCCTTAAATATCCTTATCAAACCCATAAGCCCAAAAGCGTGAGATTAGCCTCCAGATAATCTAATCCGTCAGCAATTGCGGCGCGATCGCGTGCAGGCAATTGCTCGTTCAGCAGTTCGTTAGACTTATCAACCTGTCGCAAAGTTACACCAAGTCGATCCTTAATCGGTTTTAGCACAAGGCGGATCTGCACAGCGCGAATTGAATCAGGGGCATCATCTTCAACTAAAGCGTGATCTCTCAGCAACTTCAGTTTACCAAGATTACAATTCTTCACCATTTCATCAACTTCTTTACCAGCTTCTTCAACAAATTTTTTATTCACATACTTCATTACCACTGGTTCGAGCACAAACATAACTGAGCCCTTATCGATCGCGCGTTCGATTAGCGATCGACAGCGCAATGATTCTAGGGCATCGATCAGTTCAGAACCAGAATCGAGTAAGCGCATATCTTCTCGCAACTCTGGGAGAGAAACTGGTCGGCGCTTCAAGGCTAACCAGTAGAGGACATCTTTTTCTAATTCTGATAGGCGCTCAAAGTGTTGATATAAAAGGTTGCGCAGAATATCCCCCAGCGCCAATGTTGTCTGCTTAAGAAAATCTGAAACATTGCCGTTAAATAGATCTCGAATCGTAGTTGCTACAATCCGCAGTGCCGATGGATTTCCCCGATATTGCTGGATTAGATCTTCTAAACCACCTTCCGATCCACTAAATCCTCGTGCTGTCAAGAGACTGCGGGCTGCCTGTCGTGCCAAGCCGCCCAATTTATGCGATCGCACAGGCAGATCTTCACCCTGAAGCATGGAGATCTCTTTCGGCTGTTCGCGACCGATTACGATCAAGGAACTTTGATGGCGCTCGCCTCCAAGTCTTTCCAATAGTTCGGCATAGGCTTCGTAGCCTGGACGATATGGCCCGACCAACTCGCCGTCGCGCATAATCGTCTCATAGTCATCAAGTACGATCAAGCAACGATGCTGCTTGCAAGTATCAATTAGGTAAGACAGGTTGAAATCTGCTTCTTTCCCATTCGTAATAAACCGCAGGATATCCGCTAGAAACTGCTGAATTGGTTGGGCATTGTGCAGCGATCGCCAGATAAAATAGTCAAATTCGCCATTAATCTTTTCCGCTAGCTTGACAGACAGAGCGGTTTTACCGATTCCACCCATACCCCAGATGGCGACCAGGCGACAGCGATCGCACACAATCCAGTTCTCAAGCTCAGTAAGTTCTTCGGTTCGTCCAAAAAATACGTTGACTTCTGGAGCTTCCCCCCAATCTGTCCTGTTGGGGTTCTTACTGCTGGCACTGGTTGATTGCTGCTGAGATCGAGCAATCTGTTGTACCACTCTATAACCTTTAGCTTCTAGCCATTCGCTAATCTTTTCCCACCTCAGCGTGTTAGATGGCTGTTCGGCCAGATCTTCAATATAGCGATAAAGTCCTTTGTTAAGCTCTACTCTGATTGCTCCAGATGTCCAAGAAAACTTAAAAGCCAATTGACCAGGACGATAACGACACAGCAGACCTCGCAAGCAGGCTTTTTCTAAAGGTTTGAGTGGCTTAGTAATGACTGATTCTAGATCTACATACAGTCTTTCTAAGTCCCAGTTCTGAGCCGCCTCTGGAAAGAGATGATCGAAATTGTCGGGTGAGGACACCATTTTAAATTAGTGCGTTTTTTAGCAAATTATCTGGAATGGCTTACTGAAAGACAACCTACCATATTTATAGCAATCCTAGATGAAATGATAAGTTGGGGGGTTGGGGGCATTGCCGCCTACAAAGGGGTTTCACCCCTTCACCCCTGAAATAATAAAAACTGATGGCTATACCTAACAAACTGTTAGGTGACAAAAGCTGTTTAAGCCCCAAAATTCCTAACATCTTGCTAGGTGACCGTATCTAATATTTGACTTAATCTAAATATTGTCAAGCAAAACGGTCTGTTGTTGAGCATGGCAAGAGAGAAAACCAACCAATTTTATTGGCTATCTACACACTAATTTACTCTCTTCACGCCAACCTCATCCACAACCATATACTTGCCCGAACCGCAAAATTGCGACCAATTTGCGGCGAATTAGAATTTGCGACTGAATATTACTGAATAACAAGGACTAGAACAGATGAAATCTCTAAGTGGGGGAGCGCTCAGCTCAAAAAACAACGTAGCACAGATTTCTAGATACAAAGAATTTTCACAAGAAGACAAAACTACAACACTTGAACTTTTGAAGGTATATCGAACCCAACCCTCATCAAGAGCGCGAGCACAACTAGTACGGCTCAACATTGGGTTGGTAAAAAAAGAGGTGAGCTACTGGGTTAACCAGAGCCCTGAGTCCTATGAAGATTTACTACAGGTTGGTTCAATTGGTTTGCTTGGTGCGATCGATCGGTTTGAGGTAGATCGAGGTTATGCTTTTAGCTCATTTGCAACGCGCTACATTCGTGGAGAAATCCAACATTATCTGCGCGATAAAAGCTCCACACTGAGAATGCCCCGTCGCTGGCAAGAGCTCTACGAACAAGCTTGCCGCAATGGCCGCCTATTACGTGCCGAATTAAACCGCGAGCCTTCAGATCGCGAGATTGTTCAGACTTTAGGCATATCGATGACTGAGTGGCAAGAAATCAGGCTGGCTCACTACAACCGCTCTCCTATGAGTCTAGATGCTCCTCTCAGTAACAGTGATGAAAACTCGATTTCCCTAGCTGACCTGGTGAGCGATCCTAGATCTAGCGCTCAAAATTATCGCGATGATGCGATCAGACTAGAACAAGCTTTTAACCATCTTGAGAGTCGCACTCGCGAGATTATGGAGTTTGTTTTTGTAGAAGACTTGACTCAAAGGGAAGTTGCCAAAATGCTTGGGGTTAGTGCGGTCACGATCTCTCGACAAGTGAAGAAAGGTTTGTCAACACTCAAAGATGTGATGTTGCAAGCTGCTTAATGCCCAAGTTTCACATTCTCCTGGATAAGTATTGGGGTAGGCTAGTTCTACCCTTTTTTATTGGTTTGTGCCGACTGCAAGCAATATGCGTTTATTCAACTTTGAGGCTGATTTTGTTGATTCTCTGCGCTGTATTCCCATGCAAGTGCGGTACAAGCTCGACACTTGTGGCATTAAGCTCAAGCTGACTGAATGGCATAAGTTTAGCCACGAGCAACGTGCCTTGCTGGTTAGTATGCCATGCACAACTCAGCCTGACGTGAAAAGTTACCGTACTTTCTTGCAGGATTTAGTCTGGGAATGTACGCGCGATCGCGCCACGGATCTTGCAATCGAGACTAATCCTGACTGGGAAGACATCAACAACATCCCTACAAGCGTTCAAGCGAAATTACAAGAAATTGGTGTCGCGATCGCCCCCTCTCAATGGGCAAAACTTTCAGATTTAGAGCGCTTTGTCTTGATCAAACTCAGCCGCTCAAACCATGAGAATAGTAATTTTGCCCCTGCCCTCAAAGAGTTCGATCTAACGAACTAGGCTTTACTGCCACATCCACAGAGGCATACCATTTGTTTCTAGCTCGAACTGCATACGGTTCATCCACAGATCGCTGCTAGGAAGTAAGCGATTAGCTAGGGTTTTAGGTGGTTTGATTGTAAAGAATTTTGTTTTTTCTGGATCTAAACCTGATAACTCAGCCGCTAAACGTCTGGCATCGTCTTCGCTGCCTAAGCGATCGACTAGACCAATCTCTAGAGCTTGTTCGCCGGTGAATACTCGGCCATCAGCAAACGAGCGCACCTTCTCAGGGCTAAGGTTCCGCCCTTCAGCTACTGTTTGCACAAATTGGCCGTAGCTGGAGTCAATTAGTGATTGCAGGATCTGCTTTTCCTCTTCAGTCATGGGGCGATCGAAGGAAAGAATATCTTTGTAAGGCCCAGATTTAATTACTTTAAAAGAGACTCCAATCTTATCTAGTAAACGTTCTAGATTATTGCCACGCAGGATCACACCAATGCTGCCAGTAATTGTGCCTGGGTTAGCGACGATTTGCTGTGCACCCATGCCAATGTATACACCACCTGAGGCGGAAATATTACCAAAACTTGCCACAATCTTTAGCTTTTCTCTGGCTTTAAGTAGGGCACTGTAGATCTCCTGAGAGTCCCCGACAGTACCGCCTGGGCTATCAATGCGCAGGACTAGGGCAGGGAAGCGGTTTTGGATGATAAACTCGAGGGCTTCAAGGATGCGAGTACGGGCTTGAGAGGCGATCGCACCTGTAACTTCAATGCGGGCAATTGTTTTCTTAAATCTAAGGTTGAGAGGCCAAATCATGTTTTTTAGTTATTAGGTATCAGGTGTGAGTTGTCGGTTAGTTTGCTACTAGCTTTTATTTACTCTTCGTTCTTTAGATCGTATATTGTGCCAAGCGGAGTATCAGCAAATAGAATCGGGGCGATCGCTGCCGCAGAATTAAGGCGAGTTTCAAGGTTATCGTCAATACTGAAATATTGGTCAATGCGATCGCATAAACCTTTAGGAGTGAGACTTTGGACATTAGCGCTAATGATATAGCTTTGGGAAGGGGAGCCACGAAAAGCTGCAAAAGCGGCATTGCAATAGGCGAGCTTGGTATCGGCGATCGTTTCTAGCCATTCCTGACCACGCATATTGCCATTTAAAACCTGTGGCCTATTTGTAGATATTACTGTTGCAGCAACCGCGAGATTGTTTGGAAGAGCGCCACTAACTAAACATATGGTTATGACTAGGGAAAAAAATGTTCTGAGAAACTGTTGCATAAGTATTGACTTAGATTAACTTGCGTTATTGTGGCTCGGTTTTATCCTATTATCGCAAATGTTAGCTTGAGCCAAATTCTTAGATACGCGATGCACTTCATCTATTAATGTGTTTAGGATATGGAAAATGGGTAACCTAAATTTGTGAGAGTAGCTGCTCGCACCAAAACCTACTTGTAAAACTAATATAGGAGCACTTGTAATCTTTGAACGCGATCCACAACTGCATTGGATTATCTGTGGTTTTGCCTCAATTTAACCTATCTCGTCAATATGCCAAATGTTAGAAACTTATCTTAATCACCCTACTTTTGGCTTGCTCTCGCGTATCTGCATAGTTGACGAGCATCGTAGTCTTTTCACCACACTCTACGCGCAACGACTATTTTTCCAGATTGTCTCTGGGCCTGGCAGCGTACAGTTTGAGCCTGTTACTCGTGCTGATGCTCGGCTTCAGGTCGAAAATCGGATGAGGGCACTGCGTCGTGCAGGCACAATGGATGAGCATAATAATTTACAGACTATCTACAAGCGCACATTCTTATGACCTCCAGTCTGTCGCTCAAAGCGCCCGCAAAAATCAACCTTTTCCTGGAGATTAAGGGTAATCGTCCAGATGGCTATCATGAGTTAGTCATGGTGTTGCAAAGTATCGATCTGTGCGATTTTGTGCATTTGCATACCCATACTGCTGAAACAGTAAATGTCATCTGCAATCATCCCCAAGTACCAACCGATCGGACAAACTTGGCATATCGAGCCGCCGCGCTTATGCAACAGAATTACCCTGGTTGTGGTGGTGTTGATATTACTATTGATAAGCAAATTCCCGTGGGAGCTGGTCTAGCTGGTGGCTCGACCAATGCCGCTGCTGTGCTAGTAGGACTAGATCGACTTTGGGATCTGGGGCTTACCCAGCCTGAACTACATGAATTGGGGGCACAGCTGGGTTCTGATGTCCCTTTCTGTATTAGTGGGGGCACAGCCCTAGCTGTAGGTCGTGGGGAGGTACTTTCGCCGTTACCCGATCTAGATCGCCTAGCTTTAACAATCTGCAAACCCCGTCAAATTTCCATCTCTACGGCTTGGGCATACCAAACATTTCGCTCAGAAAATTTGCTCGCCACTAGCCCAATCAAAGACCAGTTTTACTCCAGCCAAATTCTGGCAGCGATCGCCACCAGTGAAGACGATAATTATGGGAGAATTGGGCGCTTTCTATATAACGATCTAGAAAGGGCAGTGCTGCCTGCCTATCCCCAGCTAGCTGCACTCAAGGCATCACTGCAACAAGATAGCTGTGGTGCGCTCATGTCTGGCTCTGGCTCCACAGTATTTGCGATCGCCCAGGATATTGACCATGCGTCTCGCCTTTCTAACGAGATCGCTGAAGCCTACGAAGATATAGATATATGGGTAACCAGTACCTTAATCGCTGGTATTCAGGATGGATAGGGCTGCATCTGTGCAAACCGATCTGTGGCTTCTAGTAGCGCTTTGGTGATGCCTGGTTCGCTCATGGAGTGGCCAGCCTCGGGTACGACTATAAACTCAGCTTCTGGCCAGGCTTGATGCAGTTCCCAAGCCGATATCATCGGACAAACAACATCGTAGCGTCCCTGCACGATCGCGCCTGGAATATGGCGAATGCGATCGATGTTTTGCAGCAAATAGTCCTCTGACTCGAAGAAGCATTTATTCACGAAGTAATGGCACTCAATGCGTGCAAATGCCTCAGCAAAGTTATTCTCGCCGAATTTGGCGATTAAGTTTTCGTCTATTAATAATTTGCTAGTGCTGGCTTCCCAGATCGACCAGGCACGGGCAGCTTCTAGCCGTATTTGTGGGTCTTCGCTAGTTAAGCGCCGGTAGTAGGCTGCAATCAAATCGTGGCGATCGCTCACGGGAATCGGCTTAAGATACTCTTGCCAAGCATCTGGGAAAATATTGCTTGTGCCTTCCTGATAGAACCATTGCAACTCTTTCTGTCTGAGCAAAAATATACCGCGCAGGATTAGGGCTTGGACGCGATCGCTATGGGTTTCGGCATAAGCAAGCGAAAGCGTACTACCCCAACTCCCGCCAAATACTACCCATTGCTCGATACCGAGATGTTCTCTGAGCTTCTCGATATCGGCGATTAAATCCCAGGTGGTGTTTTCGCGCAACTCCGCATGGGGCGTACTTTTACCACAGCCACGCTGATCGAACATAACAATACGCCAAAGCTCAGGATCGAAGTATTGGCGATAGATCGGCACACTACCGCCCCCAGGGCCACCGTGCAGAAAAACGACGGGCTTACCAGCTGGGTTGCCCGACTCTTCAAAATAGATCCGATGCAGTTGGGAAACTTGCAGGATTCCTTGGTTGTAAGGTTCGATGGGAGGATGAAGTTCTTGCATTTCTGTTGCTGGAAAATATTTTCGGGCGATCAGTTAAAATTCAATGACAATATGATCTAAAAAAGGGGCATTCAGCTAGAATACCCCTATAACAAAAAACGGACTAATCTAATTAGTCCTCCTTGCGTACACCCTTGAACGGCTCACCGTCCTGCTTTACATCCATGAACTGACCGTTCTCGGCGTTACGCTTAACGTATTGTTCAGTTTTAGGATTGTACGCTTGGCTGCGGTTATCTACAGCCCCATGACGGTAGCCCTTACCAGTGTTCTTTGCCATTGTTCAATTACCTCCTTAATATTTTTTGTGGACTGCAAACCTTTTCGGTTTACAATACATATAATAACACAAAAATGTAAACCAAATTTACTATGATAGGCTCCCGTATAAAGTTAGCCCGCAAGAAATTCGGCTACTCCTTACGCGGTTTAGCTG
>JANMRU010000244.1:0-8451 GCA_031388585.1 Pseudanabaena sp. SOY_30_concoct_251 | reverse complement strand
TAGCTCATTCTACTGGTTCCTTGCAAAGGGTGCTGGAGGAAATCCTGCTAGACGAAATCAATCATATGACTAAATTCTTTGGATTTGGGGTATGGGCTTTTCATTCATCGGATCGGACTCATTCCGATAGTTCGCTGCTGGGGATTTTAACTAAGTTTTGGCAGCGGCGATCGCCTATAGATGCACGCATAAACAGAAGAAATTACGGGCGATCTGGACTGGAACTAGCCCGCACCTTTGGACGAGTGATGGATTTAGTCAATTGGAAAGTATGGCATCCCATCTCTAAGCTGGAATTGACCTATACCTTCATGTGCGTACTGCGACAAATATTGCGCTGGCGCAATGGTCTGACATCAGACTACTTACAGGAATTATTTGGTAATCCCCCACTGATTGTTGAGAACGAAATCCCATCAATTCCAATCGTAGGAGTGGAGAGATAAATCAATGACCGCAAAACTATTTACGGCTTTACCTCCAGACTTATCACCGCAATGTCTACCCCAGCACATCGCCGTAATCATGGACGGTAACGGACGATGGGCGCAAAAACAGGGTTTACCGCGCATGGCAGGACATCGACAAGGTGTGGGAACGCTCAAAGAGATCGTACGCTGCTGCAAAGATTGGGGAATTTCTGCCCTCACTGTCTATGCATTTTCGACCGAGAATTGGAAACGTCCGATCGAAGAAATAAGTTTTCTGATGTTGCTATTTGAGCGGATGTTGCGGCAGGAAGTCGAGCAAATGCATCGAGAAGGAATTCGGATTACTTTTATCGGCGATCTGACACCGTTACCGTTACCGCTGCGTACCGAAATCGACCGAGCCATGGCAATCACTGCGAACAATCGCGCTTTGCATCTCATGGTGGCGCTCAATTACGGTGGTCGCCGTGAGATTGTGCAGGTATGTCGTCAGTTGAGCGAATTGGTCTCGAAGGGGGAGATCCAATCTGAAGCTATAAATGAAGATCTATTTGAGCAATATCTCAGCACGTCGAGTGTTGGCAATCCCGACCTGCTAATTCGAACTAGCGGAGAGATGCGCCTGAGTAATTTCTTGCTATGGCAGATGGCATATACAGAAATTTATTGTACTGATATGCTCTGGCCGGATTTTAATGGCGATGCATTTCACCAGGCACTGAGCGTCTATCAAAGTCGCGATCGCCGCTTTGGCAAAGTTTAAATTTTTCTCGATTAAATTCTACTAATAAAGCCGGTCTAGGATGTAATCAGTTAAATCTAACAAGGATTGCTTATGTGCTGAAGTCGGCAACCACTCGATTGCATTTACAGCTAGCTTGGCATGGGTCTTGGCCAGATCTCTAGATCGCTGAATGCCATTACTTTTCTGCACTAAAGCTAGGGTATCTGCTAAATCGCTGGGCTCGCTAAACTCGCGATCGATTAACTCAATGAGATGCGGATGCTCTTCCAAGGCAAATAGTACTGGCGCAGTCAAATTTCCTTGCTTGAGATCGGAACCAGCAGTCTTACCTAAGGTTTCAGTAGAACTGGTGAAATCAAGTATGTCATCTACAATCTGGAAAGCAATGCCAAAATGCTTCCCAAAATTAAAAAGATTTTCTGCCTGTGAGCTGCTAACTCCACTTAGCACTCCTGCCGCCTTCGAGCTACCCGCAATTAATGAAGCTGTCTTGTAAAAACTCTTTTCGAGATAGTCTTCCAAGGTCAGGCTACTATCAAAAGCAGTCAGACTTTGGCGAATCTCCCCCTCAGCGAAATCTGTAATTACCTTAGACAGAAGTTTTACTACTTCCAGGTTGTCCAGATTAGCCAAATACCACGATGACTGCGCAAACAGAAAATCTCCTGCCAAAACTGCAATGCGATTGCCAAAATTGCTATTCACGGTTGGAATGCCACGACGCAACTCCGCCATGTCGATCACATCGTCGTGTACCAAGCTAGCCGTATGGATCATTTCCGTGATTTCCGCCAAACGGCGATGACGGGGCGTAATATCCTGCGCACTCATGGTGGCGCGGGACACCAACAACACGATCGCTGGGCGCAAGCTCTTCCCCTTGCCCTCAAACAAATGTTCAGCCGCAGCATATAGAATAGGATGCCTTGCCCCAACCAAATCCTTGAGATTAGCAGTTAGAGTACGGAGATCTTCCTGTACTGGTGCGAATAATTCGGATGCTGAGGTCATTGGGGTAGACTGCATAGGATTAAAAAAACGATTTTATAGAATTTTACATATCTTCATATATTGTAGGAGAATGTTGAGGAAGTTGTATTGAAAGTACCGCAACATCAGCTCAAAGGCATAGGGAAAGCTTGTCTACGGCGCTTTATAGAATATTTATTCTAAATTTTAGTATCATTAATGACTGCTATTCATGGTTTTAAGCCTTTAACATCGATTTGCATCCAGAGACAATGTAAAGATATGATGCTTTGTATGTGATATACACTATCAACAATGCAAAAAATTGTTAAATTTTTCTGCAGTCTTTGTTCGATCTGAATTATCTAACGGGAAAACTAAGGAATGATGCCTCGGATCCTCATCATCGACGATGATCCCCTAATATCGGAAATGGTTACAGTAAACCTTGAAATGGCTGGCTATCAGGTCAACCAAGCTGCAGATGGTATTAAAGGTCAAGCTCTAGCTATTCAACTATTGCCAGACATGATCGTGCTTGACCTGATGCTACCTCGGGTTGACGGGTATACTGTTTGCCAACGTTTGCGGCGAGATGAGCGTACCGCTGATATCCCAGTGCTCATGCTTACAGCTATGGGGCAGACGCAGGACAAAGTAGAGGGCTTCAACGCTGGAGCAGATGACTACCTCACCAAACCCTTTGAATTAGAGGAAATGTTGGCGCGAGTACGCGCACTACTGCGGCGCACCGATCGCATTCCTCAAGCAGCTAAACATAGCGAAATCCTGAACTATGGTTCCCTAACTCTTGTGCCTGAGAGGTTTGAAGCGATCTGGTTTAACAATACTGTCAAGCTCACCCACCTGGAATTTGAGTTACTGCATTGCTTGCTACAGCGTCATGGCCAGACGGTTTCGCCCAGCGAAATCCTCAAAGAGGTGTGGGGGTACGAGCCTGACGACGATATTGAAACGATCAGAGTCCACATTCGCCATCTACGTACCAAACTGGAGCCAGATCCGCGCCATCCCAAATACATTAAGACTGTTTATGGAGCAGGTTATTGCCTAGAATTGCCAGTACTGAATGAGGAAGGCATTAAAGAATTTGAATCAGCCTAGTGTTCTGTCAAGAATTTTTTGATGGGTTGAAAACCCTCAAAAAACATACCCCAAAAACTTTCTAGCTTTGATTTAGTCATCAACTAAAAGTTGACAGACTACTAGTTGATTGCGTTTCATTGTGCGATCGCCCTAAATTAGGTAAAGGGAAGTAAAGATTGGGTAGCTGCATACAATTTGCGTCAAAATCCAAGATGTATAGAATTCTGGATAAAAACGCACTGTGTGATTTTGTGGGACCAATTATGTATCAAAATAACTAAAGATCTCAACCACACATTAAGTCATGAAAATATTATTTGCGGCGGCAGAAGCAGCACCGATCGCCAAGGTTGGCGGTATGGCAGACGTAGTAGGTGCTCTACCCCAAATACTCCGCAAAATGGGGCATGATGTGCGTATCATAATGCCTTATTACGGCACGATACCAGATAAGTTGCCTGAAACTCCGCAGTTGGCTTGGCAAGGCAGTGCTATGTTCCAGGAGTTCGATTTATTTCAAACAGTTCTACCTGGTACTGACGTACCGCTTTATCTTGTCGGTCACGGTTCATTTATCCCAGAACGCATCTACTACGGCGAAGATGAGGATTGGAGATTTACTCTATTTGCCAATGCCTGTGCTGAGGTGGCGTGGAATTTCTGGAAACCCCATGTCATCCACTGCCATGACTGGCATACGGGTATGATTCCAGTATGGATGCACGAAACTCCTGACATTGCCACAGTTTTCACAATTCATAATCTGGCATATCAAGGGCCATGGCGCTGGCGATTGGAGCAAATGACATGGATCCCTTGGTTTATGCACTCCCATAACACGATGGCTGCTGGCATCCAGTTTGCAGATCGGGTGAATACGGTTTCGCCCACCTATGCTCAGCAAATCTGTACGCCTTCCTATGGTGAGGGCCTAGATGGAACGCTAGCTTATCTCAATCCTTCCGGGATTCTCAATGGTATTGACACTGAGAAGTTAGATCCAGCTAAGGATAGATACCTTACCAAAAACTTTACAGCGGATACGATTGAGGATCGCATGTACAACAAAATTGCGCTCCAGGAAGAAATTGGTCTGCAAGTAAATAAGTCTGCCTTTTTGATCGGTATGGTTGGTCGTCTTGTTGAGCAGAAGGGCTTAGATTTATTAATCCAAATGTTAGATCGCTTCCTTGCTTATACCGATGCCCAGTTCGTGGTATTAGGTACAGGCGATCGCTATTATGAGACTCAGATGTGGCAGATTGCCTCTCGCTTTCCTGGTCGCATGTCAGCACAGATTTTATTTAATTCTGCACTATCACAGCGGGTCTATGGCGGCACAGATGCATTATTGATGCCCAGCCGCTTTGAGCCTTGCGGTATCAGTCAAATGATTGCGTTGAGGTACGGCTCTGTACCAATTGTCAGACGCACGGGTGGACTAGTTGATACGGTACAGCACCTCGAACCTATGCTCAATACTGGCAATGGGTTCTGCTTCGATCGCTATGAGCCACTTGACCTTTACACTTGCTTAATTCGTGCTTGGGAAGGCTTCCGCTATAAGGATGATTGGCGTAAGTTGCAGCAACGCGGCATGGCAGGTGACTTTAGTTGGGATACTTCTGCAAAGCAGTATCTAGATTTGTACCGCTCCATTCCCAAAGTAGCAAATGCTATAGCCAACAACTAGATCGTTAGGACAGATTTTAATTGGTGGTATGGGGGCAATGCCACCATACCACCATACCCCCAATGGAGGGGTTCTCCCCATTCGTGGCGGCGCAGCCCTCACTCACAACTTGCAATTACTTCCACGAGTTTCCTTGGCAATGAGACATCCAGACTTTTTTTGCCAATTTTAACTCGATTGTGTCATGATGTTAAGAATTATGACGAAAAGACGGCATGTAATTGTAATTGGTGCAGGTATTGGTGGATTGACCGCAGGTGCCCTTCTGGCGCATCGCGGACATGATGTAACCATATTCGACCAGGCTGTTGTACCTGGCGGCTGTGCATCTACATTTAAGCGCAAAGGATTTATCTTTGATGTTGGAGCAACCCAGGTAGCAGGCTTAGAACCAGGTGGCATTCACGATCGCATCTTTACAGAATTAGGTATAGAAATCCCCCCAGCTACTTACTGCGATCCAGCTTGTGCAGTCTATTTACCAGGCGAGAGCGCACCAATTAATGTATGGCGAGATCCGCAGAGATGGCGGTTGGAAAGGCAACAACAGTTTCCTGGTAGCGAACGATTTTGGCAATTTCTGGCAGATTTATTTAAGCCTAGTTGGAGGTTTCAGTCGCGCGATCCAATTCTGCCTCCGCGCAGTCTGTGGGATGGCTGGCAACTTCTCAAAGCTTTGCGATTGGATACTTTATCAACTATTCCTTACACCTTCTCAACTGTAGGAGATGCCCTGAGAGGTTTTGGTTTGGAGGGCGATCGCCGTCTCCGCACATTTTTAGACCTACAACTCAAGCTCTACTCGCAAGTTAATGCCGAAGAAACAGCGCTACTTTATGCCGCAACTTGCCTGTCTGTGTCGCAGGCACCCTTGGGGCTTTTCCATCTAAAAGGCAGTATGCAAGTTTTAGCTGAGAGCTTGTGCAAAGCACTGCAACGAGATGGTGGCAAGTTATATTTGCAGCATACTGTAGAAGAAATTGCGCCCAAAGATCTGCCCCAAGTAACGGTCTACAATCAACGCACTCGCGAAAAATGGTGCGAAAGCGCCGATCTTGTCGTGGCTAATGTAACAGTACAGAATCTCGTGCAACTGTTAGGGGATAAAGCGCCCTCTGGCTATCGCGATCGCGTGCAAAAACTCAACCCTGCCTCGGTTGCCTTTGTTGTTTACCTGGGTGTCGATCGCGCCGCGATTCCGCCTGACTGCCCGCCGCATCTACAATTTTTAGCTAGTTACGACTCGCCACGCTCCCTATTTGTCTCTGTAAGCCAGGAAAATGACGGACGAGCACCTGTCGGCCAAGCAACAATTATTGCTTCCGAATTTAGCGATCTGGCTGAGTGGTGCGAAGAAGGCGCGGACTATGCCGCAATTAAGCAAAAATATACTAGTAGAGCGATCGCCCAACTTAGCGAATATTTTAGGCTTGAAGGTAATATCATTCACGTTGAGTCAGCCACACCGCGCACATTTGCTCGTTATACAGGGCGGGAACAGGGATTTGTCGGCGGAGTGGGAATGCGCGTATCGACTTTTGGCCCGTTTGGATTTGCTAACCGCACACCAATTAAACAAGTTTGGTTAGTGGGTGACAGTACGCACCCTGGCGAAGGCACAGCAGGAGTAAGTTACTCCGCACTCACAACTGTCAGGCAGATCCAACATTCAATCTAGCAGTCCTATATGAATTGCAAGTTGGGAGTGTGTGGGTTGCGCCCCCACGGAGATGTTCCACCCCTTCACCCCTTAAACAAAGCTGATTGCTACACAACGTCACAATTAGTTGTTCTAGTACTAACCGAATATATCGTATAGTTGCAAATACAGAGCTAAGCGAAGACCGATTTAGCAAATTCGCCTGTGTTAGCTTTGGGAAAATTTCGGGAATCTATCTATGGACTTTTCGGCTTCAAATCTATCCAACTTAAATATAGCCAATGCCTAGATCGTTAGGACAGATTTTAATTGGGGGTGTGGGGGCGATGCTGCCACGGAGGGGTTCTACCCCGTCACGTCCTAACCTAATTGGCGCTAGCAATACCAGCAATCATCTCCACAGTACCAGACCTCTAAGAGTAATTAAAACTCTATCTAAGTCTCTTGCTGCAGCCTTATTCTTAGCAGCAATCTTTTCTGCTGCCGCGATCGCTCAACCAAATCAGCAAAATCCTAACACAACCTCGCGATCGCCCTCAGCAAAGATAAATAAGACATTAAATGTGGAGACTAGAGTTGGTGTGCCACCATTTGTTTTTGAGGAGAACGGACAACTGACGGGTTTCAGCATCGAACTCTGGCAGAAGCTTTCGGTTGAATTAGGAGCAAAGTATAAGCTAAACAAGAACTCTAATATTGCAGATTTGCTCAGCAATGTGGATAAGGGAAAGTCCGATTTGGGAATTGCAGCGATTTCTATTACTTCTGAACGAGAAGAAAAATTTGATTTCTCATATCCCATGTTTGAATCAGGACTACAGATCATGGTAATCGCCAAGGGCAATGGGAAAACCACTCCTAACCTATTCACACTATTTTTCTCTCCCGAACTCCTCCAATTATTTGGCATCATGATATTAATCGTGCTAATTCCAGCACATATTGTTTGGGTTGCCGAACGTGGAAGTAGCAGCGGCATGGGGATTTCCCGTGCATACTTCCCAGGGATTTTCCAAGCATGTTGGTGGTCAGCTTCGACACTAGCAACGCAAGCTGATGCGATGCCAAAAGCATTACTAGGAAGAGTTGTCGCAATTGTCTGGATGTTTACTAGTGTTGTGTTTGTGGCTTATTTTACGGCAACTGTTACTACTTCTCTCACAGTCCAACAACTGTATGGCACTATCCAAGGCCCTAGCGATCTACCCGGCAAAATTGTTGCCACGACTAAAGGTAGTACTTCGGCTAAGTATTTGAGCGATCGCAATATTCAGAAACTCGAATTTGCGAGTATAGATAGTGCCTATAATAGTTTGATGAACGGTGATGCAAATGCGATTGTATTTGACTCACCTGTACTACTTTACTATGCCTCACATGGGGGCAAGGGTAAAGTACAAGTGGTAGGAGAGGTCTTCCAAAAAGAGAGCTATGGCATTGTCTTCAAAACTAATAGCCCACTTCGCGAATCAATCAATAATGCTCTGTTGATTTTACAAGAGAAAGGTATCTATCAAGAACTATATGATAAGTGGTTTCGCAAGCAATAGAAGCTCGTCAAAATATATCTCAATAAAATTCAACTATTCACCTCTAGGAAGCTTCGCAAATACATGCAACCCTTGCTGATCGCTGGCACAGATACTAATGTCGGTAAAACTATTCTGACCGCAGCCCTTGCTGCCTATTGGCAAACTTACCGTAACCCCGAAACATTCGGAATTTACAAACCATTACAAGCGGGTGAAGGCGATCGCGAGTTCTACGATCGCACTTTTAAACTCAGTCAGACGCTCAACGAAATTAACCCCCTTTACTTTGAGAACCCCATTGCACCTGCGATCGC
>JANMRU010000236.1:0-1333 GCA_031388585.1 Pseudanabaena sp. SOY_30_concoct_251 | reverse complement strand
CTAAAACGGATGAAACCTAAGTAGCTCAAAGGCTTATGGCATAAGCTATAGATCTCAAATGGGTTCTATATGCACTTTGCGGATAAGGAGGCTGTGCTGGTGGCGATCGCCGAAGAGGGCTTTCGTCTACTAGCCGTTGATGTAGAATCGGCGATCGCTCAAGCTAGTAGCAGTAATCGTGAGCAATTGATTGTCGCCAGTCAGGCTTATGTGCGCTTTGCGCTTGGGCATCCCGATCATGTGCAGGTCATGTTTCGTCCTGTTGATGGGACAAAATATCCTAGCCTCGTAAAGACTTCTCAGTCATCACTCAGTCGATTATTTGAGTTGGTTAAATCTGGGCAGGAGAATGGAGAACTAAATTCTGGTGACACTCAAGCAATGACCAAAGCGATATGGGCGATGGCTCATGGCATATCAACGATCTCGATCGCCTATCAAACCAGCATTATGTCATCAACAGAATCATCATCGGAAGATATTACGGCAATGTTTGTCAGTTTTTTATTAGATGGATTAGCCGCATAACTAAATGTTTGCAAACCGGTGAAGAGCCAACTACCATGTGACTGCAATCATAATTTGCAAGCTATCGATCGGGATGCGATCGCCAATGATTCCGCGTGTCATAGAATTTAGGGGGGTGAGAAATAGAAAAAGCATGTAAAATTTACTCAGGAGGATAAACCTATGAATACCAGATCGGTTTCTGCACATTTTGATGGTCAGCACATTCTTTTAGATGAAAAAATTGAATTAGAGCCAAATACTAAGTTGATTGTTACCGTACTTCCAAAACATGATATTGAATGGGAAGAATGGCTTGATTTATCTAGTAAAAGACTTGAAGATGCCTATGAACCAGATGAAGAAGAGTATTCACTAGATTTAATCAAAGAGGTCAACCCTTTATATGAAGGAAGGTGATGTCATCCTCACTCCAGTTCCGCAAGCTGATGGGAAGATCAAAAATCGCCCAGCAGTCATTTTGCGCGGACTACCATCTTACAAAGATTTCCTCGTTTGTGGCATCAGTACTCAGTTAAACCAGCTAGTTAAAGGGTTTGACGAGATTATTTCTCCTAAAGATGCAGATTTTGCTTCTAGTGGATTGAAGTCTGAGTCCTTGATTAGGCTGGGCTTTTTGGTGGTATTGCCAAAAAGGAATATTCTTGGTTTAATTGGTTCGATTTCGTTAGTGTCATGAATTTTTCGCCACTAGCACAAGGAAAAAGAATAGCCGAAAGTAGGGAGGAAGAAGTGATGAAAGCAACCTCCGATGAACATAGCAGAACGAGAACAGCAGATCCTACGGGTTAAAGCCACCAGTTTC
>JANMRU010000233.1:0-2611 GCA_031388585.1 Pseudanabaena sp. SOY_30_concoct_251 | reverse complement strand
TTGCCAAAACTCTTTCTTTTCGCATTCTGTCAAGAGCTTGCGGGAGCGACCTAGCTCTTCAAGCCCTGCCGCTGTCCATGCTCGATGCCCCACCGGAATATGGATCCCTTGCTGGTCAAACAACGCTCGGATATTGTTCTGAACTGTATTCACCCGTCCCACCAGTACTTTGCGATATTGACTAAATGTCGATATTGGCGATTTTCTGCTGTGGGTACATGCACTGCAACGATCTGACCTAAAGCCGTCAATTTCGCTAATTTCAGGCTGTCATCCTTGTCCGTCTTCCGTTTCACGTTTTTCCACCGCCAAGCATCCTGGCTGGGATTGGCTACCAATACTCGGTAACCCAAATTCTTGCACAAGTCATGCACCCAGCCTGTAATACTGCATGTTTCCATCACCACCAGCTCTGGTTGCGTTTTTGCCAACAGTTGCTCAAAATAATAACGGTGTGTGACAATCATTTCATATTCGGTCTGATTGTTACTTGTATCCAATTGGTAAGCCACGCAGTTGTATTTTCCTAGATCGATCGCTAGAATCTTCATGGTATCCTCCTAATGTGTGAGGGGTTTGTTTGCTTTCTCTACTCTCTCACGACTTGCATAGATTCTTTAGGTTGATTTGGCAGTAATGATCGGAAAGAAAGATTTGGATGCTTAGGTTCAGGGATCGGCAATAGCTTTAAATATCCATTGCGACCTCTGCAATAATACCTCTGAGCCAAGAATTTGTGGCCCGATCGCGCATACTTTGATGCCAGCGCATGAACACAGGAAAACTCTTGAGCGGGAGCGGGCAAGGTAATATTTTTAGGTTTAGGGTGGGAGCAAACTCTTGGGCAACTCGTTGTACCAATGTGACAATTAGATTTGTCCGTGCCAAGATTGACGGGGCAACCAAAAAGTGTGGCGTAGACACCGCAATGTTGCGAGTGAGATTTTGCTGGGCTAACAGATAATCCACCCGTCCCACCATATCTTCTTGAACTGACACTAACAAATGATCGGCGTTTACATACTCCTCAAGAGAGAGAGAATCGCCGATCGAAGGATGATCGTGACGGCATACACATACGAACTGTTCTCGAAACAGTAACTGTTGTTCGTGCCAAGCAATTTTGTCAGGAAATAATCCACACATCACATCAATTTCGCCGCTATCTAATCGGGCTAAAAGTTGTTGCCGATTACCCGCTCTCACCTGAATTTTGACATGGGGTGCTGTGGTTCCCAGCTTTTCTAATAAACGAGGTAAGAGGACAAATTCAACATGATCGCTCAGGCCAATGCTAAAGACTCGATCGCTAGTCAGGGGATTGAAAGGTTGTGCTGTGGATAAAGCCGTTTGAATTTGGCCTAAAGCAGGCTGAATCTGTTGAGCTAGAGTGATTGCTACTGGAGTCGGATGCAATCCACTACTACTTCTGACAAACAGCTCGTCCTTAGTTAAACTTCGCAGTCGTGCTAGCGCATTACTGGTAGCAGGTTGGCTCAATCCTATACGTTCTCCAGCACGAGTAACTTGGCGTTCGGTCATGAGTGCATCGAAGACCACCAGCAGGTTGAGATCGATTCCAGCAAGATTCATAAGCTGAATGAAGTTTATGCAAAATATCCATTGGACAACTGAATGATACCTAGCTTATCCTCAAAAGGGAACTAAATTGTGTTGTGTTCAATGGAGAATTGTATGAGTCGCCACATTCTATTAATTGTTGCCAATCCATCGATCTCAACTACTCTGGGTGGCTCTGTCGGCTTCTGGGCTTCAGAATTGATTCATCCATATGATGAATTTACCGAAGCTGGTTGCCAGGTGACGATCGCCAGTCCCAATGGGGGCAAGGTCGAATTCGATAGTTTTAGCGATCCTCGTGATGCTTCTGGCTACTCTAAAGACGATACGTTGTCGCTACAGTACATCAATCGGTCTGAATTCATGGGTTTACTGGAAAATACTCCAGCGATCGCCGATCTGGACATCGCTAATTTTGATGCGATCGTCTTATGTGGCGGGCAGTCGCCGATGTTCAGCTTCCGTCAAAATTCAACACTTATCCAACTATTTTCTGACTTCTATGCTACGGGCAAGCCTACTGCTGCTCTGTGTCATGGCACCTGCGTATTGCTCGAAGCAAAACTGGCTAATGGAACATATTTGATTCAGGGTAAAACCATTACAGGTTTTGCCAATAGTGAGGAAGATTATGCCGACCAAATTGTCGGTCAAAAAATGATGCCTTTCCGCATCGAAGATGAAGCGAACAAATTAGGTGCAAATTTTGTCACGAAGGAAGCTTTTTCACCCCATTCGGTACGGGATGGCAATTTGATTACGGGGCAGCAGCAAAATTCTGGTGCAGAAACCGCAAAACTGGTTTTGGCAGCGTTAGGCAAGAACTAAAAGAGGGTATAAATTTCAGACTAATAGCCATCCAAGTGGGAAATGTATTCTATAAAATTTGTGATCGAAACTTATGACAAATAATGTAACTACTCAGAATCAAAAGATACAGAATAAAACAACAAAAGGAAGTAAGGATAGATAAGTAAAACAAAAAGAGATGCCAGGAATTCATCGAGAAGCGATAGAAATAGCATACCAG
>JANMRU010000232.1:0-15386 GCA_031388585.1 Pseudanabaena sp. SOY_30_concoct_251 | reverse complement strand
TATTGAGGCAATCTAATGTTGAACGTCACCGTTGATGAAATCCAACGAGATCCCTTAAAATATCTCCACCAAGTAGAAGCTGGGGAAACACTCGTCATTGTTAGATTTGATAAAGCGATCGCTGTGCTAACTCATTACCCTCATAGAAAGGCTTAAATGCTGTAGGATAAGGCATCAATGAATTTCATGAATTTCTGTGAGTGAAACTATCTATATTGAAACCAGTATTCTGGGGTACTTGACTGCCAGATCGACAGACAATTTGATTCTTGCCGCAAATATTAAAGTTACGCAAGATTGGTGGAATACTTGCCGAAGTCTTTTTACTCTATATTCTTCTGAGATTGTGCAAGATGAGGCTGCAAGAGGGGATACAGAGATCGCAGATCAAAGGCTGAATTTGTTGCAGTCCTTAATGTTTCTCGATCTCACAGAAGAAGCCGTAGATCTTGCACAAGAATTTTTAAAGCAAAGCAACCTACCACCAAAAGCCTCTAATGATACTTTGCATATGGCACTAGCAACAGTTTATGGTTTAAACTACCTGCTAACATGGAATTGTAAGCATATGGCAAATGCCCAAATCCAGAGAAAGCTATCACAAATTAGCTCTGAACTTGGATACGAGTTACCAGTCATCTGTACGCCATATGAGTTGATGGGATATGATCTTGTAGGAGTATAAACCATGTACAAAGACGAAATTCTGGAAGAAATCCACAAGTATAGAGAGGAGTACGCTAAATCCTTTAACTACGACTTGAATGCCATATTTGACGATTTACGAAAGAAGCAAATTTCTCATGGACACAAGGTTGTAAAACTCCCAATTAAGCGGCGGTCTAACACAGTATCATTTACAGCGTTTTGACTTCAGACCAGCGCTCTACCCTGAAGTACTTGAAACCTATCACATGACAAACCTGCACAGTATCTGATGGTGATGGAGTCAGTAGCGATCCATTTACAATAGAAGGATAAAGTTTACAGATGGTGAATTAGCGGCTAGTAGCTACAAAGCCTTGCTGTAAGGATATGACAGCTAAGCTAGATGAACCAATATGTTAGCCCTGAGTTACCCACACATCGAAAAAAACGAAAATCAACCAGCCCAATTGCAGCGCTTGCCTCGCATCAGAGTAGCGCAAATAGTCATGGACTATCTTGCTTATGGTTGGTCAGTAGAGGAAATATGCCGCCAGCACCTTTACTTAACCCCAGCCGAAGCTCATGCAACCATGGGCTACTATTTCGACCATCAAGAAGAAATAGACCAAGAAATTAGTCAAGAATGGCAACAAATGCAAGAAAGCGTAAGCCAATCACCACAATCCCCCTTTTATATCCGCATGAAGGCCAAAAGATTGTTGTAAGTGTCTATTTGGAGGCACAATTGGTCAATTTGTTAAGGACTTGGAATTGATTGTGATCGCTTCAGAGCTAGAAGAATGGATGAATGTAGTTGAATACATTCCCTTCAAGTGACAATCAAAATATATACTGTAGGGGCGCTCTAATGTAGGTTGGACTACAATAACTTAAATCTAGATTAGAATCCTGTATCGATTGAGATAGCGTCAGGTTATTTCAGGAACTTAAATGTCAGGTGCTTAGTCTATCTGTTAGCGATCGCAAATCATACATTGCTATAGCTCTGAGCTATAATTTGAGGCGATAGATCTCAAAGCTAGAAAAATGACTACAGTAGCAATTTTGCCAATCTCTAGTATCAATGGTGAAAAATCTTATCGCGCGAGCGCGGGCGATAAACAGTGGGTTGGCAAAACTGCTGGACAAGCCCTAGATGGCTTAACCGCTCAGTTAGGTGAAACTGATTTCAGTGCGCTGCTTATCATCCAAAGCTTTCGTCCCGACACATTTTTCAGTGCCTATCAACAAAAACAGCTATCGGAGTTGATGAGCCTATGGCGGGTAGCAAGAGATCAAGGACAAGCATTGCCGCCAGAGCAACAAGCAGAACTAGACACTTTAGTTGATGCTGAACTGAGAGCGGCAACCACCCGAACAACCGCGTTAATGCAGCAACTGAGTCAATGAACCCCTATTACACTGCGATCGCGGAATGAGCTAGCCATCGTTGTGAGTACTGCCATGCCCCTGAGTTGGTCTTCAACTTTCCGTTTGAGATTGAGCACATCATCCCTCTTTCTCGGCAAGGTACAGATGATGAAGCAAATTTAGCCCTTGCGTGTCGCTCCTGTAATCTTCGCAAAGGAACTCGTATCAGTGGCGTTGTTACTGATTCGGATACTGAGGTTCACTTCTTTCATCCAAGGCAGAATCATTGGAGCGAGCATTTTCAGATCGATGCTGAATCTGGAATGGTTATGGGGATTACTGCTGTTGGGAAAGTCACGGTAGAAAATTTAGAGATGAACAGTGCTGCTCAAGTAGTTGCTCGACACTTATGGATTCGTTTGGGTTTATTTCCGTAGTCACAGCAGTACAAACACATCCCTTAAAGGCATTGGTGTTAGTAGCGATCGCATAGTTTACAATAGAAGAATTACTCCGAAGTATAACTGGGCTACAATGACTGATATTACTGATTAGAAGCCTGTATTGATTGAGGTAGCGTCATGTTATTGCAAGAACTGAAAAGTCAGGTGCTTAGCCTATCTGTTAGAGATCGCCTAGAAATTGTCCGATCAATTATTGACTCAATACAAGATATCCCAAGCCCAAATCCTAACCGCACAAAAGCAATTAGGCGGATGAAGGGTCTGTTGAAAACTGCCCAACCTGCTCCGACTGATGCTGAGGTAGAGATAAGGTTAGAACAACATTTTGATGAGGCGTATCATACCATAACAACACGAGTTTGAGCTTGAATATTGGATTGTGAGTTAGGAATAACGCGAATTTCTACATTACTTCCCAATGCATTGAGAAATCGAAACAGACGTTCTGTAGAAAAGCCAGATAATCTGCCGCGCACTAATGCTGATATTTTGGGTTGATCTACTCCCAAAAGTTCCGCCGCCTCAATTTGGGTAAGTCTTCGTTCCGAGATTAATTCACTGATTTGATGAGCAAGTTCTGCCTTGATTAACAACTCATCAGGATTGGGTAGACCTAAGTCAGCAAAGACATTCCCACTACCTGAATATACTTTTATTTCTTCAGTCATTACGTCTTCGGAAAATTTCCGTAAGGTCACCGCGAGAACTGCTAATCCCCTCAATTGGTTTCAATAAAGGATTCATGACTTTAATTATGCCATTTCTAGCATATCAGGTCAAATTGTATGGTTCTGAGGGTACACTCTTTATCTGAAGTAGCTGGAGTCAGGAGCGATCGCCCAATTTACAATAGAAGAGTTGCGATCCTTTGTCTATCTGTTAGCGATCGCAAATCATACATTGCGATCGCGCAGAGCTATAATTTGAGGCTATAGATCTCAAAGTTGATGAAATACAACGCGATCCCTTGAAATATCTCAATCAAGTAGAAGCTGGTGAAACCCTGGTCATTGTTAGATCTGATCGCTGAACTTAGACCTATTGCTAGTAGTAAGCAATGGCGACCATTTGGTTAGTGTGCAGGCGAGTTTACCGTTCCAGATGATTTCGATGCTCCTTTGCCGGAAGATACTCTCAATAAAACTGTCCGAACTATTGTTCTAAGTAAGGTGAATAAATAATATTTGGGAAGCTAAACTGAGGATTACAATTGAAAAGATGAAAAACGCTGACTGAAGCGAATCTTGCGCTAACTAATTTATGCCGAACTAACTAATGGCTACGATCTATAAGTTACATCCAGAGACACCGCAAACTCGTAGCATTGAGCAAATTGCACAAGCACTACGAGATGGTGCGGTGATGCTTTACCCTACTGATACGGTTTATGCGATTGGCTGCGATCTAAATTCCAAGTCCGCCGTGCAACGCGTGCGCCAAATCAAGCAGCTTTCTAATAACAAGCCACTCACTTTTTTGTGCTCATCCCTGTCCAGCATCGCGCATTATGCCCAGGTGAGCAATAGCAACTATCGCATGATGAAAAGCATGGTGCCAGGGCCATACACATTTATTCTGCCAACAACTAAGTTGGTGCCAAAACTGGTTATGGATCCCAAGCGTAAAACCACAGGCATTCGAGTACCAGATAATGCCGTGTGCCAAGCCCTAATTCAAGCTTTAGGCAACCCCATTATTTCTACATCGGCAAATTTGGGCGATCGCATTAATGACGACGATCTCGATCGCGAATTTAGTGGAGTAGTAAATAAGCGTCTTAAATCCGCTCAAGCGTGCAATCTGCCTCAAGCGGAACTATTTGATTGCTTCGACAAGCTAGTAGACATCATGATCGATGATGACTCTGAGCCGCAATATGAGGTTTCGACCATTCTCGATCTCACAGGCGATCGCCCAGAGGTGATCCGGCAAGGACTGGGCAGTTTGAAATTGATAAGTTTATCTGTCTAAACTGCTTTCTAGACCTCTTTTAACAGCCAGAAACCAGCAAATTCTTCGTCATCAGGATTTTGCTGTACGGCCATAAAGTGAACACCACCTGACCTTTGTTTGGCAGTTTCAAAGCTTTCCCCCTCAGCGATCGCTTTGCTGTCTTTGCGATCTTGCAGGGTAGTTAAAATCCAACTGGCCTCGGCACTGGCTTCGAGTAATAACTGCACGCGATCGAGGCTGCGGGCAAACTTTAAGAATACAGGATCGACTCCTGACATCCATGCAGCTAGCGGCAAGGCGCGGCTGGAGATGATGATAATGCCTGGAATTACCAAATCTTTGGGTAGGGAGAGCGTGCTATATAACTCACCAAAGTCCATGGACCACTCAGACGCACTAGCAAAATCTGTTGCTTTTAGCGATACCAATATCCAGCGTTCGCCCATCAGAGCATTGGGAAGTGTTTCAGGCTTGACTAGTTGCAGATTCTTTAAGGGCAGTGGCTGTGGATCGGCAGCCTGAAAGCCAGCACATTGTGGGTAAACGTTCTGCATACGGTCTTCAAGCCAATCGAGCAATGTAAACATGCGACGCGAGGCTTGTGCTGTTAGACCTGATTGTCGGCAACCCCTGGTAATAATATTACTCATGCTAGGTCGAAAAAAGCGGACTTTCTGCGGCGTTTGACCTGCTGCGGCCATCGCAGCAGCCAGTTGTTGTGCTAGCCAGTTGGAATTTACCTCATTAGCAGGACATTCTTGTACCCACTCAAAGGCGCGATCGCGATCGCAAATCAGCAGCTCCCATATTTTCTTATTGTTCTCGTCCAAAACAGGGCGGGAATAGAAATCTAGCTCCCAAAATGCGGCGGCTCTTTTCATGGATATTGTTATACAGAATTTCAGTTAACCAAAGCCCATTTTAAGTCAGGAGGCTGTCACAAATTTCAGGAGATTGTTTCACACATGTATTTGTGCAATGATATGCACATGGCGACAAACTTACAAATTGACGATGTACTTATCCGCGAAGCCATGCAAATTGGGGGACTTCGAACCAAGCGTGCTGTTGTCGAAGCAGCCTTAAAAGAATACGTACAACGACGGAAGCAACTGCAAATCCTCGAACTATTTGGTGCGATCGATTACGAGGAAGACTTTGACTACAAAGAACAACGCAGGAAAGGATGAAAGTCATAATTGATACTTCTGTATGGTCGCTAGCGTTGAGGCGAGTTCAGGCATCGACTAACAATCCTTATATAAGACTATTACAAGATTTAATCGTTGATAGTCGAGTTGCGTTGCTAGGAAGTGTCAGACAAGAAATTCTCTCAGGTATCCGTTATGCAGAACAACACGATCGCTTGAAGAATTACTTACGAGCATTTCCAAACATAGAATTGGATATCGAAGATTACGAGCTTGCTTCAGAGTTTTATAACTCTTGCAGGCTTAGGGGTATTCAAGGAGCAAATACATACTTTTTAATATGTGCTACAGCAGTTCGCAGAAACTATGAAATTTTAACAGTGGATAAGGATTTCGATGGTTTCAGACCATACATTCCAATATCGTTGTTGGAATTATAAGCACAGACTCATGTCAATAAATGGGCTTTTGGGGGGCAAATTTAGCAAAAACCAATTCTGAGGCTAATGACGATCTCCATCCTTTGGTATGAAGTATGCGACCCTTATTATAGCGAATTTGATCGATAACTACTGTATGACTACCGAGCATGAGATCCGCGATAAATGCGTTCTGCTTGTGCGGGAGATAGCCAGCCCTCACTATACTTGCGATCTAGCTCAATTTGCTGAATTTGATGTTGAATGGGTTGTTCAAGTCCATTGCCACGAGGTGTATTTGGTAGATCGCAGACGGGTAGATCGTGAAGAATCGGTTCAAATGCATCGGAGTTAGGGTTATAGGCAAGTACTTCGGCATTTTCGATTTGATAAATCCAGCCATAGAGATTAAGCTTGCCCTGATGCATTCTAGAGTGAATGACCGGATAGGTGCGGAGATTTTCTAGTTGAGTTAACACATTCTCGGCCACAGCCATTTCGATTAGATCTTCACCTTCTAGATGGCTGTAGTTCTCTTTAAGCATACGACGGGTCGCCTCTGCATGTTTTAGCCATTCATAGACTAGGGGCATATCCTCTTCTAGTTTTGGTAACTTCAGTAACCCCTTCATCGCGCCACAGTGGGAATGACCGCAGACAATTACTTCCTCAATGCCGAGGGCGTGGATTGCGTACTCCACGGCTGCACCTTCGCCACCATTAGTTGCACCGTACGGTGGGATAATATTTCCAGCATTGCGAATGACAAATAGTTCGCCCAGATCGGTTTGGGTGAGTAGGTTAGGGTCGATGCGAGAGTCGGAACAAGTAATGAATAAGACCTTAGGCTTTTGACCATGGGATAGTTGCTCGAATAAATCCTGATGGTTGCAATAGTGGCTTTGCCTATAATCGCGCAGACCTTTGACCAGTCTTTTTATGGAGTTGCTAGGCATTAGTTGTTTCATTTCGTGTTGCTAGGTAACTACTCAGGCTTAAATTTTACTAAAGAATAGGGAATAAAGAAAGAAGAAGAGGTAGAGTTTAAGGAATAAAAGAGTGCGAAAGGCAGAATGAGTAAACCTGTCGTGAAACAGTCAATCAGGGTCAAAACAAGATCTAATGAGCAAATTAACAGAAAGACAAACTCATGACCTTTCGACCAGAATTAATTGACGAACTGCTCCAAGAATATCGTAATCTTGAAGATCTAATCGGAGAAGGAGGAATTTTCAAGCAATCAAATTAAGGTGATTTTGCCCAACTGAGATACACCCAATTATTTCCTCATTGGCGCTACTAGAAATTCTAATGGAGCCAAGGTGGGAGAAGGGTAGGGTAGAGACTGCCAGAATGAGAGGATCTGCTCACCTACATCCTGGGGATAAAAATAGTGGAAGAAGTGACGACCCTCAGGGCACTCATAGAGACGATCGCCTTCTTTGAAATACGATTGCCATTCCCGCATAGAATTAATATCCACGATCGCATCATCTTTGCTACCACATATCATCAGTGGTACCGATACTTGAGCTGGGGATAGATGAGCTTGATCGAAGAGTGAATGTGGTGAAATCGAAAAATTCAAATCCTTTTCTAGAATATCTACAATACCGGACAGCCAGTATCTTTCCCTATGTCCAAACATATTGATTGCCATTTGTGCCAGGAGAGCCTGACGACCACAGCCCAAAAAACTGCGATTGAAGTAGTATTGCACTTTCCAGTCAATCATGGGATATACGCCAACTGATAAAAGGGTGAGCGATCGCACTCGTTCAGGATATTGGCGTGCATACATAATTCCCAAGAGCCCATTGGTGCCATGTCCAATGAGATGAACTGGTTGGGAGCGCGGTTTGAGGTAGTCATGTAGCAATACCAAAGCTGTATCTAACGAGCTAGGTTCGTCCTCATTCTGTGAATATTCCCATTGAGAAACAGACGCATGTGGAGCCAGACTGCGTAATAAGGGGCGATCAAAACATCGCAAAGCTTCACTAGTACTTAAACAAAGAACATCAGGGAGATGAGACATAAAATTTTTATTATCACAATTAATGCCAAAGAGATAATGAAGTGTTGATGAGGATGTGTCATGTTATATAGCTGTCGCCAATTAGGTTAGGACGGGGTGGAGGGGGTTTACCCCTCCGTGGCGGCATTGCCCCCACACCCCAATTAAAATTTGTCAAAACGATCTAGGCGTTGGCTATACGTAGCAGATCCTCACTTCTTGCAAACTTTCAGTTAACCAATGGAAATATCTTTAAAGGTATTGAGGCTATACAACAAAAAGTAAGCAAACAGCGTGCCACCGACTCCCCCAACTAGAAAGGAGGCCGAAAATTGGCTCCACCCTTCAGCGGCAATCAAGCTGTCGGGTACATTCGCAACTGTTGACACAAAAGTCGGACGAGCCGAAGTTTCCAGCTTTTTCTCAAACGTGATTGTGCCATAAATCGATAAACAGATCGTAGCGACTACGATTAAGGCGATCGCAGATCCAAGGCCGACTAAGTCAGCAACTTCGCTATTACGCAACGGACTGAGCTTGATGAATGGCCCAATTAGCCAGTAACCATGAGCCATCCCAATTTCTAAGCCCCTCGAAAATGGCGATAGACCAGTGCGATAGATCGGTAAGCCCTTGAGAAAGTTAAGTGTGAAATCCGAAGAGTTAATTGGAGTCGCAAGATTACCTTCTTGCGGGTCGTTAGCGATCGCCTTGACCATATCTCCCTTCTTAAAGTCAAAACCCTTAGCTTCACCTCTGGCTCTTATCGCGTGCCAGATATGACCAGTCAGAAATAATCCAGCTAAAACATAATGAAAAGCTGCCAGCCAGACTCTAGCCCATATCACACCTGCTGAAGATTCCCATCCACCTACAGGACCGAAAAATACTTCGGGATAGACAGTATTATTCACGCTGATGAAATAGGCAGCAAATGCGCCCATGTATGCGATCGCACCCAAACTGTAGGAGAGATAAGCCTCACCTGAATAGATGAGAACATCTCTTGCCCAGGATAAAGGTTTGCTGAGGATATGCCAGACTCCACCGCAAATACAAATGAGTCCAACCCAGATATGTCCACCTACAACATCTTCCAGATTGTTGACTGCGGCCATACCTCCATCACCCCAGGCACCAATTAGATAACCAAAGATTTTGACAAAATTGAGTGTGGGGTTAGTGACTACCCGCACTGCTCCTTGGATGCCTGAGTTAGAGACGAAATGAGGATCAAATAGTCCTCCCCAAAACATGGCTTTAGCAACTAGCAATAAGGCACCACTGCCAAGTAATGTGAGATGAATACCAATAATCGTAGTCATCTTATCGCCATCTTTCCAGTCGTAGCCAAAGAAGCCTGAGAAGGTGGAATTATCTACTAGGATCTCTCCGCCTAAGAGTGCGTGATAGATTCCACCCGCCCCAAGTACTGTTGAAGAGATTAAATGTAAGACGGCGATCGCAAAAAATGGATAGGTATCGATAATCACACCACCTTCTCCTACACCTGCACCTAGAGTTGCCAGATGAGGTAATAGAATCAAGCCCTGGTCGTACATCGCAATATTTGGGTCATAGCGCGATAGCTCGAACAAAGTCATCGCACCTGCCCAGAATACGATCAATCCCGCATGGGCAATGTGCGCACCAAGTAATCTACCTGAGAGATTGACTAGACGAGCATTGCCTGACCACCAGCCCACATCAGGAATGCTTCTGTCCAATTTAAATGTAGAAGCTGTCGTCATAAACTTACACCTTGTAACATCAGTTAATAATTGAAGATTGGATGTTTTTAGCAAGTCCTAGGCGCCAAAAGCCGACTTCACTTGAGCTACCCAAGCTTTGATTCTTGCTGGAGTAAGATCGGGCTGATTATCTTCATCAATTGCTAAACCAATAAACTTCCCGTTGCGCACGGCGCGGGATTCGTTAAAGTCATAGCCATCAGTAGGCCATTCACCCACGGTTATACCGCCGCGCTCTTCTACCTTCTCAGCAATAATCCCAATCGCATCCATAAAGTTGTCACTGTAGCCAACCTGATCGCCTGTCCCAAAGTAGGCAACTTTTTTGCCACTAAAATCGAAATCATCTAACTCGTCGTATAGCCCCTCCCAGTCACTTTGCAGCTCACCAATATTCCAAGTGGGACAACCTAAGATCAGACAATCATAGCTGGTTAAGTCGGAAGCACTAGCCTTAGATACATCATTGAGTTCGATGTTGGTACCGTTAAATTCTGTTTGAATCATTTCTGAAACATACTCAGTCTTACCAGTGGTAGTACCAAAAAAAAGCCCGATCTTTATTGACATAAACTCTCCTTAAAATATTTATAATTTGATTGCGATTTAGCTATTAGCTGTCAGATTTGAGGTGGGTGAAACAACCCTACCTTCGCGAAAATCAAATCCTGCTGCTTGCAATGCGTGCCAGATATGCCCTTGCAGGAAAAAGAAAGCTAGCCACATGTGGGCATTTGCCAGCCAAACTCGATTAGAAAGAAGGTGCGGATCGCTTCCTGAGAAATAAGGCAAGATGCCAACCTTAATACTTAAAGCTGAACCGTAAAATACTTCTGGGTAAACGGTTGTGTTAACGGCGATGAAATAGGTAGCGATAAATCCCATTAAGGCGAGCGCCCCGAGACTATAGGATAAGTAGGCTTCACCCGACCAAATGAACAACGAATGTGTCCAGGTAAATGGCTTAGTAACAATGTGAAATAGACCGCCACTAATGCAGATCGCTCCAATCCAAATGTGCCCACCCACAACGTCTTCGAGGTTATTCACACCCGCAATCCAGTTTCTGCCATGCGCCCCAAATAAGTAGCCCCAAATTGTGGCTGGGCTCAGGGTAGGATCGCTAACCAGCCTCACATTTGCGATAACTGGATCGTAAAGTCCACCCCAATACATCGCTTTGGCCACTAACAAAAATGCACCTATTCCTAATAAAATCAGGTGAAGCCCAACGATCGTAGTCATTTTGTTGGTGTCAGCCCAGTAGTAACCAAAAAATTCAGACTTTTCTTGCAAACTCTTCGGCCCACGCAAAGCGTGAAATATGCCGCCAAACCCTAGAAAAGCTGATGATATTAGATGCAAAGCACCGATCGCAAAATAGGGATAAGTATCGATAACTGCACCACCAGCGCCTATACCCCAGCCCTGCGAAGCAAGATGTGGCAGTAAAATCAGCCCTTGGATGTGCATAGGGACATTGGGATTGAAATGCGATAGCTCAAACAGAGTCATTGCACCTGCCCACAATACAATCAAGCCAGCGTGAGCAACATGAGCACCCAGGAGTTGACCAGACAGGTTAGTAAGGCGAGCATTACCAGACCACCAAGGAATACCATTGCTTTGCTCCTTTATTGCTTTGCTTTGTTCAATAACTTCTGCGCCTAAACTAGCGCTTGATGAGATGCGAGTTGCCACGGCTTACCTCCTTAAATTTATTGATAGTTATTCTCAACTAGAAAATAAGTTTACATGGAAATTTGCTTAATGCAACTAGTTATCAATAAAAATAACTAATATTCTCTAATGGCGATCGCACGCTTATGCCACCAAGCCTGTTATTTCAGCATTGCTGGCCGCGATCGAAAGAGTAGTGAAGAAATATTAAGTGCCAATGTTGTTAGGACGCACTACGAGCGCGTCCTTGCGCAGCCCAGGTTTGCATAAAACTAATTTGTTCGCGGGCAGTGCTGGCAAGTGGAAAGGTATCGCTAATAGCGCTGGCGATATCTTCGGTATTCACATCGCGATTTTGATGAAAGGCTCGATACATGCCTTCAATAATCGCCTGTTCAATTTCAGCTCCACTAAAATCAATTGAGATTTCGGCTAAGCGATCTATATCGAAATGTCTTAGGTTAGTTGGCCGAAACCTTTGCAAATGAACTGTGAAAATCTGTCTGCGTTCATTATTTGTAGGTAAATTGATGAAAAAGATCTCGTCAAAACGACCTTTTCGCAGTAATTCTGGAGGTAGGGCATGGATGTTATTTGCGGTCGCCACAATAAATACAGGGCTAGACTTCTCCTGCATCCAGGTCAGAATTGTGCCAAATACTCTTTGACTAGTGCCAGAGTCAGAAGAATTATTACTCATTCCCGCAAACGCTTTATCAATTTCGTCCATCCACAGGATGCATGGAGCTAATGCTTCTGTCAGTTGGATAGTTTGTCTGGTGCGGCTTTCTGATTGACCGACCAAGCTACCAAATAACCTACCCACATCTAATCTTAATAGTGGTAAGTGCCAAAGATGAGCGATCGCTTTCGCACATAGGCTTTTACCAGTACCCTGAATCCCCATCAATAAGATGCCTTTGGGATTAGGTAAGCCGAACTCTCTGGCTTCGTTGGAAAATGCGCTTTGTCTTTGAATTAGCCATTGTTTGAGATTATCTAACCCCCCAATACTATCGATAGTTTCATGTGGGGAAATAAACTCCAAAAATTCTGTTTGGCGAATGCGCTGTTGCTTCGCTTTGAGTACTGCATCGATATCTAATTCATTGATGTATTGTTTCTGGACTAACGATCTTGCCAAAGTGTGCAGAATCCGATCCTGGGTGAGTCCCATACAGGCTTTGACTAATTGATCGATACTGCTATCCCCCAGACGTAATTGCGATTGTGGAATCGTGGTTTTAATTACCAGTTTAATCTCATCGGCGCTTGGCAAAGGAAAATTGAGAATGGCGATCTGTTCTTCAAGTTCAGGAGGGATTTCTAGGGATGGGCTGAGTAAAATGATGGTTTTACGGGTGGCGCGTAAACTGCGAAATAAATTGCGCAATTGTCTCACAATTGTCTCGTCGGTGCGCGTGGCACTTAATCGACGATGCAGATCACGAAAGATATAAATTGCTGGCAATTGGGCGTCCGCATCCTCGACGATCGCTAAAGCCTGCAATAAATTATTCTTAGCCTGTTCGTTATGGGTAAACCCTTGTACCAAATCGTAATAGAAAACTTCGCGTTTGGGTTGAGTCGCGATCGCCACCCGCTGGATCGCCCTCTCGGCGCGTTCTTCTTCGGCACTCACCACATAGATCAGCGGATATTTAGCCCGAATTAATAGACTGAGTTCTTCTGGGAAGCTATCGCTCATACATCGCTCTGGCTAGTGGGATATGGATGGGATGACTGATACAACTTGCGCGCGTATGCGATCGCCATTTCCCGATCCTGTACAATCCCCTCTACTTGTGCCAATCGAATTGCGGTCAGTAACTCACCAATTATAGGACTAGCAGGTATCTCTAATGCGATTTTGAGCACGTCGCCTCCAACTAATAAGGCAGGATGGGCGATCGGGTCATGGGGGGCGAGCCAGCGCTCGAGCCAGGGTGATACAGCCTCCAATGATGCGCCGCTAGCGATCGCCAGAGCGACAAGGGCGGGGAAAAATTCTTGGGTGCGATCGAATAGTTGATATTGCGCTTGTGGTGAAGGAGAAGAGCCAGGTTCCAGATACTGCAAAAACTGCGGCAGGTGGCGTAATAATCCCACAAACCAGCGCTGCTCAACCCGACTAAAGCCAAGGGGATCTAATGTGGTTGCCGAATTTGCCAATGCTGCAAACTTAACTGTGACGCAGACGGAGCGATCGCTACTTAATTCTGCCGTAAAGAAATCCTCTAGCTGCGGCCACTGCTGTCCGATCGCGGCGATCGCAGTTTCCAGGCGCGACAATCTTTCCAAATTTAGAAGTTCGGTTGGCAACCAATCGGTGAGGATGCGATCGCGGGCCGCCGCTTCAAACCACTCTGCACCTGTGGCGATCGCCAGCAAATAAGACAACTCTGTGCGGACGCGCTCTGCAGCCACCTGTGCCAATCCCGCTGCTGCTTCTCGCAGGGCTAGCTGCGTTTGTGGTTCAATCGTGAATCCTAGCTGTGCGGCCTGACGATAGCCACGCAGTACCCGCAGAGGGTCGTCTAGGAAGTTTTCTGGTGACACCATGCGGATCAGTTTATTTTGCAGGTCGCTGTAGCCGTTTAGCGGATCGATCGGGAGATTTGGCGGCAAATCCATCGATAACGATCCCAGGTGTTCGCTCAGATCGCATAACTCTTGGCAATTAATCGCGATCGCATTCATACAAAAATCACGTCGATGCAAATCTTCCGCGATCGTATCGCCGATCTGTTGCGCAAAGTCCACCGTCGCATCGGGAAAGACAACTCTAGCAATTTGTCGCTCTCGATCTAGCAACACAAATCCCGCCTTGTGAGACATAGCCAGAGATGATGCCGTTTCTACTGCACCGCTTGGCATCACCAGGTCTAGATCTAAATGTTTAGCTTGCCGCCCCAACAGGCGATCTCTTACCCATCCCCCCACTAAATAGGCTGGTTGGGGTAAAGTATTCAGGTCGAAAGGTAACTCTTCTAGCACGGGTTTGCGAAATTTGGTTTCAGATTCCAATTTACTAGTTTTAAACCAGTTTGCGTTCGATCTGAAATTTTGATCGACCTTGCTTGCTCTTCAGTATTGAGTGTTTCCGCACGATGCTTGAAAATTAAAGCGTGATATCTCTCCCAAGACTGAATCTAAAAGTATAAAGGCTCAACCTCCTCAAAAAACAAATAAATATTAATCTTGAGGTCTGCGATTGTGGTCTAGTCTACCTAACTGGTTTTAAAATTGTGATAAGTCTTCTATAGTTTGAGGTATGCCACATCATACTCATCTAGGTCATACTCATCCAGGGAAGCTCTATGATTGCATTACCTAGTATTGCCATTCGAGACAAGATCTACGAAAGTTCTAATTCTTTGGTATGTCGGGGCATCAGAGACGATGGAAGCGAGATCGTCGTCAAAATGCTCAAGCAAGACTATCCCTCTCCTCAAGAACTGACCCGCTACAGGCAAGAATATGAAATTACCAGTTCCCTCAATGCGGAAGGAGTTGTCAAGGCGTTCAGCCAGCAGAACTATCAACGCACGCTTGTTATTCTCTTGGAAGACTTTGGCGGAGAGTCCTTAGAGCAATGGATACGATCGCACCCAGAGACTTTCTGCCCCATGCCCTTATCCACTTTTCTCCGTCTTGCCATAAAACTCACAGATATTCTGGGTAAAATCCATGCCGCCCATGTCATTCATAAGGATATTAACCCTGGAAACATTGTTCTCAATCTGGATACTGGCGTTGTCAAAATTATCGACTTCGGGATTGCTACCCAATTTAACCGCACGAATCCGACTTTGAAGAGTCCTCATGTTTTAGAAGGAACACTTGCCTACCTGTCTCCAGAACAAACAGGACGAATGAATCGATCGCTCGATTACCGCACCGATTTCTATTCGCTCGGTGTGACGTTTTAC
>JANMRU010000219.1:0-1671 GCA_031388585.1 Pseudanabaena sp. SOY_30_concoct_251 | reverse complement strand
TAGCTCCCTGTCCGAAAATTGGGGGTCATTTCAGACTATACCTGTCCCACATTGCTTTGAACTGGTTTACCCAAAAAACACCTTCAGGACTAGCAACGTGATGTTTGTGGAATAGAAATTCTATGGCTTGAGAATCTAAATCAACTTAGGACCCCAAAATACAAATGAATCTATGACAGAAATCCACGCAGGATGATGTCCGTAGTTGAATCTAACACAATCTGTTTGACCATTTATAACGAAGGGTTTCACTGAAGCTGCTGAGTTATGTTGCGCTGTTAATGTCTTCATTCCTCGCCCTTTTATCCTCGCATAGACAGGGGAAGACTTTTCAAATGATAAAAGTAATAGCCCTACTGTATGAAATTTCTGTACCGTCTCTTTCTATCCCGGGCAACCAAGTTTGATAAACCCAAACTCGCTGACGAGCAGCCTTGATTGCCTCGTGATATTCACTAGTATCACAATCTACTGATGTTTCGGCTTCAGAGAAAAGAACCGTTAACCAACGAACAATCAGTGCTACCAGAAGCGAAAATCCTAGCTTTCCCCCAATTTCAATAGGTAAGCTTTGTTGCAATGAACCAAGAGAGAGAATTATCAGGCTGATGGCAAAAATAAATAAAGCAATGGTTATAACAATTTCCGTCTTGCGCTGCCTAAGTACTCTTTCGATTTTTAACGACATTTTTAGATTCTTTAGTAGCTATGTTTCTGGGTTCTTGTTCTTATCCACCTAACGGCTTGCGCTTCACAGGCGGCAAGTAAAGTATAACTCACCACCAGCATGTATCGACCGTCCTGTGCAAGCGCTGGTTAGGCTTGCAACTAATCAACTTTAGCCTACTTCCTTTCTTCTTTAACTTCTTTCTCTTTCCAAAATATCAATGACAAAATGTAGTAAATCTTCTGGACTGTCAGTGATTCCGAAAGCGTAAGGGGGTGTCCCTTTTGATAGGTCAACTTCACCGACATAGAAAATTGTTCGTAAGTAAAAATGTTGTTTTCTCATTTCATCCAGGAATTTCAGTCCTTCATTCGAAATATCCTCTCGTTCCATGTCTGAGATGACTAAATCATATTTTTTCTGTCTCAGTCTTGAAATACCCTCACTTGTTGATTGAGCAAAGTCAACTTTAACACCAAAAGAACGTAGTAGCTGGCTCTCGTAAATATTGTAGTCAGGATGATTATCTACCCACAAAATCCTTGCATTCTGAAAAATAGAGCTAACTCTCTGAGATCTCCTTAAAACTGGCGAAAGTGCAAAAAGTTGCTGTGCTTTGTGTAAAATTTCTTGATCTTGGTTCAGATGTACATCAATCAGAATATTTTCGATTGATGGATTGCTAGTCCTCGATCCTAAACTCTCAATTGTCTGCTGTACATCTGGTTTATCAGTGTTCTTATGCTGAATAAGTTTTTTTAAGTGATCGTACAGATCTTTGCTAGCTCCACTAATGACACCTTTACTGACTTCAGCAGCAAAAAAGAGTAGAACAGTAGTTAAAATAGGATCCATTTAACATATTCCTGGCATTCAAAACTGCCATAGATAAAACAAGTGAGCCTAACGGCAAAGTTGAGCGGTGGCTAGCTACCCTCATATCATAATCGACTATCTCTATTCCATCCGCTCCAACGCAGTTATGGGGAGACGAGCGCTAGAAA
>JANMRU010000178.1:0-1420 GCA_031388585.1 Pseudanabaena sp. SOY_30_concoct_251 | reverse complement strand
CGTACTTCCTCGCTATAGTTCCAATGCGAAGAAGCAGAGACAATAGAGTTGAAAGCCAGTAGACAGGTTACGACCCAGATCACTTTAATCATTTCAATACTTCCCAATCTTCATTTGCAATAGGCTCAGTTGGATCTTGATATTGTATTGGTTTACCACGTAGTGGATAACGATTCACTGATTTTGATTTTGATTCTTAATAAACTTTTTTTGCTAAATCTTTCCTAAATAATAGTCAGTTTCAGCATACAGTTTTCTAAATGATTCGATATAAGCAACTTGTATGTTAAGTGGCAACGATCGCTTTCAAAATCCATAATTTAGAATCGCTACTTAAAGGACAGATATGACAGAAATTACTGCCGAGCAGCATCGCCAGAAAATGCAACGCCGCCAAGAAGTTCAGGCGCAGCGTGTGGCCGAACGCCAACTAGAAAAGGGCTTGATTATTGTGAATACGGGTGATGGTAAGGGTAAAACCACGGCGGCGCTCGGTATGGTGCTGCGATCGCTAGGTCACGGCTATAAAGTGGCGATCGTGCAGTTTATCAAAGGAGCATGGAATCCAGGCGAAAAAGCTGTATTCGAGCGTTGGGGCGACCAAATTTCTTTTCTGGCGATGGGTGAAGGGTTTACCTGGGAGACTCAGGATCGCGATCGCGATATTGCTAATGCCGAAACAGCATGGACAACTGCCCTCACTTTTATGCAAAATCCCGAAATCAAATTAGTGCTGCTCGATGAAATCAACGTAGCGCTCAAGCTAGGTTACCTGGCCGTCGAACAGGTAATCGCAGGAATAGACCAAAAGCCCCTAGATTCTCATGTGGTTTTGACCGGCAGAGGTGCACCAGCTGAATTAATTGAACGTGCCGATCTTGTAACTGAAATGAAGCTGGTCAAGCACCCTTTCCGCGAGCAAGGCGTAAAAGCCCAGCCCGGTATCGAATTTTAATTGGCCTTGCGGTGGAACATTAGCTCCTGGCTGGTAAAGGTTTTGGCTTAGATACCTGAATGGATTTAAGCTTAAGCCAATCTCTACCTAGTCTCACAGTCACATCAGAGTCCAGCGCTCCCGTAGACTCCAACACAATCTCGCCTACGCCCAAACTATTGCGTACCTGCTCCGCACTAGCGAGATCGCCTTTCTGCGCGATAATCTGAGTTTTTGCTAGTGGCTTGGCCCAGGGGACATCAGCCGAGAATACCTGGCCATAACCTGCTTTGGAAAGGACATCACTAGCGACATTTACACCTTCAGGCGTAGAGATACTGTCCTGGATTGCTACCTTCATATAGCTGGATATGGCGAGGTATTTTCGGCTGATGTCCCCTGGGCAAAGCCACTCGCAAAAACTCAAATTATCGCGCAGAAAGGCGATCTCGCTAGTGCGGAGCAGGTACGCAATAGTTTGGGCGT
>JANMRU010000160.1:0-2356 GCA_031388585.1 Pseudanabaena sp. SOY_30_concoct_251 | reverse complement strand
CTAAGTTTGCCAAGGCGTTTAAGGATATGGAGGCACTGGAGGGAGGGGCGATCGCCAACCCAGACGAAAACCGCATGGTCGGTCACTACTGGCTGCGCGATCCCGATCGTGCACCCTCTCAATTAAAGAAGGAAATCGTAGGTACGTTAAATGAAATCGAAGCCTTTGTCCAGAAGGTTCACGACGGTACGATACATCCACCGGAAGCACCCAAATTTACCGACATCCTCTCGATTGGGATTGGCGGATCTGCATTGGGACCGGAGTTTGTTGCGGAAGCGCTGGCTCCAGATTTTCCACCCATGGCGATTCATTTTATTGACAACACCGATCCGGCAGGCATCGATCGCGTGCTGAACCGGCTGAAAGCTCGGCTCAAAAGTACTCTGATCGTCATTGCCAGTAAATCGGGTGGTACCCCTGAAACTCGGAATGGGATGCTGGAAGTCAAACACGCCTACGAGCAACAGGGATTACATTTTCCCTTGCACGCAGTTGCCATCACCGTTCCGGGTAGCAAAATGGACGAACTGGAACGGATGGAGGGCTGGTTAGCCGAGTTTCCTATGTTCGATTGGGTGGGAGGGCGCACCTCGGAAATGTCGGCAGTAGGACTGTTATCAGCTTCTCTGCTAGGCATTGACATTCGATTGCTGTTGGCAGGCGCAAAGGAAATGGATGCCGCAACCCGTGAACCTGAGATCAAGCGCAATCCTGCTGCTCTCTTAGCCCTTGCCTGGTACGCTGCGGGGAATGGCAAAGGCGAGAAAGACATGGTGATGCTGCCCTACAAAGACAGTCTATTGCTGTTTTCCCGTTACCTACAACAGTTGGTGATGGAATCCCTGGGTAAGGAAAAGGATCTGGACGGTAACACCGTTCATCAGGGCATTGCCGTTTACGGTAACAAAGGCTCCACCGACCAGCACGCATACGTGCAACAACTGCGGGAAGGGATTCCCAACTTCTTTGCCACATTTATTGAGGTACTGGAAGACAGAGAGGGAGCATCAATTGAAGTTGAGCCAGAAGCAACTTCCGGGGATTTTCTCTCTGGCTTACTGCAGGGAACGCGGCAGGCACTTTATGAAAATCATCGAGACTCGATTACCGTCACCATTCCTCAGGTCAATCCTCGTACTGTCGGCGCATTGATTGCTCTTTACGAGCGAGCCGTGGGACTCTATGCCTTTCTCATTAACGTCAATGCTTACCACCAACCAGGTGTAGAAGTAGGGAAAAAAGCCGCTGCATCGGTATTGGATTTGCAGCGACGGGTTCTAGCAACGCTGAAAAATGAGACTCAACCCTTGACTTTGGCAACGCTGGCAGAAAAAGCGGGAGTCGCCGACCAGATTGAAACGGTTTACAAAATCGTGCGCCATCTGGCAGCAAACCATCGGGGCATCAACTTGCAGGGCGATCGCACCAAACCATCCAGTCTCTTGGTTTCTGCTCAGTAAAAGAACGCTTATCTGGAGTTTGCCTTATGAAAGTTGCTTTTTTCAGTACCAAATCCTACGATCGCCAATCCTTTGAAGCGTCTAACGCCAACTACGATCACGAACTGACGTTTTTCGATGTCCAACTCAACCCTTCTACTGTCGTCTTAGCAAGGGATTTTCCGGTCGTTTGTATGTTCGTCAATGATATTGCGGATGCAGCGACGCTGGATCTTCTCGCCTCTAATGGAACTCGCTTGCTGGCACTGCGGTCTGCCGGATTTAACACCGTCGATTTGAAGCGGGCAGCGGAGTTAGAGATCGAAGTCGTGCGGGTGCCTGCCTACTCTCCTTATGCGGTTGCAGAACACACCGTTGCCCTGGTGCTAATGTTAAACCGCAAACTCTACAAAGCCTACAACCGGGTGCGGGATGATAACTTTTCCCTGGAGGGGTCATTGGGATTTGACCTGCATGGCTGTACCGTTGGCGTCGTTGGCACGGGCAAGATCGGCATGGTGTTTGCCCAGATTATGCACGGATTTGGTTGCTCGTTGCTGGGTTACGATGCTTACCCGAATGCTCAATTTGAAGCGATCGGTAACGCGAGATATGTGTCACTACCAGAACTCTTAGCCAAATCAGATATCATCTCGCTTCACTGTCCCTTGTTTCCCGAAACCCATCATCTGATCGATGCAGACACTATTGCTCAAATGAAGTCTGGCGTCATGCTGATTAACACGAGTCGTGGTGGTTTGATTGACACGACTGCCGCGATCGCAGGCATCAAGTCTGGCAAAATCGGCTATCTGGGTATTGATGTGTACGAACAGGAAGATGAGCTGTTCTTTCAAGATCTGTCAGACACTATCATTCAGGATGATATCTTCCAATTGCTGCAATCCTTCCCC
>JANMRU010000153.1:0-6161 GCA_031388585.1 Pseudanabaena sp. SOY_30_concoct_251 | reverse complement strand
GATGCTGATGAGTTATATGACACTCGCGAACTGGCTCGACAAGTGCAGGCGATGATTACCAATGATGGTGAGGGGAATCCTGCATTTACTAATTTGCCTCGGAAATTTAATATTGCGATCGCCGGTTGTCGCGATAATTCCACCCATGCCGAGATCAACGATATAGCCTTTGTGCCTGCATTTCAGGAAACTACGGATGGCAATCGAACTTTCGGATTTAATGTGCTGGTCGGTGGTTTTTTCTCCGCTAAGCGCCTTGCGGAGGCTCTACCCCTCAATGCCTGGGTGACACCAGAAGATGTAGTTGACCTCTGTGAAGCAATCCTGATCGTATATCGCGACAATGGGTTGAGAGAGAGCCGGCAGCAGTCTCGTCTCATGTATCTAATTGATAAATGGGGAATGGAGACATTTCGCGCCGAAGTGGAAAAGCAATTGGGACGCTCTCTGCAACTGGCAGCACCAAAAGACGAAATTGTTTGGGAAAAGCGCGATCACATTGGCGTTCACAAACAGCAACAGGAAGGACTCAACTACGTTGGCTTGCAAGTCCCAGTCGGACGCATTTACGCGCCTGACATGTATGAATTTGCTCGTTTAGCTGAAGAGTATGGTAATAGCGAAATTCGCCTCACAGTCGAGCAAAATTTGATCGTTTCCAACATTCCAGATTCTAAACTTGAGGCTTTTCTCCAAGAGCCAGTTTTGCAAAAGTTCTCAGCTAGCCCCACTAATTTAAGGCGATCGCTTGTTTCCTGCACGGGCAACCAGTATTGCCCTGTGGCGATTATTGAAACTAAGAATCGTTCCCTGGAGCTAATTGAACAATTGGAAGCCGATTTGAGCGTGCCTCAACCCGTGCGCATTCACTGGAGCGGCTGTCCTAACTCCTGCGGACAGCCTCAGGTTGCGGATATTGGCTTCACAGGTTGCAAAGCTAGAAAAGACGGCAAAATTGTCGATGGAGTTGATATTTATATGGGAGGTAAAGTTGGCAAAGATGCTCATCTTGGCGAGTGCATTATGGGAAAAGTGCCCTGTGAAGATTTGCGAGAAGTTGTTGGGAAGCTTCTCGTTGAACACTTCGGGGCTTTACCTAGAGAAGGAGATGAGCAGCCTACCCCAAACCTCCAACTCGCCAACGTCGGCTAGCAATATTTTGGGGTGCAGGGGCGCTGCCCCCACCCCCATTTAATATAATTCACGATCCTAACTTCTTATTTATCCTATTACTTACCTAAGTTTTCATGCTTCGCCAATTATTCTCATTTCAAGGTCGGTACCGCATTCTGCATCTGACCTGGTTCGCATTTTTTCTCACGTTTGTATGTTGGTTCAACTTTGTGCCTTTCCAGACTACCTGGGTATCAGAGTTAGGCCTGACAAAGATTCAGATCGGAACAATCGGAATCTGCAACCTCGCCCTGACAATTCCTGCCCGCATTATTGTTGGCATGATTTTAGACCGCTATGGTCCTCGGATCACTTTCTCATCATTACTAGTCTTTGCTGCCATCCCTTGTTTTGCCAACGCATTGGCACAGGATTTCAATCAATTGGTGATTAGCCGATTATTGATGGGTCTGGTCGGTGCCGGATTTGTGGTGGGGATTCGCATGGTATCGGAATGGTTCCCACCCAAAGAAATTGGGATAGCGGAAGGCATCTATGGAGGATGGGGCAATTTTGGTGCTTTCGGGGCTAAAACCATCCTGCCCATCATTGCTGCGACCACCAGTTTTTTGGCAGCAGGTGCATTGAATTGGCGGTTGGCGATCGCATTGTCAGGAGTCATCGCCGCCATCTATGGAGTTATTTACTTCTTTAACGCCCAAGATACGCCTAGTGGTCAAGTCTATAAGCGCCCCAAGAAAAGCGGTGGCATGGAAGTCACCAGCGTCAAAAGCTTCTGGGCATACATGATTTCTAACTTCGGATTGATTTTTGCCCTTGGGCTACTTGCCTGGCGATTAATGCAATCGAAGTTCCTAACAGTCGAGGGCATGTATATTGCATTTGCCGCCTTAGCTGCGCTCTATGTCTATCAAAGCTTCCAAGCATGGCAGGTTAATAAAGAACTATTGCTAGGCAAAAAATCTTATGGATATGAAGAAAGGTATAAGTTTAGTCAAGTTGCACTGCTCGAATTTACCTATGTCACTAACTTTGGTTCAGAATTAGCAGCGATTACCGTTTTACCGCCTTTCTTTGAGAAAACTTTTTCCTTATCTCCCTTGATGGCGACTGCAATGGCGGCCTCCTACTCGTTTTTGAACTTGGTTTCTCGGCCAAGCGGAGGCTTGATTTCCGATAAGTTTGGTAGTCGTCGCTTGGCGATGATCTTTATTACGATTGGAATTGGCATTAGCTATCTTATCCTCCAAGGGGTTAACTCAAGTTGGCCGATTTTCGTGGCGATCGGTGTGACCATGCTTGCCGCATATTTCGCTCAAGCAGGCTGTGGTGCCACCTATGGTATTGCTCCACTAATTAAGCGAGAAATTACCGGGCAAATAGCAGGCAATGTTGGGGCTTATGGGAACTTTGGCGGCGTAATTTACTTGACGATTTTTAGTTTGTCAGATTTCCAAACCCTATTCCAAACTATGGGTATAAGTGCATTAATTTGTGCTAGTTTGTGCATCTTCTTTCTGCAAGAGCCTAAAAACTCCTTTGCCGGACATGCTGAAGAAGCTCCAGAGCAGACGTTAGCTCCCGTCCCAGAATATGTCCAAGACTCAACTAAATCCTAAATAAATTCTAAATACTGATTCAACTCGTTTGATTTGTGTAAATTGATGCCATTTTGAGATTGATACTTCTGTAGGCTTTAGAAATAGCGTGATTGCCGCTATGCGTTTGTAAACTTTTAGAGTGATTTGGCAAAGTATTAGATGGCTGATTCCTTCAAAACATTATGTCCGTATTGTGGAGTTGGGTGTGGTCTTGAAGTGACTCCTCCTGCTCAATCCGGCAAGTCGGTTAATCGAGATGAAGAAGGAACGCCAATTTGGCGGGTGAGAGGCGATCGCGCTCATCCCTCTAGTGAAGGCATGGTTTGCGTCAAAGGCGCAACCATTGCCGAATCTCTCCATAAAAGCCGCCTCCAGTACCCCATGATGCGCGACTCCCTAGATGCCCCCTTTCGGCGTGTTAGTTGGGATGGAGCTTTGAGCCGAATTGTGAAGCGGTTGCAGGCCGTGCGATTTACCCAAGGTGTAGATGCAATTTGTATGTACGGTTCGGGTCAATTTCAAACCCAAGATTATTATGTCGCTCAAAAACTCTTGAAAGGCTGTTTAGGCACTAATAACTTTGATGCCAACTCCAGACTATGCATGTCGTCTGCGGTGTCAGGGTACACCCAAAGCTTTGGCACGGATGGCCCTCCCTGCTGCTACGAAGACTTAGACATCACAGACTGTGCGTTTCTAATTGGCACCAATACCGCCGAATGCCATCCGATTATTTTTAATCGCTTGCGCAAAAACCATAAGAAAAATCGCAACGTTAAGCTAATTGTGGTCGATCCGCGCTGCACCGAAACAGCCAAGGTTGCCGATCTACACCTAGCAATCAAGCCAGGTACAGACATAGATCTCCTCAATGGTATTGCCTACATTTTGATGCGTGATGGGCATACGGATACTGTCTTTTTAGATGAATGTACTCAAGGCTTTGCTCAGTATAATAAGATTATTCGTCACTACCCCCCTGAAATTGTTGCTGAAAAATGTGGTATTTCCGTTGCCGATCTTGAAAAAGCAGCACAGTATTGGGGGAAATCAAAGCGAGTACTTTCGCTCTGGTCGATGGGAATCAATCAGTCCTCTGAAGGTACTGCTAAGGTGCGCACCCTAATTAACTTGCATCTCATGACCGCCCAAATTGGGAAGCCAGGTGCAGGCCCTTTCTCACTAACGGGGCAACCCAATGCAATGGGTGGTCGAGAAGCAGGTGGACTAGCCCACATTTTGCCAGGTTATCGCCTTGTCAAAAACCCCATCCATCGCGCGGAGGTAGAAGCACTTTGGGGACTTCCTGAAGGACGCATTTCACCTAACCCTGGGCTAACTGTTTGGGATATGATTTTGGGGCTGGAAACAGGAGATGTCGGTTTTGTCTGGATTTCAGCTACCAATCCCGCCGTGAGTATGCCCGACTTAGAACGCACGAAGGCGGCTTTATTGCGATCGCCCTTTACGGTCTATCAAGATGCTTACTATCCAACTGAAACAGCAGCCTACGCCCATATTTTACTCCCAGCCACACAGTGGAGTGAAAAGACAGGCTCGATGACCAATTCCGAACGCCGAGTTACACTATGCCCCGCATTTCGAGAAGCTCCTGGAGAAGCCCGTGCTGATTGGGAAGTCTTTGCTGAAGTTGGCCGCCGCTTAGGATTTGCCGAACAGTTTCAATTTACGAATGCTGCCGAGGTATTTGCCGAATTTACCGAGCTCACCCGTGATCGCCCCTGCGATCAAACCGGAATTACGCACGAACGTCTGCAAGAGGAAGGGCCGCTTCAGTGGCCTTGCTCCGACAAAAATAGCCATAGTCCCAACGAAAGCGCACGACTCTATACGAATTTCCGTTTTAATACACCCGATGGTCGCGCTAAATTTGCGGCATTTCATTCACGCGGCTTAGCCGAACCGCCAGACCCAAATTTCCCTTTTGTATTGACTGTAGGTCGTTTGTATGGCCACTGGCATACACAAACGCGGACAGGTCGCATTGCCAAAATCAAAAAGATGCATCCCGCCCCCTTTATCGAAGTACATCCCCGAGATGCTCAGACAGTCGGCATCGCAGATGGAGAATGGCTAGAAGTGCGATCGCGCAGAGGTACGCTACGTTTACCAGTCGTTGTGACCAAAAATATTTCGCCAGGAACTGTATTTGTGCCAATGCATTGGGGGGCACTGTGGGCGGATGATGCTGAAGCAAATGTACTAACCCATTCCGAAGCCTGTCCTGACTCAAAACAACCTGAGCTCAAAGCCTGTGCAGTTCAGTTAATTCCAATCAAAACCGCCACGACGCAATTGAAAGCTACTGGTTTACGGGCAGAACTTGCAGGTTTGAGAATCCCATGAGTTTTTGGGTATCTTGAATCTTATGTGGATAGTGACATGGTGAATGGGGTAGCGATCGCAAAGAATGCTACCTTCCATTTTTTTTGCGGTATGATATAGGTATTAGCTCCCGCTGATTTTTTGTCTAGCGCGAGGGCGATATCAGTAGTAATATCTGCAAACTGGAGAAAATTATGTCGAAAGAGCAAAAGAGCAACAAAGAAGCTAAAAAGCCCAAAAAAGATCCCTCAGAAAAGAAAGAGAAAAAAGATCCAAAACGCTATAGCTAATCAAGGTATATTTCGATAGAGTTAGTTGAATTTGACGTCGACCATTTACTTTAATTTGCTTGCTCAGGTCTTTGTCCTAGCGCGTTATTTTTTACTTTCCCTCTAATTGCAAGATATCGAATTTGTTCTATAGCAATCAGATTTTATTTGTTTAGGGGTGAAGGGGTGGAACCCTTTCCTTGGGGCGCAGCCCCCACACCCTAAACTTGCGATACATGTAGGATTACTTTATGTATTTGTGGAGATTCTGCAACGAGAGTATTTAGTGCTTTTGAAATAAAATCAAACCTACAAACAAGACATTAAACAGGAATGTGATGTAAACGATGCTCTTCACTGAAGCCCAAACACTATAGAAACCCGTGATTGCCACAAAGGGCATGATGGTCAGAAAAACAGCAAATATAAGAGAAAATGTAATTCCTAACAGACCCAAGGAAGTCAAAGAGTTAGTGTAGCCTGAAGATTTAAGCACCTGAGCAAGAATAAGTCGGACAAGAAGAAAGCCCGCTATGGCATACCAAGCAAATTTTATTTCATCCATGCTTGAATAGTTGGTGGGCGAACCAACAATGCTAATTGTGGGATAAATAGAGAAACTAAACATAATTTATTATTTTCACAATTGTAGAAGAGTTGAGAACGCTGGTATAACTACGCATTATCGGCAAGAGTTTTGGTAGAACTCCGTCTTCTCTCATCTGCTAAATACCCCCTGAACTCTTACCAAAAGTTTCCTCTGCTAAAACAAAAAGTAGCGTTGCGCCATTGGCAGAACCGTGGCAGGTTC
>JANMRU010000121.1:0-18449 GCA_031388585.1 Pseudanabaena sp. SOY_30_concoct_251 | reverse complement strand
TGTCCATTTTGGCGGTCTTGTCTTCTTCTTTGGCGGCAACAGAGGTTCAATAATCTCCCATTCTTTATCGGTCAAATCAGTTGTATAGACCATGTCTTGAACCTTTTTTACTTATTATAAGATACCAAATGGGTTCTATATGCGTGGATTGACACTCTGGGCATTCCATTCTGATTTATCCTCAATTCATCCTCCTATTATGCAACGCCCGAATACCCTCCCTCAATGGCAAGACAATGGCGTAACCCTCACCTTAATTGCTGGCAACGCCTATGGTCACACCTCTCCTGTTAAAGCCTTTTCACCTATTCTCTATCTGGTCTACTACTGCCAGGTGGTTCCATCGTGAACCTACCTGCGGAGTATAGCGAACGAGCTGTCTACAGTGTTACTTCAGGCTTACGGCTAGATGGTATTTCCCTAGAGGCACACCGTCTAGCTGTATTGGCTTCTGGAGAATCCGTTACACTATCTGCCGACGCCGATGCGCGCTGTTTGGTGCTGGGAAGAGAGCCTGTGGGGCAGCGTCAAAAGTGGTGGAACTTTGTATCGAGCCGCCCAGACAGGATCGAACAAGCTAAACAGGACTGGCGGTCAGGTTGCTTTGCCCCAGTTCCTGGCGAGACAGAATTTATTCCGTTACCCGATATTTAGAACTGAATGATTAACCAAAGCATCTCTCTCCAGTATCTTAGGCACACGGCGCTAAATAAATCTATAAATTAAGAACAGCGCCACACCGCTTAAAATCGTGAAACCAATCGCGGAGGCGATCGCCACTTTTGTATCAGCTTTGTACAAACTATTTGGCAGTGATGCCGCCAGCACCATAAACCCAATTATCGACATCGCAACGATAAATGTTGTTCGATCCATTCCAAAAAACTCCCATGCCTAAAAATACTTCACCACTCCCGCAAGACAATTTCACCTTACCGTGAATCACCCCGATGGATCAAACTTCTAGGTGAAGTGATATAGCAATCCTAGATGAAATGCAAATTGGGGGTGGGGCACAGCCCCCACAAAGGCACCCTAAACGAATAAAAGCTGATTGCTATGAAGAAATTAGTGAATGAGCAATAATGGCCTGAAAGCGTCAGATTCTTTTACCTAAATTAACCCCGTCTGGTTTCGAGTATAATCAAGCAAAACTTTAAACTTTACTGTTAAGGAGTTAAGACCTATGTGTGTTGGATGCCTGATTACTTCAGCAATTTTAACATTTAGCCCTGTACAACCTGGCTTAGCACCGCAGCAACAGGTTAACTTCTCCCAGCAAAAACAAGTAGCGATCGCTCGGGTAATCAAAAACCTGCCTGAATCTAGCGATGTCAGTATGCTCAAAGAGGGTTTAAGCTCGATTCAGGCCCAGCTTTCTGTCGCTATTGATGAGACTGAAGCCAGACAAATTCTTAAAACTGAGGTAGCCGAACTATCGCAACGCATTACTAACGATCCCAAAGGTACGGTAATGTTTAATACCCTGGATCGAGTCATTGCCGAGACAGATGAGGCTCAGCCACTTTTTCAGACAAAAGCATTGCTTAATGGCAAAAAACATAATTTGAGCTGGGGCTGGCTGAATTAAATAGGACTTATGCAAAAGCCTTGTTATCAGTTGCAGGCTAAAAGCTTAAACCAATTGAAACAGTCTAATTGCAGACATTTCTTTAGTCCGCTTTAGCTGACTTTAGCTTTGAGCCAAGAACTTGAGTTCTTGGATGTTGAACCTATTCCGCCGCCAGTCTTAACTTCGCCTGCTGCCAAAGATTTTCTAGTTCTAAGAGTGTATATTCGCTTAGAGGTTTATCGGCAAAGCCCTCCATTTGTGCGACGCGAGCGATAAATCTCTGGTTAGTACTATGTAATGCTTCCGTCGGGTCGAGATCGTACCAACGCGCAATGTTAATTACCGTGAAAAGCAAATCACCTAGTTCAGCTTGCTGTCGGGCTTGATCTTCGTGTCCCAATGCATAGCGGAATTCGCTCAGTTCTTCTTGGAATTTATCCCAAACACCTTCGACATTCTCCCATTCAAACCCTTGCGCTGCTGCTTTTTGAGAAATCTTCATCCCAGCCATTAGTGGCGGTAAACTGCGTCCATAGCGATCGAGTTTTCGACTCAGTTTTTGGGCTTCACCAGCATCTTCTCCCTTCTCTGCTGCTTTGATCTGCTCCCAGTTCTGATGAACTTCATCCATACTATTCACAGTCACATCGCCAAAAACATGAGGATGGCGGCGGATTAGCTTTTGTGCAATTCCTTCAGCTACTTCAGCGATTGTAAATTGGCCGCGATCGCTCGCTACTTGGGACTGTAAAACTACTTGTAAGAGCAAATCTCCTAACTCTTCGGCGATCGCATCGCGCTCTCCACTCCGAATCGCCGCCACTGTCTCATAGGCTTCCTCAATTATATAGGGAATCAGAGTCTCAGGTGTTTGGGCTAAATCCCACGGGCATCCCCCCTCAGGCGATCGCAGTTTGGCTACAACTTCTAGTAAGTTTTGCAGAGCAGATATCTTGTTATCCATATATGAGTTTTAGATTTACTGCAATGGTACCGATAGAAAGATTAGCGTATTTACATTGTATTAAAAGGCTTAACTATCGGAATGCAGCAATCGACGCACAGATAGAATATCGCCCATCTTGGTGATTTGGCTGCAAATCTTTTCAAACTGATTGCGGTCAGTGACATCAACACTGAGGTTGATCAGCGCCGTTTGACCTGGTTGAATTTCCACTTTAGCCTGACGCACATTCACCTTGTTATCAGCCAAGCGCGTCAGAATATCCTTGAACACACCCACGCGATCTATTGTCTCTACCTGAATATCCACGGGATATGTGAGCGGTCGATCTATTTGCTTATTCGTATTCCAACCTACAGGAATCAGGCGATCGCCAGGCATTGCTTCCAGATTACTACAGTCCTGACGGTGAACTGAAATCCCCCGACTACTACCCAAAGTCACAACACCCATAATTGGCTCACCTGGCAATGGTTTGCAACAGCCAGCAATGTGATGCAACATGCCCTCGATACCTAAAATCGGCGACTTCGAGTTTGACGCGGAGGGTTGGGACGGTAACTTCACCGTACTATTATTGCCAGCTACTTGATGTTCCCGCAGCTTATGGACAATAGTATTAAGCGAAATTTCGCCATAACCCAAGGCAGAAAGCATGTCATCGACACTGTGATAATTGCACCGCTCGGCTACCTTCAACATCTGGTCGGATTTAATCAAAGATTCCAGCCCATTTTTGCCCAACTCTTTTTCCATCAGCGTGCGGGCGCGGGTAATATTTTCGTCGCGGTGCGATCGCTTGAACCACTGCCGAATCCGGTTTTTGGCGGTACTGGTCGCCACGAAATTAATCCAGTCAAGTCTGGGGTGCGCGTTATTCTGGCGCAGAATCATCACGATATCGCCATTATGAAGATGCCGATCTAATGGCACCATGCGATTGTTTACCATTGCCCCAGCACAGTGATTGCCAATCTCGGTATGCACGCGGTAGGCAAAGTCCACGGGTGTAGCGTTGCGTGGTAAGCAGTAAACATCACCCTTCGGACTAAAGACGTAAATCTCGCTATCAAATAGATTTTCGCGGAGCGAGTCTATATATTCCTGATCGTCTTTTAGCTCTAGCTGCCAATCTACTAGCTGTCGCAGCCAGGTGAATTTTTCATCATCGCGCTTGTTCGCAGGCAGGCTGGCGTTATTTTCCTTGTACTTCCAGTGCGCGGCAATTCCGTATTCCGCAATATGGTGCATCTCCCAGGTGCGAATCTGCACTTCGATTGGCTGTCCGTTGGCATCAATTACAGTTGTGTGTAAAGACTGATAGCGGTTAGGTTTAGGCAACCCGATATAGTCTTTAAAGCGACCAGGAATTGGCCGAAAACAATCATGGGCGATCGCCAATACCCTGTAACATTCTTCATTGGTATTAACGATGATTCTGACCGCCGATACGTCATAGATCTCGTCGTAGCCCTTTTGTTGGTGCTCCATCTTTTTAAAGATGCTATAGAGATGCTTTGGTCTACCACTAATTTCAAAAAGAGCGAATCCAGCTTGGGTGAGGCGCGATCGCAAGTCTTCCATCACCTGCTCGATTTGTGCTTCCCGATTGCTGCGCGTCCCTGCTACCAAACTCTGCATTCGGCGATATTGTTCAGGTTCAAGGTACTTAAACGACAGATCCTCTAATTCCCATTTAATCTGCCAAATACCTAAGCGATTGGCTAGAGGTGCAAATATATCCCTGGTTTCACGCGAAATAAGTACCTGTTTCTCGGGTTTCAGGAACTCCAAAGTGCGCATATTGTGCAGGCGATCAGCCAGCTTCACCACAATGACGCGAATGTCCTGCGCCATTGCCAAAAACATGCGGCGGAAATTTTCGGCTTGCCGCTCAGTTTTACTTTCAAAATTAAATTTTGATAATTTGGTAACGCCTTCAACTAACTGACGTACTTCTAAACCATACTGCGCCTCAATTTCTTCGCAACTTACGGTTGTATCTTCAACCACATCATGCAAAAATCCAGCCGCAATCATGGCATCGCTACCACCCAGGCTGCGGATTAGAGTCGCCACTTCGACTGGATGCACGATGTAAGGCTCGCCGGAAGCACGACATTGTCCTTCGTGCAGTTGGTAGGCAAAATTGAATGCACGACAAACTAAATCGCGATCGCCCGCATCACCAGCTTCTACTTTCTCCAAGCATTCCCGTAGCCAAGCTGGAATCCAAGCACTTACATCAGTCAAACAGGGAACAGGACTCATGTATTAATTTTGCCTAAGTTATGGAACCCCAAACCTGCTCGATCACGATCGAGCAACACCATAATCGTATCTTAAACTTAGAGGGAATTACTAAAAGCGATCGCCTGTTTTGGTAAATGCAACTTTCAGCCATCTTTAACAGATGCTGGGCAGGCTACAGCGATCCATGTGCTTGCATAGATGTAGCTCATGATTGGTATCGTGCCAGGCAACCCGATCAAAAATTTGTTGCAGTATGTAAAAACCTCGTCCACACTCAGATTCAATACAGGGAACCTTGGGGACTTCAGTATCAAAAACCTCACAGCAGTCGCACTTAGTACCTTGGTCTGTAATAATCCACCAGTACTGCTGCGCCACAATCGAAAACCTCACGATTACCTGCTTATCAGGATCGAGTTGATTGCCGTGTTTAGCAGCATTCACCAGAGCTTCTTGCAGACCTAGCCTAAGCTCTGCTTGCCAAAGAGGGGGAACTTCAGCTAGCAAGAGATCGAGAACAGGTTTCAGATACAGGGTAGAAGCAAAACTGAAAGTACTCCATTTTCGCCCCGTGGGGCGGAGGGATGTGGCGATCACGCGATCTCAGCTCCTAGGTTAATGCTTTCCTTATACTATTCTAACCATAGATATAGGGAAAAATACTTCATTTTGCAATAAATGCAAATGGGGTTTGACACAAGTGCAATTTTGAGCGATCATACATAAGCTGTATAAGCAAGGGGCTATAGCGCAGTTGGTAGCGCATCTCAATGGCATTGAGAGGGTCAGCGGTTCGAATCCGCTTAGCTCCATCGGGTAGAAAACCATTAACTGACAAGGCTTTTGGGAGTAACAAACAATTCCTGAAGGTTGTTTTTGCTGTCAATAAGAAACACGAAAATAGGCTGTTAAGGGTTGTTTGGGTTAGTAAACTTACCCCGACTTTTACCCCGAACTTTCATGAGTACAGTTTATATCGAGAAACATGACGGACGCTTGCGCCTCCGCTGGTTCCATGGAAATAAGCGCTATATGCTGGCTGTAGGTGTAGACGACAATGCCACAGGTCGAGCGATCGCCCGCAAGAAAGCAGGTCAGATCGAAACTGATATTGCAGCGGGTTACTTTGACCCCACGCTACTTAAATATCGTCCGCAGCAACCGTCCTACAGAAATCCCATTGCATGTTGGGCAACCCAGAGGCTCAACACTACCCCAGAAGAATTCAACAAGATGGCTGCGCATAGATGCCACCATTGATTGAAAGTACTTTCTGCGCCTAGCCCTTCAAATATGCCGCCCAATAATGGAAGCGCAACACCCAGTAATGCGGGTAGCCATCCACCCAATAATGTTGCCAATGCCACAATGTAGGTAAGTTGGATAGGGATATAGACGATCGCGATGGATATGGGAACTGGCAGTACCAGTTTGTTGTTAATCAGCAATGGGAAAGGCTTGGTTGTTCTCGGTGCGACATACAACCACACGAGAGCAGCCACTACAAGCAGAATAGTCCAGGGCATTCCAATAGTTAGGAAGCCCACAGACCACCTGTTCGTGCCAAATACCCCAATGCAAAACATACCTGAAGCAACTGCCTGTAAGATAAATAGCAGTTTGTAGGTGACATAGCGAAGCGCATTGTTATTAAATTGATTGCGATCGCCAGCATTATCTTGGAAAGGAGCGATTTGCCATCCCTCATATTCGTGTAGCATGATTGGTACTACGCTAGCAGCCTGCTGGAATACGGGAGCGATCGCCACCAGAAAGAAAGATGCACAACGCGGAGTGTAGAAGTCAGAGAAAGAGAAGAAGGTATATGCGAGACCAAGTTGGGTGACAAATGTCAGGTAGTGGAAGAATTCAATCACCGACAGCATGAAGGGGTTGGCGTAGCTAGTTTGCAGCTTCGGCGCTGGATATTGCCATACCCAACCAGGCTCGGGATAGAAAGTGCCATTTTCTTGGTTTTGCGAGGCATGATTGGAGAATTGTTCTTGTTCAGGAGTAACCATGTTAGTAAAATTTAGGAAACTTCAAAATGAAGCAGGTTTATAGCAAAGACTGATGCAATTTAGAGAGCGATCGCCGATAAAGGCAGCATCAGAAGAAATGGTATGGAGATCCTGACAGGCGATCAAAAATTTCGACATCGTTGAGCAGATCGTAGTGGCCGATCCCCTGCCGCGCCCGAAAATCTGGACGCAGAAAGCTTAGGGCAGCTCGATCGCGCGGATCTCTTGAATCTGGCTTATTACTGCCAATATCAACTACTTGCTGAGCACCAATAATCGTAGATTTTGGAATTCCAATTGGATCTAATCTGCATACTTTAATTGGGATAGGAGATCCCCAGTTCATTGTCCTAGCTAAAGTTTGCAGAGAGGCTACTAAAAAAGGAACGACGTTGAGGTTGCCATTAGAGTGCGCGATGATATGAATAGCCTGTTGGGGTGATAGCCGCCGCACAACTGACTTAGCCATTCTCAATGCTGCAAATGGATTTCCTGACAGCGAGAGAATTTTGTGTGACTTGTTGGCGCGATCGCAAATATTCTCAAATAAACTCCCCAGCCCATTTGCTCCTGGGATCAGTAACGAGCAGCATCCGGTGAGATCGCTTAAACCTGGGGAGTCGATAGGCTGTTTACTTAAATATTCATGCAGATCGATTTCTGCGGCAACAAAGTCAACTGAGGTGGAATTTGTTGCCGATTTCACTGCAAATTCTTGGAGAATGGGCCTTGATTGAAATGGCATAGAGAACTGTTCCTCTTAGTTAGTGGGTCACAAACTTGAATGGCAAAACTAGAGAGCAAAATTCAGGCTTGGGGAGTGCTGCCTTCTGGAATCCCATAGCTGTCTAGATCTAAAATTCAATAGAAAATTGCTCGGCGATTTGATCGTGAGATCTTAGGGTCTGGATTCAGATATATCCGTCAGCTTAGTGCTGAGCGCGATCGCATTAAGGGCAAAGGGGACGCTAACTCCTTGTTCTCGCACATTAAACATCAATTTTTCGATCCTGCCACGGTGATCGCGCAGGCCAACGAAAAGTACACCACTACCAGCGACTTTGGAGCTAACGCCAGAAAATTCCAATTTACCCAGACTGCGATCGCCGCGATCAAAAGCCTCGACAACCGCAATATAGTCGGGAGTATTCGCCGGATCTGATTGAATTTGCACACCTGCCCCAAATATTGGCACATCGAACGTAACGGTCATCGGCCCTGGGTTACGAAGGCCAGTGAAAATCAGTGAGTCACCCACATCAAAGGCTCCTGGGAAAGTAGGAGTTTGATCGATTCTTAAGAAAGCTCCAGTGGGAATACCGATAGTAACACCAATTCCTGCCAATGAAGTTAGTGAAAATGGATTGGAAACTGGGGTCATAATTTGACCAACACAAGACCAATCAATTAAGTCATTGGCGCATAGATTAGCTCCTAATTCCACGGCAGAGATAAGATCGCGATCGAGCGATGGATTTTCTAGAGTAGATAATTTGCTTAATTCCATGAGAAATTTGTCCTTGGAAACTAAATGGTTCTCGAACTCAAACGAGCTAAATTATGACTTTCATCCTGGGTTGACACCGCAATAACTTGTGCTTCTAGTAGAGCCAGTTGTTGCCAATCGGTTAAATACCTTGGGATTTTTAGTTGATTGAGATTTCGCTTTTCGCTCATCAGATTAAAGCTGCCAGGTGCCAATAGCTTGATTTGTGGCATACCAATAAGTTCTTGACGGCGTTGTTGTCCAAACACATGATTAGTATTTCCCAGACCTGTATCGAGCACCTGTGCTCCTATATTTATGGTGGCGATCGCATCGGATGGCACGCTATCGCCCAAAAGTTCGATATAAAAAACGTAGCGGGGCGGCGTAGTGGCAATATCAATTGTCGCTGTATAGTCGCGCAGACAAATGCCTATCTCCTTCATCCACTCGTCTGTGAGGCGATCGAGGGCTGTTTTGACATGAGCTTCATTGGTTCTCTCCCCAGCTAGATCTAGGATCGTGCCGCGCCGATGACTGAAATTCAACACTGGAGTGTCAAAATATTGCCCAGCAACCTTGACAATGTCTCCCAGGCGATAGCGATAGAAACCCGATAGATTTGTCACTACAACTTCGTATAACTCACCAATCTCTAGAGAATCGATCTCGACTGTCTCAGGCTTCTCCTTATCCACATCAGATAGGAGAATGAACTCGTAATAGGCAGAACCCAATAGAGGGGCATAATCTCCTAGTCGATCCGGCCACAGCCCTATGCCGATCGCTGCCTCAGAGGAACCATAGAAACTACTGAAAAGAGGTATATTGCCAATGTAGAACTGCAAAGCAGGAACATAGATACCGAAGCTACCCGTCGTAACTGTTTCCACATAAGCCATGTGCGGCCAAATTCGGAGCGCAATGCCTTTGAAACTTTCTATTGCTGCCTGACGGAGGATGTTAGCCCGTACTGGATCTGGAGTCAATTTAGCCTCAAGTGACTGCCTCACTGCTGGTGGTAATGCCAAGTTTTCGCTGAGCGTACCGCTTTCGATATCAGTCATTAATTCTGGCCAACGATGCTCCATATCAATTAGCCACTGCAACACGTATGGGGCATATGTGGCACCAATATACTGCACCTGACTATCTCGCAAACCATACAAAGCGTGCAAATATCTGGCTGTATGATCGTCTTCAATGGAAAAGACTTCAGCAGGCGAACACCAGAGATGCGGAATCATACCAGCTACGCGGCGCATTCCCATAGACGAATGTTCTTCTACTGTTATCCCAGATTTAGTCGGTGCGATCGTGCCAGCTCCAGTCAGCAAACATATTCCTTTACCCCTTGACACGCCTTTGAGAAAATAATTGGTGCCGACCGCAGGGTTCAAAAATCCTGAAATTATCATAGGTACTCTCAGGTGAGCGCGCGTTCTGGGTACTATCTTCGCAGATCCTGTGGTGCCAGACGTAGATGCAAAACTGACAAGAGGTGCCGAGACTAAGACATTCTCTTCGCCTTGGGTCATGCGGGCGATCGCTTCATCATAATCCTGATACGAACTCAACGGAACCAGTAATTTGTACTTATCAATACTCAGAGAATTTGACAGTAGCGAACTAAAATGATGCTGACAACCGAACTCAGAGTGCTGATTCTTTTCAATAATTTGCCTTAAAGCGCTCAAATTTGATTCCTTCGCCCGCTTCATTCGTTGTTGCAGTAGATGTAAAAAGATGCGACCGACGAATATTAGGATCTTGCGAAACAATGGAGAAAAGAAAGACTTCTCTAACTCATCCTTAAAAAATCTTAACATGGATACATTTCCCATATCATTTTGGACTTCGCACAACGCAAGTTCAACGCAGTATATCAGGAGATTTCACTGCTTGAGACAATTTGGATAACCTCTTTATAAAACTTATTCTGGAAGATACTCCTGAAAATCCCTGAGAGAAGTAACTCTCGATACCAATCATTATTCATGGCGTGAATTCTTCGTTAAATCATGAATCTTGCTTTCAATATTGGTTTGCTAATTTCAGGAAATGACGGTAATGGGGGGCGTTCTGCTTCGGGCATCTCTCTCCAGAACAGCCAGACAAACCCATATTTTTCCCGGCAGGCATACTAAAAGTTTCTCAGCATGATCTTTCTTATCTCTGTGAATTGATAGGTATAACTCCTGAGCGATCGCCCAAACATGCGAGTTTCCCTTCACGATTGAGAAATAACCCTAAAAGTTCCCTTCGATCTCGTATATCCGCTTCCATGACATTTACTTGCGCATAATGCAATTTGTATTGTAATAACATTTCTCCCAATAAAAGTAACTGATTCGCCCCACCGCCTTCGGCACCTACCTTTGCCGAGGGAAGGATGGGAGAGGTCTAATCTGTACCCTTATAAAAGTGAATTGGTATAATTAGTACGCGATCGCGAAATGGATGGATCGATATTTCAGAAAAATTTGATCGTGTTTCAGCAGATAGTAATAAATCAGAATCATGGACTGCTCGCATACCAAACCATCTAGCCAGTGCTGCGAGAGAACATGCGATCGCCCTTGGCATGATCCGCGATGATGGCACAGCAAACACCACTGAAATCATCCATGCTGCTGCGATAGTGCGATCGCTACCTAATAAAGCTGTGTGGTTGCGTCGGATTATTACCGAAGCGGCACAACGCGAACTGATGGGAGGTGATGAGTCATGACACAGGCGATTGAAGCGTCAGAGGTTCTAAAGCAATTAGAGAAAATTGGAACTGTTGAAAATCCCTATAATTCTAGGCGATTTGAATTGCGATCGCCATCATCAAAAATATTCAAGCCTTATAGCTTAGCGCCAATTAGGTTAGGACTGGATTTGTGGGGGGCAATGCCCCCACAAAACCCAATTAAAATCTGTCTTAACGATCTAGGCGTTGACTATATCAATAATTCTATGCGCCAACGGATTCTTTGGCAGCGTAGAATACTTCAAGCGTAATTTCGCTCATCTTGCGATCGCGCGCGAATTTCTCAGTGTTACGTTTCACCTTGCCGCGCACAAACCCTGGAATCTTATTAAGAAGCTCTTTAGATTCCTTATTCCAGTTCATATCAGAATCTGCTGAGATTCCCTTCGTAATCACTTCCTTCGTGTCATGACCACCGAAGATTTCCAATAGGTGATCTTCCATGCCAAGTGTGAAGGAATTATAGACTAGATCGCAGAGTTGGTTTGTGCCTTCGTAGCCAAGGAAGGGCTTGTAGCCAAGCGTGAAGTTCTGAATGTGAACGGGCGATGAAATCACACCGCAAGGGATATCCAGACGCTTGCCAACGTGACGCTCCATTTGCGTACCGAAGATTGCCGATGGTTCCACTTTAGCAATGCGATCGCCGATGTAGCCATGATCCTCGCTGATAATCACTTCATCGCAATATTCGCTGACTTCCTTACGGAACCATTCCTCATCATTCTTGCAGAACGTACCTGCCCAGACGACATGAATGCCCATTTCGCGGGTGAGAATCTTCGCCATCGCGGCAGCATGGGTAGCATCGCCGTAGACGACCGCTTTCTTGCCCGTGAGATTTTGGCAATCAATTGAGCGCGAGAACCAGGCCGCTTGGGATACGTGGAGTGTTTGCTCGTTGATAAATTCTTCGTAATTAACTTCTGCCCCTTGAGCATTAAGTACTTCCTGGATCTTGCGAATGCATCTGGCTGTCTCCACCACACCCATCGGCGTGATGTCAACAAACGGCATGCCAAACTCTTCTTGCAGATAGCTAGCCGACATCAGACCCAGTTCGCGGTAGGGGATGAGATTAAACCAGGCTTTGGAAAGGTTCTTTAATTCAAGAACCGAAGCTCCTTCAGGAATCACCTGGTTGATTTCAATACCCAAATCTGCCATCAGGCGCTTGAGTTCGGTGCAGTCGTGGTGGTTGTGGAAGCCTAGGGTGGAAATGCCAATAATATTTACCGATGGCTTAGCAGTTTTACCCTCTGGCAAGTCGCCTTTCTTTTTAGCTTTCTCAATGTAGAACTTGATAATTTGCACTAAGGTGCCGTCAGCTGCTTGCAACTCATTGACGCGGTAGTGATTTACATCCGCCAGCATCACGTCACCCTTAGAAGTCATCTGCGCTTGCTCGACAAAGTTATTCAGGTCTTCTTGCAAGATGCTAGACGTGCATGTGGGGGTTAAAACAATTAAATCAGGCGCTTCTTCGCTGTCTTTGCGGGTGATGTTATCAATTACCTTTTCGCCCGAACCGCGTGCCAACACATGGCGATCGACGACGCTAGTAGTAACTGGAGTAAAGTCACGCTCTCTTTCCAGCATCGAACGCATGACATTGAAATAGTCATCTCCTAAAGGAGCATGCATAATGGCGTGAACATTCTTAAACGAACTAGCTACGCGCAACGTACCAATATGTGCGGGCCCCGCGTACATCCAATATGCCAACTTCATATATGTTTGCTTCTATATAGATCTAACGTATTAACCTCTAAGCCTAAATTGCCTGTAAGCAACTTGGGGCGATCGCTTAATCATTCTTTATTGTTTGGTTAGCGATTATTATTGTGATGGCAGCCTTTCTACGTTTAGTTTATGTCTGAGCCCGAACAAATTAGTCTTTTTGACCTGGAGCCAACTCCCCCACCGCCGAAGCCTGTAGAGGCAGCGATCGCGCCTGTGAGTACTGCTAATGCCGCTAATGCTGTCAGTAGCGTCATCTATGCCAATCTTGACGAGCTAAAAGCCGATGCAATGAGTTGCCAGAAATGTCCGCTAGCAGCTACGCGCATCAACGTGGTGGTAGAAAGGGGCAGTCGTGACGCTAAAGTCATGATTATTGGGGAAGCACCTGGACAAAATGAAGATGAGCAGGGTCTACCTTTTGTCGGTAGGGCTGGACAATTGCTGGACAAAATCCTGGAATCAGTTGGATTTAACGAGTCAAATATATATATATGCAATATAAATAAGTGCCGACCTCCGGCAAATCGCGTACCTACCGATCAAGAAGTGGCTGCTTGCAAACCATACTTATTAGAGCAAATTCGTCTCGTCGATCCCAAAATTATTTTATTGACGGGTGCTACGGCTGTAAAAGCAATCATGGGCGATAAGCGAGGCATTACCAAAATACGTGGCCAATGGATGCAATGGGAAGGTAGATTGGTGATGCCAATTTTGCATCCTGCTTATCTATTGCGTAATCCGAGTCGTGAGGAAGGAAGCCCCAAGTGGTTAATGTGGCAAGATATTCAAGTAGTCAAGGCCAAGTATTTAGAATTTGTAGCAGCATCGCCTAGCGTTGAGGAGGAAGAATTTTAGTGAGCGATCTAAGAGCTGAGTTAGCAGAGATGGTAGACCAAGCTGAATGGGGTTGGCTAGAAGAACATGCTAAACGAGGCAGAGTAATTGTCGTTGCGCCAGATTTGGATTTAGTCGAAGTTGGAGTTGCGATCGCAGAAGATAACGCTACGACTGTGCAGCAGTGGATGGAAGATGGATGGATTTCTTATCCCACTGCGGAGCAAATCTCGGCATGGAATCAAGACAAGACACTAAGCTTCCCTAGCCTAATAATTCAGCCATTCGTTCTATTTAAACTTGCAGTTTAAGCATAGATGAATAGATTGCCGAGAGAGACTCCTTTAAGTATTCCTCAGTAACTGATGTTACGTGGAATAATTTCAAAAAAGAATTATGTGGGGAGCTTGAGGGCTGCGTCCTCAATTGGGGCTATGCCCCAAACCCCTCTAAATATAAGTCTTCTTTTAGTTTTACGTAAGGTGCTAAATAAAACAAAGGCTGAGTTGCAATCAAAAAAATAATGCGTGATTTAAATCATAGATCTCCTGCAAGCTCTGTCACAACATCACCAAAGTTTAAGCTTTACATTTAATTCACTAGGACTTAAGCATCGTGCCTGACAAAACAGAAAAGGAAGGTTGAGGTCAAAGCCCAACTCGACTAAATCTGGGTTTTCTTTTTCATTGCCTAAGTCCTGTTCTATTCAATTGCAAGGTTTAGGGTGAAAATGATGGCTGAAATTGGACAAATATTAAACGGACGCTATAAATTAACGAAAGCTCTTGGTTCTGGTGGCATGGGTTTGACCTATGTCGCTGAGGATATGAGATTGCCTGGACATCCTAAGTGCGCAATCAAGCACTTACGTCCCCCTACTACTGATCCTAATACTCTATCGACGTTCAGGACGCTTTTTAAGCGAGAGATTGATGCCCTGAAACAGTTGAGCGATCACGACAAGATTCCGCGCCATATTGATGATTTTGAGGAAGCAGGAGAATTTTATCTCGTTCGCGAATACATTGAAGGACATCCCTTAAAAATGGAAATGTCGCTGGGAATTCGCTGGACGGAACCCCAGGTGATTGAGATGTTGGAAGAAGTGCTATCAATCCTGCATTTTGTCCATAGTCAGGGCGTAATTCATCGCGATATTAAGCCAGATAATATTATCCGTCGTCAATCAGATCGCAAGTTGATATTAATTGACTTTGGTGCCGTCAAGCGCCTAAGTATGCAGCCTGGAGATTCGCCACTGGTAAGCGCCACCAATGTAGTAGGGACTTTTGGCTATATGGCGGCCGAGCAAGGACAAGGTAGACCTAAGCTGAATAGCGATCTTTATTCCTTGGGTATTGTTGGTATTCAGGCACTCACAGGTCTGCTGTCGAACCAGTTCCAAGAAGACGAGCAAACAGGCGAACTGATCTGGAATCATTTTATTTCTGTTAGCAATGGGTTGGCGGCAGTTCTGACTAAGATGGTAAAAACTCATTTTAGAGATCGCTATCAGTCAGCCGTTGAGGTTTTACAAGACTTAGCACAAATTTCTCCAGTCCTCGTACATGCGAATGCGATCGCGTCATCCATATCGGAGCAAAACTATCCCACTCCTAATTCTGTTCCCTCAAATTTGAGAATATCGGCAAATTCTGCCCACTCCGAACCAGATTTCGCATCACATCCTACTGTACTTGGTTTGCAATTATCGGAAGCAATCACTAAACACTACAACTCAAAAGCTAATCTGCCAAGCGGGGATCGCAGCCAGTCAACTGTAGTGGCATCTACTTCTATCCCTGCAAATCAGCATTCAGTTGGGCATAATTCACTTCCACAACCAATTTCTCAAGCTACTTTACCTCAAGCTCATCCTAGTCAATCCAATCTCCCATCTACTCCTTCTAGAAAGAGCGGTATCAGGGTGGCAGCGATCGCCGCAGGAATTTGCGCGATCGCGTTTGTAAGTGCGGCATTTGGGCTGAGATCGAGTGGCATCTTGCCTACCAATCAAGCTTCTATCAATCCTTCAATTACCAAGTTAGCTGATGCTGGTGGCGATCGGAAATTAACTATTGGGGTAATTGCGCCGAGAAGTGTGACTCAGGATACCTATAATCCCTTATTAGCATTTCTTAAAACCGAATTGGGTAACGATGTGAGCTACGCAATCGAATTAGTGCCAATTAAGGATGGACAGAAAGCGATCGATCTGGCCAAACAAAAGATGGCAAACAAACAGTGGGATATCGTTTTTACACTTTTGCCAAACCTTTCTGTTGCAGCGCAGGATAGTGGCTATGTCTATGCGGCTAGGATGTCTCCTGAGCGCAAAGAGGGAGATTCAGTATTTTTTGTCAAAGTAGATAGCCCTATTACAAAGTTTGAAGATATTGTAGATAATCCTAATCTCAAGATCGCCCTCGGCAACTTTGATAGTGCACAGTCTTTCTATGTGCCGCTTTTCCACTTATATGGCACTGCTTTGCAGGCTAGCTACGATAACTCAACCCGTGACATTGTTGACAAGGTGAAATCAGGTAAAGCTGATGTTGGTGTAGGAAGTTCTAATGCGATCTTACGTCGCAACTCAGCTAATCCAAATTCTGAGGAATCGAGTGTGACACAAGATCCATCAGCATCTATTCCAGGTGAACGGAAAGCAGTATTTCGCATCATCAAGCCCAGAAATGAAGATATCCCTGTCCCTCGTTCTGGGGTCTACATTTCACCGCAGATCGCTCAAGCAGAGCGCGAGGCGATCGTGAATACTCTATTTAAAGCACCAGCACAGATTCAGAAACAAGCCCGCTATGGTCAAGGTGAAGAACCTGACTATACCCTCTACCGCAAGGTGTCTGGACGGGTAAATGAGATCTTAAAATGTGCTGATTATCGTAGCGCTCAGCAAGTTGATGCTAATACATTTTATTCCGCTCGCTTTTACAAGCGGAATGGCTGTTCGTAGCAAGTAGGGGCGAACAGCCGTTCGCCCCTACGATTATCGGTATATTTTTTCGTGAAAATTCCCTATCGATCGCCTGTAACAATATAACTCACTCTTTTACCGATGTTGGTGGCGTGATCTGCCATACGTTCCAAGTGATGTATGGCTAATACCATCAACATAATTGACTCTAAGGACGTGTTTGCGCTATCCTGCTTCGCTAGCAAATTATAGAGAGCATCATAGTCTGAATCTACAGCATCATCTTTCTCTTTAATATCTCTCCCCGCTTCAGCATCGAGATTGGATACTGCACCTAAACTCAGGGCTAGCATTGCTTGCACGCGGTTTGACATCACTTGCAGCCGATCCATATGCATTGAGACGGGATAAGGAAAAAGCTTGATCGCAATTTCTCCTAAATTTTCGGCATAGTCGCCAATCCGCTCTAGGTCTCTCACAATATGCACCAGTGAATTCAAAAGTCGCAAATCGCGGGAAACTGGAGCCTGTAGAGCAATCTGTTCAATGCATGCTACTTCGATCTGACGATAGAATTTATCGATCTGCTTATCTTGGAGATCAATTCTGGTAGCTGCTTCGAAATCGCGATCGAATAAAGCTTTGTGGGCTAACAAGCAGGAGCTTTCTACCAGAGCGCCCATACGCAAAGCATCTTGTTCGAGTTTGCTAATGTCGCGATCAAAGAACTTCCGAGTCCGATGGCGCTCTTCGTTAGTAGATAGTTCTAGCATGGCAGGATTCAAAATGATGGATTGATAATAAAGCAATTTCTATTGCAGAGTTATTAAAACCCTAATACTCTAGACATTTTAGTAATTTAGATACTATTAACAAAAATTAGATATGTTGAATCAGCCTCACACAACTGATTTTAGCTTGGACAGATTAAGTTCGGGTAAAGCTAACTGCATTTTTTCCAGCCACTCAATTAAGCTATCAAGCTGTTTGTCTGGAGTTAGGACTCCCAAACCCCTCACGGTCACTTTGTTTTGCTGATATACAAAACGAGATTGTAGATGTTCTGGCAATTTTTGTTGTAAGAGTTTCCAGGCGGGTTCCTCCATTTTAGTATCTAATGTTACATGTTGCTTGCCATCAGGTTTAATCCGCGAAAATCCAATTTTCTTGGCAACCTGTTTTAGCTCCATCACCTTAATCAATCTTTGGGCGGCGTTGGGTATGGGGCCATAGCGATCGCACCATTCTTCTGCAATCTGACCTAGTTCGCGCCGTGAGTTAACGGTGGCGACTGCACGATAAGCACTCATTTTTTGATCGGCGTCGCTGATATAGTCGGCGGGGATAAATGCGGTAATCGGGATTTCAATCAGGGTATCGTCTACCTCAGGAATCTCAGAACCTCGAATTTCGGAGATCGCCTCTTGAAGCATTTCCATATATAGGTCAAAGCCGATCGCCTCCATCTGACCTGATTGTTCGGCACCTAGTAAATTACCAACACCCCGGATTTCCATATCGCGCATGGCGAGCTGGTAGCCAGAACCGAGATGGGTAAATTCCTGGATTGCACGCAGACGCTGGCGAGCGGTTTCGGTAAGTTCGCCTTTGGCCTGGTAAAACAGCCAGGCATGAGCCTGAATGCCGGCACGACCGACGCGCCCACGTAGTTGATAGAGTTGCGCTAGTCCTAGTTTTTGGGAATCTTCGATAATAATCGTGTTAACGCGGGGGATATCCAATCCTGATTCAATTATTGTGGTGCAGACTAGTACATCTGCTTCGCCGCTGTTAAAGGTGAGCATGGTGGTTTCTAGCTCTGCCTCTGGCATTTGACCATGGGCGATCGCCAGACGCGCGCCTGGGATCATTTCGCGGATTTTAG
>JANMRU010000039.1:0-8550 GCA_031388585.1 Pseudanabaena sp. SOY_30_concoct_251 | reverse complement strand
GACAGGTTTCCATCCACTCAGACAGAATTTCCTGCTGGGTGGTATTGGGATAGATGCGATAGCTGTAGTTCATCGTCAACATGCTAAGATTGTAGCACATCTACTGCGACTTCGCCAAACAGTAGATGCAATATTAATGGGCATCGAACCCATTGATATTGCGCGGGGAGTCCATGTATCCCTCGTTAGGTAAAAATTTAAGATGTTGGCATCACAATTCGAAATCCAATTTGATCTAACCAAACATCAGGCGAGTACTTGCCGCGAACCGCAGAGCGACAGCGCCCTGGATTGTTAAACCACGACCCGCCCCTCACAATTCGGAATTCATCATCTCCCCCTGCTTCCCATATGTTTTCATTATGAGGAGCCCCCTGATAGTTATCATGCCAACGATCCGCACACCATTCCCATACCTGTCCGTGCATATCAAATAGTCCAAATGGATTCGCTACTCGAAAACTACATACAGGCAATGTCTGATTGCGATATTCGCCCATAGTGCCAAAGCCATAGGCAGACGTGCCATCATAGTTAGCTAGATCGGGGGAAATTGTGTGACCATAGCAGAATGGAGTCTTGGTGCCACCTCGACAGGCATATTCCCATTCAGCTTCACTAGGTAAGCGATAGCTTATTCCCGTTTTTTTAGCAAGTCGCGTGCAAAATTCGACTGCCTCAAACCATGAAACACTCTCAACTGGTCTATCTAAGCCCTTGAAATGAGATGGATCGAGATTGAGCTGAAGAGGGGATGCTTGATTAGAAGCAGGAAGCTGAGCTACCGCAGACCATTGGGCTTGGGTGATTGGTGATTTGCTCATGAAAAAGCTAGACATTGTTACCCAATGTGCTGGCCCTTCGCTAAAGTCTCGTCCCGGTTCCCGCTCAGATGAACCCATAAAACATACGCCACTTGGGACATAAACCATCTCAATACTGACAGATGGCATCTCCTCAAATCCCATATCTTGGATTATAACTTTAGCGCAATTGATGCGACGATTGATTTCTTTCCCATTTGAGTTGAGCCGAACTACTTCATATTCAAATTCACGGCTATGACTGTTCTCTCCCAAATGTTGGCGATCCACCTCCGCCAGCATATTTAAAGCGATCTGGCGATCGCTCTTGGCGGTGATGAAATTTGGATCGATCGTAATCGCGAGATCGTAATCGGCGATCGCATTGTCACTCTCACCTAACTCTCTGTAGGCGTTGCCGCGATAGTTATACGCTTTGGCAGAATCAGGATTTAGTTCTATAGACTTACTATAATCAGCAATTGCTGGTTGATATTTCCCCAAGTTAGTATAAGCCTGTCCTCGGTGCAAGTAGGCTTCCACATGCAAATCATCAAGTTGAATTGCTTCAGTCAAGTCAGCGATCGCCCCCTTGTAGTCCTCCACTTCATATTTCCTCATGCCCTGGGCGAAACTGTGATTCCCAAGGCTAATGTAACGGTCATAGCCTATGGCAGCAAGGCAATGATTTAATTTATGTAGATATCCGCGATCCTCCACAGTTGCATTTGCAATTGTGGCATCGAGTAGATTGGTAAGTTCGCTAAATTGGTCTGAAACACCTTGCAATTTTAGCCAACCCGTTATCGAACGCACGATTTGTGCCTTTGCCCACGCTTTTTCTGGCAAATAACTGAGGCTCAGCGCTAGATCTAGACATAGCTCAGGTTCGGCTAATGGTTCTCTTTCACTCACAAGTTTGTAAAGGAATTGGTATCGCATCACAATGTGCTCCTCTATTGCGAAGATTTCTTGAGGAAGCATCTCTGCAAATAATTGAGATAGAAATTTGGGTAATAAAGGACTAAATCTTGATTGTGGAGAGAGATTTAAAAGAAAATATTCATCAAGGTGCAGACCTAGGAGAATGGAATAGAAATTGATAATTAGTTCTTCTAATTGTGTAAAATCCTGGGATTGGAAAATATAAAGTAAGTCTGATGGGTTGACGGCCATACCGCTCTGGCGAATTTTTTGTTCCTGCTCGACTATTTTCAGGTTGTCAATAAATATCTGATTAGCGGCTGGATCGTAGTTTTGGCTATACAGCTCTGGTGAAATGCCTTTAGCAGTAGATTGCTTTAAGCCTTTCCACCAATCCACAGCCGACTTTTTCGCAAAACCGTTGAGACATTCCCGTAGATCGATTTCTATTGCTGAGGTTTGATATCGAAAGTTATCACTTGATAATCCCCAATAACCTAGGTTTAAAGATAGTATCTCTGCAAATACATCAGACTCTAATGCTACGATTGGCTCGGTTTTTAATAGCGCAAATAATTCTGTAATCGCAGGTTCACCTGCAAATGATGGTCTAAACCATTCTCTTATTAGTAAGTCAACTGGCCGACCTTCATTTACATAGGTCTGGCAGAAATTCTGTATCCTTGTTTCCAATTTTTGAAAGAGGCCAGCACAGCCAAGTAACTTATCTCCAGCGGTGAGGGTTGGGATGTGCAGGAGAATCTGTAAAGGAACAATGCCAAGTCTCAGCTCGGATTCGGTTGATGCCGTTCTTGGTAGTAGCTGGCTGGTGATTTCCCAAGCGATCGATTCTGCTGTGCCAGGTTTTAAGGTTTGGGGCTCGATCGCGGAAACATGTTCGTCGGCACGTATCTCTAGGACGATTTGGAGTTCAGTGGCGCGAAGTTTTTGCTGGAGTTGCTGGAAGTGCGATCGCCTCGATCGCTGCAATTGCTTCGCATTAGCCTCAGATCCTGACATTGGCTCCGCAAGACGTTGTTTGAGTGCTGCTAATTGGTGTTGGTATTCTGGGGTTAGTCTAGACTCTAGATCTGGTTCGATATCAAGCAAAATACTGGGACGATCGCTGTCGGCACAATCTGCAAAAGCTTGGAGTTGCAGTTGCGTCAGCCAAAATTCTTGGGCGAGCATTGCCACCGATGCATCAAGCGCGATCGCCTGATTAAATGTTGCAGTATTAAAAGTGGGCAGGCAAACCTGAACCTCAATGAAGGCTTCTAACCATTGCTGAAACTTAGACCAAAACTCCATAACCTACACCGTATAGATTGAATAGCCGCGCAACTGAAAGCGGCAGGAATTAAATACGTAAATATTATTCTTAGTATTTTCGGATCTGTTACCTTAAAACTGATAGCTGTAGTTTTACCACACCAAACTTTGAGTCAGAGTAATTTTAGTTCCGAATCCTATTTATTTGAGCCTGTCACCCCCCACGATAATGCTATCCCCATAGTCTTTGCTTTCCCAAATACCTACACTGTTGGGATTACTAGCCTTGGCTATCAGACAATCTGGGCGGATTTAGCCATGCGTCCTGAAGTTGCTGTCAGCCGTTGGTTTACTGATGCCTACGAACCCCTACCCCGCTATCCAGAATTATTAGGATTTTCTTTCTCCTGGGAACTAGATTACGTCAATATTCTAGCTGCATTAGAACATTTAGACATACCAATTAGCAGCGCCGATCGCTCTCGCCCTCTAGTTTTTGGTGGGGGGCCAGTTTTAACTGCTAACCCTGAGCCGTTTGCAGATTGGTTTGATTTTATTCTGCTGGGTGATGGTGAAGAGTTAATTGGCAATATGTTGTCAGCCTATCAGGAGGTGCGCTACCAACCCCGCCAAGCTCAACTCAGACATTTAGCCCAGGTACCTGGTATCTACGTACCTAGTCTCTACACGGTGAGTTATGAGTGCCCAGAAGGGGCGATCGCCTCAATTCAGCCGATCGATTCAGGCATCCCCGCGATTCCCGCGACAATTACCAAACAAACCTATAGGGGGAATACGCTTTCTGCTTCTACAGTCGTCACGGCTAAAGCAGCTTGGGAAAGTATCTATATGGTAGAAGTGGCGCGGAGTTGTCCTGAAATGTGTCGTTTCTGCCTAGCCAGTTACTTAACACTGCCGTTTCGTACACCTAGCGCTGAGAAGAGTCTGATTCCTGCAATTGAAAGGGGATTAAAAGTAACAAATCGCCTGGGTTTGCTGGGTGCGTCAATTACGCAGCATCCAGAATTTGAAACGCTTTTAGACTTTATTTCGCGATCGCAGTTTGACTCAGTGCGCCTTAGTCTGGCATCAGTACGCACGAATACGCTGACACAGAAATTAGCGCAAACTCTGGCTAATCGCGATAGTCGCTCGGTAACTGTGGCGGTAGAAAGTGGTTCCGAACGCCTACGCCAGATTATTAACAAAAAGCTGCACAATGACGAAATCTTGCAAGCAGCAGTAAATGCGCAGGAGGGAGGTTTGAGCGCTCTTAAGCTATATGGCATGGTGGGTGTGCCTGGCGAAATCGATCACGATATCGAAGAAACTGTGGAAATGTTGCGATCGCTCAAAAAAGTAGCCCCCAAACTGCGGATTAGCTTTGGCTGTAGTACATTTGTGCCCAAGTCGCATACACCGTGGCAGTGGATGGGGGTCGCTAAAGGTGCTGACAAAAAACTGAAGTACCTCCAGAAGCAATTAGCACCCAAAGGCATTGATTTTCGACCAGAAAGTTACAAGGACTCAGTCATTCAGGCGCTAATCTCTAGGGGCGATCGCCGAATTCAAACTTTACTAAGGCTAGTGTATACCTACAGCGGCGGTGAAGTGCCCAGCGATGGTATGTATAAGCGGGCATTTAAAGAACTGCGCGGTCAACTGCCGAGTCTAGAATCCTATGTCAATCAGGAATGGTCAAGCGATCGGGTATTGCCCTGGCAACACCTACTCGGCCCCTTACCTGTGAGTACGTTAATCAAACATCTTGCCGCCTCTCAGAATGCAAGCTCTACACCAGCAACTAACGTCCCTGAAATGGTTGCACCTGTTGCATGAGCAACTGAGCCTTAGAGATTACAGCTGTCCAGTCGTCTTTATTTACAGTGGCAGGCGGGAACAGGTCACTAGAGATGCCCACAGCGATCGCGCCACTTTGCAAAAATAAGCTAGTATTTTCGACCGTAACTCCGCCCGTAGGAATTAGGGGAATATCGCCTAAAACGGGTTGTAGGCATTCCAGATAACCAACGCCACCCACTGCCTTGATCGGGAACACCTTCACCGCTGCTGCCCCCGCCTGCCACGCCGTTAAAATTTCCGTAGGGGTTAAAGCCCCGGCAATTACTGGGACGTTGGCAGTACAACCCAACTCGATAATCTCAACGCTAGTGTGGGGCGTAAATATAAAACTGCAACCACTGGCGATCGCTCTTTCCGCCATATCAAGATTGAGGATCGTACCCGTACCAATTTTGCAGTCGGGCAATTCGCTTTGCAATTTAGGAATCAAGGATTCGGCATTATCAGTATTCCAGGTAATCTCCATTAGCTTAATGCCTCCGGCCGCCGCAGCCAAAGCACTCTCCCGCGCAGTACTAGCTGTTGTAGCGCGAATCACAGCAATGACTCGTTGTTGTTGGAGTAAACTTAACCAGGCAGTCACAATATTTATCGATCGACTTCACGCAAGATCATGGCACAAGAAGACTCTAGATTGGGAAACTATCCCAAAATCTCCTGGCAATCAGTAGGGCGATAGAACAGATCGTATGTCGCCATTCACCGATTGCCATAACCACTACCATACCTTAGGGATAAACCATCAGGCTGGACAGTCTGATATTAAACATGCGTACAGAACGTTGGTAAAACAGTTTCACCCCGACTGCAACCACGATCTGTCAAGCCACGATCGCATTGCCGCGATTAATGTTGCCTACGAAGTGCTCAGCAATCCGCAAAACCGCGCTTCCTACGATCGCAGTATTGGTATTGCCAGACCCAACGGGAGGAATGCTGCTACAGCTCAATCGGTGCGATCGGCAAAATCGCGGCGATCGCCACGTCCAACAGGTCTAGATGAAGAGCAAAAGCTAGATCTATGGATTGAGCAGGTATACGCCCCCATCTCTGATTTGATTAGCGACATTCTGGATGTCATAGACGAACAAATAGACGATCTAGCCGCCGATCCTTATGACGACGAACTCATGGGCAATTTTCAAGACTACATCGATCGATGTCGCGGTTCGTTTGCCAAGGCGCAGATCTTGTTTCGAGGTATGCCAAATCCCATCTCAGTTGCGAGTGTTGCCACCAATCTTTATCACTGTCTCAGCGTCCTGGGAGACGGCATCGAGGAACTAAATTACTTCACGCTAAACTATGACGATCGCCACCTGCATACTGGCCAAGAAATGTGGCGGATTGCCGAAGAAATGCGCAGTTACGCCCAAGCCGCCATGCAGAACTTAAGTGTGTAAATAAGCATTTTTCAAACTTTGACAATTTGTCAATAATTATCTCTTAACAACTTCAATCTGCGATAGATGGGATATATTCAATAGAAGTGTATAGGATCGCGATAGCAAATCGATCCTAGTTTTGGTTGAGAAATAAATCCCTAAAATCACGAATGCTCTAGGATTACCATATGAAAATTACTAGACGAGAAGCGATTAAGCTCGGGTTAGTTAGTGGTGGAACGCTACTTTCACCCTTCGGATTTCCAGATCTTGCCCAAGCCCAATTCAGCCCGCAGATTCCCCGCTTTAAGCAGTCATTTCGCATCCCAGATGAGCTTAAGCCAGTGCGTAGTGGAATTACAAAAGATGTTAATGGCAAAGATACTCCCACTGATTATTATCAAATTGTCATGAAAAAATGCCAGGTTGATATTTTACCTGGTCTCAAGACAGATGTCTGGAGCTACAACGGAAGTATTCCTGGCCCTACAATTAGACAAAATCGCGATCGGCTATCTGTTGTTCGCTTTATCAATAATCTAGATATAGATACCTCAATTCATTTGCATGGCATGGCTTCCGACCCAGAATATGACGGTTATGCTGAGGATTTAATCAGCCCTGGTTACTACAAGGATTATAGATACCCCAACAACCGTGCCTCTACGCTTTGGTATCACGACCATGCCGTTCACCATACTTCCCGCAATGTCTACATGGGACTAGCAGGGATGTACATTGTTGATGATGGTGTTGAAAAGAGTTTGAACTTACCCCATGGGGACTATGAGATCCCATTAATCATTCAGGATAAGAAATTTGCGATCGATGGCTCATTGATCTTTGACGACAAAGGGCAAAGGGGAACCTATGGTGATGTGATGTTAGTAAATGGAGTTCCCTGGCCGCGCATGGAGGTTGCTAACCGCAAATATCGCTTCCGTGTGCTTAATGCTGGCGCTTCTCGCACCTGTCAACTTTCCCTCAGTACGGGCGAAGACCTGATCGTAATTGGCTCTGATGCCGGACTATTGGATGCACCTGTGAGAACCAAAACTTTGCGACTGGCAATGGCAGAGCGCTATGGCTTTATCATTGATTTTTCTAAATACCCAATTGGCACTCGGGTGATCCTCAGGAATCCCATTTTCCCAAATAATCTCGATACCGATGCTCGTACGACTGAAATTATGTGCTTTGATGTCGTGCGTCAAGAAAGCGATGATAGCGTTATTCCCGAGGTGCTTCGCAAAGTTATTCGTCTCGACCCAGCTTCCGCTGTGCGCACAAGAACCTTTAGATTCGGGCGCGGTGGCGGACAATGGCTGATTAACGGCCAAACATGGAACCCAAAACGAGTTGATGCCGATCCAGGTTTTGGAGATATCGAAATTTGGAATCTAGTTGGGGCTGGAGGTGGCTGGATTCATCCCGTACACATCCATCTTGTGGATTTACAGATGCTAGATCGCAACGGATCACCGCCGCTGCCCTACGAGCGTGGCTGGAAGGATGTTTTCTACGTGGGCGAGAACCAGACAGTTCGTGTGATTGCCCAGTTTGCGCCCAATCGCGGTAAATACATGATGCACTGTCATAACATTGTGCATGAGGATCATGACATGATGACCCAGTTTGAAGTGGGGCAAGGGGGGAATGACCCCATGAAAGACCGAGCCAAACCGCTTCCAGCACCGCCTCTATAGCGGGCAGGGCAGACCTATGTGTCTGCCCGTACAGATGACAGTAGAGATAGGTGTCAGTTTAGTCGCCATATAGTTCTTGATCGAACTTGTGAATGGCTTCCATATCGTAGGGATTCTCTGGAAGAGTTTCCTGGTTTTTTGTTGTTTTGTCGAAAGGGACACCCGTCTCAGTTTTTGCGCTGCCCCCTTTGTTTTCCAGTGTATTTTCTGGATTGGGGATCGCCTTGTCCTTGCTATCATCTCTAATCTCAGCAGATGAGGGTTGAGCGATCTCTGGGGCTGAAGGCGCTTGAGCGAATAAGGGATTGTTAAAAGTAACTGCGATCGCGAGGATAGTCAAAGCCACAAATCGCAGAGTAATTTGCCAAAAAGATTTCAACATGGCATTTGTGTGGGTTTTGTGTGTGAGCTTTTATCTAAAGCCTTTATCTAACGATTGTAACTCAGCTTGATATGGCTGGAGAAATTATGACACCATCATTGGTAGACATAATGAAAGAAAATTGGATGAGTCACCTCCTACAGCCAATCGCAATCAAAACCGCCACGGATAAAATGACTAAAACCCATTTGAGCTTGTGACTTTGCGATCGGCTG
>JANMRU010000517.1:0-1725 GCA_031388585.1 Pseudanabaena sp. SOY_30_concoct_251 | reverse complement strand
CGATCGCAATCAAGAACTAGACCAGTTTGCTTATATCATCTCCCATGACTTAAAGGCCCCTTTAAGGGCGATCGCAAATCTTTCGGAATGGATAGAAGCAGATTTAGATGGTAAATTACCCACAGAAAACCAACTCCAACTCCAACTATTACGAGTGCGAGTGCATCGGATGTATGCGTTGCTCGACGGTGTGCTAGAGTATGCGCGAATTGGACGCACTGAAATAGCGCTGGAAACTGTCTCTGTGGAGGTTTTACTAGCAGAAATAGTAGATATCCTAGCTCCACCCCCCAGCTTTAAAATGGAGTTTGCTTCACCCCTACCCACTTTCACTACTTCACGAGTATTGCTAAAACAGGTATTGATGAATCTCATGGATAATGCGCTTAAATATCATCCCGAACCCGAACAAGTTTGTCTGCAAGTCTCGGTAGAGGAATTTGAGACGTATTACGAGTTTGCCGTCACTGATAACGGTGATGGTATCGATCCAGAATTTCATCAAAGAATTTTTATGATCTTCCAGACTTTAGAAGCAAGAGATAACCGTGAAAGTACGGGTGTAGGCTTGGCGATCGTTAAGAAGATTGTGGAAAGAGAAGGTGGTAAAGTTAGTCTTAAATCTGAAATTGGTAAAGGTTCAACATTTTCTTTCACCTGGCATAAATTTGCGCTAGATCTTGCGCTCTCTTAAACCGTAACACACCAGAAAGCAATGGAAGAACTATTCGTGAGCGAAATCGGAGCATTCGTGAGTGGCTATGACTGGTCACAGACTCCTTTGGGCGCGGTTGAAACCTGGTCGTCAGAATTAAAAACGGCTGTACAGATCTTGGTAGCTGAATTAGATCGAACCAAAACTTTACAGCACAAGAACTATCGCTGGTATCAGACCATGTTTGAGTCCATCGGTCAGGGGTTTTGTATCTGTGAAATGCTGTTTGATGCTCAGGGACAAGCAACAGATTATCGCTTTCTAGAGACCAACAGTGCTTACGAAGCAATGACAGGGCTAAAGCAAGTAGTAGGAAAGACGGCACGCGAACTTGTTCCCGATCTAGAAGATTTTTGGTTTGAGACTTACGGCAGTGTAATATCAACAGGAAAAGCGGTACGGTTAGAGCATCCAGTCTCTGGCATGAATAATCGGTGGTTTGAGGTTAGCGCTTTTCCCGTTGAGGTTCCCCATGAACATAGGTTTGGGATTTTATTTACTGAAATTAGCGATCGCAAACGTGCTGAAGCCGCCCTTAAACAAAGTGAAGCAAACTATCGGCATTTAATCGAATTAGTTCCCCAGATAGTATGGACAGCCGATCGGCAGGGCAACGCCATAGAAGTTAATCAAAGATGGTTAGATTTCACGGGTTTACCCAATCTTAAAGAAGCGCAGAGCGTTGGTTTAAAGCCCTTTATCCATCCTGATGATATCGAGTTTCTAGGCGATCAATGGGCATTGGCGCAACAAGAGGGTATTCCCTTAAAAGCAGAGGGCAGAATCAGGCGGCATGACGGGGTTTACCGATGGTACTTACACCTAGCTATTCCCTTTAAAAACGAGCAGGGCGAAGCGATCAAATGGTTTGGCACGGGCACCGATATCGATGAACAAAAGCAACTAGAACAAAAACACACAGCCCTGCTCCAAAAAATCCAAGAACGCAATCAGGAGCTAGACAATTTTTCCCATATTGTTTCCCATGACCTCAAAGCTCCCCTACGGGC
>JANMRU010000510.1:0-13495 GCA_031388585.1 Pseudanabaena sp. SOY_30_concoct_251 | reverse complement strand
CGATCGCACCGACCTCGACGGGCAGATTTACAAAAACTTTCTCAATACCGACACCGTCGCTCAAAACGAAGCCGCCCAGCCCAAAAACAGCGAAGAAATGCGTAAATTTTTCGGACAGAACAAGCGCGTTGTCTTCACCCTAATTCAGAAATTTCGTTATGACAAAGGCAAAACTTATCCATTACTAAGCGATCGCGACGACATCATTGTCATGGTCGATGAGGCGCACCGCACCCAATATGCCGCCCTCGCCGAAAATATGCGAACGGGATTACCCAACGCCAACTTCATGGCATTTACTGGTACGCCACTGTTGGGCAAGGACCGCAAAACTAATGAATGGTTCGGCGATTATGTCTCAGAGTACAACTTTCAACAAGCAATGGATGACGGCGCGACTGTTCCCTTGTTTTATGAAAAGCGCGTCTCGGAGATGATGAACCAAAATGAGAACCTCAGCGAAGAATTTTATCAATTGCTCGAAGACGAAGACCTCGACGAAGCCCAACAAGCCAAACTCGAACAGAAATTCGCCACCGAAATGCAGGTGATTAAACGCGACGACCGTTTAGAGGCGATCGCCAAAGATATCGTCAATCACTTCGCAAATCGCGGCTATTTGGGCAAAGGTCTAATGGTGGCGATCGACAAATTTACCGCCGTCAAAATGTACGACAAGGTACAACAACAATGGAAAGGCGAAATCAAAAATCTAGTTGGCAAAATCAGTAAATCTGATAACGATATCGAAAAAGCGCAACTAAGGAGAATCGTAGAATATATGCGCTCCGTCGAAATGGCAGTCGTGATCAGCGAAGATGCTAACGAAGTCGAAAAATTTGCCGCCCAAGGACTAGATATCAAACCGCATCGCGATCGCATCCAAAGACTTGATGCCCAAGGTCACGATCTCGAATATAACTTCAAAGACCCCGAACACCCTCTGCAATTAGTATTTGTCTGCGCCATGTGGTTAACGGGCTTTGATGCGCCCACACTATCCACACTCTATCTCGACAAACCGATGCGCGGTCACACGCTTATGCAAACGATCGCCCGCGCCAACCGCGTCGCTTCCCATCAGATTGCAGGACATCGCGGCAAAGTGATCGAAAAGAAAAACGGTGAGATTGTCGATTATTACAACGTCTTTCGCAACATGAAAGCCGCGCTCAAAGAGTATGCCCAAGGGAGTGATGGTGGCGAGGATGCCCCCGTTCAAGAAAAATCGCAGTTGTTTGAGCTACTGGATCAAGCGATCGCGGAAACTGAAGCTTTTTGTCTAGAAAGAGCGATCAATTTACAGCAAGTTTTGCATACAGAAAATACCTTTAAGAACCTCAGTCAATTTAAAGCCTATACCGATATTCTGTTGAGTCGGGATGAATGGCGAAAGAGTTTTGCGATCTATTCCAATACCGTCTCATCGCTTTACGAAGCCTGTAAACCTGAAATTCTCGCTCAAGCAGTTCGTCCGATCATTGCCGCCATTGAGTATTTACGCAATCTGATCGACACCCATACCGATCGCGCCAATATTGATGCCATAAGTATTAAGATTGCCGAATTGCTAGATGAAAGTCTGGTCGTAAACAACGCCAATCAATTAACCGTTAAGGAATCTAGCCCCCCATATCAGCCACAACATCAAATTATCCAAAGCGGTAAAACTTGGGATCTAAGCAAAATTAATTTTGAGAAGTTACGCGCCGAATTTAAAGATGTCACTTACAAGCATATTGAAATTGCGGACTTACGCGCCTTTATCGATCGCAAATTATCCCTAATGATGCAGCAAAACATTACCCGCACCGACTTTGCCCAACGACTGCAAGAGATCGTTGACAAATATAATTCTGGAAGTTCCCTAGCTGAAAATTCATTTAGCGAGCTTCTAGATTTTGTGGAAAGCATGAAAATAGAGGATGAGCGCCACGTTCGCGAAGGGCTGACTGAAGATGAACTGGAACTGTTCGACATTATTAAAAAAGACAAAATGACTAAAGACGAGGAGCAAAAAGTAAAATTGGCTGCGAAATCTTTACTCCACCGCTTACTCGAAGCACATCCCAAAGTATTAGTTCAAGACTGGTGGAAAGATCGGCAAACCCAGAACTCGGTTAGAAAAGAAGTCGAACAAGTATTAGATTCAAATCTTCCCGAAACATACGATCGCACCTTGTTTACCCAGACATGCGATCGCGTCTTCAACCTGATTGTAGATTTCTCAAGTCAGGGACGTAAGTGGGCAGCTTGAACGATAAATTATAAATAATCACGGTGGCGATCTCGAACATTAGCAGAAGTTTCTAGCGGTACTTTCTGGGTGATTGGGCAAACAATTAGCGGTGACGATAGTCGATCGCGGGTTGAATATTAAGTGTAAATTTGCTCGCTATTCCCAGAAATCAACGTTTAGCATCGCGTCAATATCACGGCTAAACTGCCATGTATCAGGGAAAAATGTATCGGGATATTCAGCCCGAACTAGTTCTAAAGCAGCACCAAAAGATTCGTCAAAGCATTGTGAGAAGTGGCTTTTAAGGCTTGGCGACTGCTTAAGTAGCTGTTTAAGCTCAATCTTTTGGTTAACGATCGTGACCTGCCAGCCTCTAAAGCAGTCAGGCATATTGACATAGCAGCGTTTCAGGGTATGTTCGATCAATCTTTTAAGCCGACTAAATACTTCACGCCTGTCTTTATTAGCTAAGCCCTCTAGTTCCTCTACTAAATTTTCAACATCAAGGTTTTGAAAATCGCCAGCTTTTAACTGTGCGATCGCATCCTCTAGCCATAGGTTAAGGTCACGCTCGTATAAAGCCAAAGCCTTTTTGGGTGAAGTTGCTTGTGTCATTTATTTAGCCCTTTGCGATTAATGCGATTGCTTGGCGTATTCCCTAATAGGAGACTAATGGCTCAATTTTTGCTAAAACTTCTGCTAGAGTTTCCAAAGGTGCTTTCTGTATGAACAATGCTGACCTGGTTACCCAGTCCAGACTTTTTAATTGATCGCACAACACCACATCGTAAATTTGCAGTCCCTGCGGTAAAATCACCTCAAATTTTAAGCCTTTCTGTTGACTGGTAATCGGGCAAACAATTGCCAGGGATGATAGTCGATTGTAAGCGCGAGGTGAAATCACCAATGCAGTTCTAAATCCTGCCTGTTCTGATCCAAATTGGGGATTAAAGTTGAGTTTGAGGATGTCACCGCGATCGGGGATATAGAGTTTACTCATTCACAAAAAAGCTCATTCCCAACAGGTGTACCTGTTGGGATTTCTGGATGGAAATGCTCTGGTGTCATGCCATCAAGCAGATCCTCTAGAGTATATTTCTTACGTTGTAATGGTTTTACAATCAAAAAACCATCTAATACATCAAGCTCAACACAACTCCCGTCTTGCAAATGCATCCGATCTGCCAGATGCCTGGGAATACGTATGGCCAAGCTATTTCCCCACTTAGAAACAGTGGAAGTCATAATCCGCAATATATACAATGTATATACTATAGCAAGAAAAATTTATTATCGAGTTAGGCATCAGTTCCCTAACCATATTTAGTAGATATTTCGTGGCGCTCTAAGCCTCACAGAAATGTTAAGATCGGTCAAGAAATTTCTCATATTCATCTCTATTTAGGATTAATTGTTATGACAGCATCTTTGAGTAACTTTATCTGGAGCCTGGTTTGGGGCGCAGCGATTGTTTTGATTCCTGCGACTGCGGCCTTAATTTTCATCAGTCAAAAGGACAAGGTCACCCGTCGCGGTTAAAACCCAATCGTTTTGATTACAAGCATCTGGGTGTGTGCCAAACAGTTTGTCTGCGTTTAAGATAGACTTGGAAATGTATGGCGCTAGCTGTAAATGCGTTAGATGCAAGACTTAGGAGATACAAAGCATCATGGGATTGAACATAGTCGGCTCTCCGCTGATGGCTCTACTGGCAATAGTCGCTGCACTCGGAGGTGTAGGACTTTATTTTGTACGTAACTTCCGACCAGAGCTAGCCAGAGATCACGATATATTTTTTTCGGCGATCGCTTTGGTCTACGGCATTGTCTTGCTATTTTTCAACTTTCGCATGGACAGCAACACCCAGCTGGCTCAGGCACTGATTGTCAGTTTTGCTGGTTGGTTTGCGATCGAAACCCTGGTGCTGCGTCAAGCGCTATCAACCCAAGCCAGACGCACAACTCAACCCATGGGGCCAATAATGGATGAAGAGCCAATTAGACCAGACTATCGCGTAGAACTCGATCCAAGCAGAGAGATTTCGCCCCGTCGGTCACGAGATACTCGCCGTATGCGCGGTACGGGAACCAGCGCACCTCGGCCCACTGAACTGAGAGGGGATGTAGGCCAAGATAGGCCGAATCGTCGTGCTAAGCGTGATTTTGATTCTGGCGTTGACTCAGTGATCGACATAGATGACGATGACATTCGGCCAGTAACGCCCAAGCAGCGCCGTCCCAAACCAAGTAGTAATCCAAACAATAACTATGACAACTCCGGTTGGCATGAAAATGGCCGCAATGACAACCCCAATGGAAGAAACGATCGCAGTTCAGATCGTGAAGATAGACCATCACCCAAGCGCCGTCGCCCCTCATCGCGCCCTGAGATTGACGTAATAACCGATGTCAATATTAGGGATCAAGGTGAACGAGAAGATTACTAATGATTGGGAACAGACCTCAATTGAGCTTTCTTTAGTTTTGAGGGCTAGAATTTAGTAAAATTTGGGCACAATTATGTCAGCAGTACTCAACTGGTACTTTAAGTAGTTGCCCTAAAGCTTTTAAAAGGCTTAAAAATTTATAGTGATCGTCGTGAGTTATTGCGTTAATCCGAATTGTCCTCGACCTGAGAACTCTGAACAAGTCAGCATTTGTGCTGGTTGTGGTTTTAGGTTGAGATTACGCGATCGCTATAAAGCTAGTCGTCCACTTGGCAAAGGTGGTTTTGGTGCGACTTTCCTAGCTGCGGATGAAGGGTTACCCGGACATCCTACTTGTGTAATCAAGCAGTTACGCCCGACCACTCAATCTCCTAGTATCCTAAAAATGTCACGCGAGCTATTTGAGCGTGAGGCTTTTACCTTAGGTAAAATCGGCAATCATCCCCAAATTCCTCGCTTGCTAGACTATTTTGAGGAAGAATCAAACTTTTACCTCGTCCAAGAATATGTCGAAGGTGAGACGCTAAAGCAAGAGTTTGAGCGTCGAGGTACTTTTAACGAGATTGATATCCGTAAAGTCCTAACAGAAATTTTGCCTGCGGTCGGATTTATCCACGAGAGTGGCGTTATTCATCGCGATATTAAGCCTGCTAATGTGATTCGTCGCAAGCAAGATGGCCAACTCGTGCTAATTGACTTTGGTGCAGTTTCCACCCAGGTGAATAAAACCAACGTTTCAGAGGAATCGGGTGAGGAACCGGGAGGACTGCTAACTAACTTTGCGATCGGCACACCAGGCTTTGCACCGCCAGAACAAATGGCGATGAGGCCAGTATTCTCCAGCGATCTATATGCTGTTGCCATGAGCTGTTTGTACTTATTAACAGGGCGATCGCCTAAAGACTTTGGGCACGATCCTTACACAGGTCAAATTAATTGGAAATCGCAGATTCAAGTTAGCGCCCATCTTACGAATCTGTTCGATCGAATGTTGCAGCCCTCAGTGACTCATCGGTTTAGAACGGCAGCAGAAGTCGTGCAGGCACTAGTAGATCGCGGGCCGACAGGATCTGCTAGTACTAAAGATCAGGAGCTAGAACCGCTATCACCCCTTACATCTTCAATTTCGGTTGGATCCACATCAAGTTCAAATACCAAAGCTTCCCAGCCCAACTCACGCATTCAATCTGCACGCAATTGGTCCGGGTCGCAGACAGGTGATTCTCAGATCAGTCTTGACTCAACTCAAGGCTATACAAGGTTTAGCAAGGATCTTAAAGGCGGACGCAAAATAATCGTCGAATACGGTCATGGCAAGCGCAACTTTGCTAGTCTGGATTTGACAAAAGCTTCCTTAGCTAGTGCTACGCTGGCCGGGGTAGTCATGAGTCGTTCCAAGTTAGTTGAGACTGATTTCTGCCAGGCTAACCTCGTCGGTGCGAGTTTTCAGGGCGCAATCATGACGCAAGCAAAGCTGAATGGTGCCAATCTTTCTCAAGCTAAAATGCAGCGAGCAATACTAACAAAAGCCGATTTAGGTGGTGCGTGTCTGGCTCAGGCAGATCTTAGAGAGGCTACACTGCAATTTGCCTATATGAGTAAATCCGATCTGAGTGGTGCTAATCTCAGTGGCGCTAATCTGAAAGGAGCCTATCTCAGTCAAGCAAATTTGCGGGGAGCAAATCTTTGTGGTGCCGATCTCAAAGGTGCAAAGGTTACAGACGAGCAATTAGCCCACGCTAAAACTAACTGGAGTACGATTCGCCCCGATGGCAGCAAACGATTATTCTAGCTAAGTATTATTTCCCCCATTGCTGGAGCACTGCCTGGATCTGATCTTTGGAGATGGGTTTGCTAACATAGTCATCCATACCCGCTGCTATACATTTATCTCTATCCTCTTTCATCGCATTTGCAGTCATGGCAATAATTACGGTATGCCTGCGATCGCCCTGACGGCGGCGAATTTCTTGAGTAGTAGCATAGCCATCTAGTAAAGGCATTTGGCAGTCCATCAAAATTAGATCGTAGGGATTTCGATCTAACTGCTCAAGTACTTCCTGGCCATTAGCCGCTACCTTAACGCTGTAACCAAGTTTTTCCAAAAGCCTTACTGCAACTTTCTGATTAGTTGGGTTATCTTCCGCCAAGAGAATCTGGGAAGTGGATTTTGGGGAAAGTGATTTGGGCGTAGTCATGGCCTGCTCTAATGCTGAAGTTACTTGGTTGATTCCCAGCGCTTTCTCAATCACTTCAAATAAACGTGCCGATCGCACTGGTTTGAAGACATACTCGGCAAAGTACGTCCCCATCGCTTTGCGAGTGACATCCATCTGATTAACCGTCGTGAGCAAAATTAGCGGTAACTCAGCAAATTCCGTACAGGATTTAATTTGCTGCCCTAGGGTGAGACCATCTATTCCTGGCATATCTAAATCGATCGCAACCACATCGTAGAGACGTTGCTCGGATAAACTGCTCTGTAAAACTGCGATCGCTTCAGTACCGCCAGAGACCATATCAACTTGGATATACCAGCTTGAGACTAATTGGCAAATCGCGCTGCGACTATTCGCATTATCATCCACAACCAGCAAGCGCTTGCCTGCTAAGGAATTAGAATTAAGGCGTTCGGGTGGCAACAGGTCACATGGGCGCTCAAATGGGACGGAAAACCAGAAAATAGAACCTCGCCCAACGTTACTGTCTACACCAATTTCTCCTTGCATTAATCCAACAATCTGCTTACAAATAGCTAAGCCCAAACCCGTTCCACCGTACTGGCGAGTGGTGGAAGCATCAACCTGAGAAAATGGCAGGAATAGTTTCTTTTGCTGGTCTGGCGAAATGCCGATGCCCGTATCGATTATAGAGAAAAGAATAGTATCAGCATTTTTGCTGCGTGATATGACTTCCAGTCGCAGATTTACCTCGCCTGTAGATGTGAATTTAATCGCATTTCCCATTAGGTTCGTAATTATCTGGCGAATGCGATTGCGATCGCCTAAAACCCGATTTGGGACATTCCGCTCAATCGAATTGACAATCTCTAAACCTTTTGTTTGAGCTTGGGGAGCAAGTAGGTCAGCCACCTCTTCCGCACAGTTGCGCAGATCGAATTCCAAGCTTTCTAACTGCATCTCGCCCGCTTCAAGCTTAGATAGATCTAAAATTTCATTAATTAGATTGAGTAGAGCATCACCGCTGAAGCGAATACTATCAACAAAGTCTCTCTGTTCGTCACTGAGCGAAGTATCTAGTAGCAATTCTGTCATGCCCAGCACCGCGTTCATGGGCGTGCGAATTTCGTGACTCATATTCGCTAGAAACAGACTTTTGGATTGGGAGGCAGACTCCGCGATCGCCCGCGCTGACTTTAATTTATCTTCTACCTGTTTGAGTTCGGTGATATCACGTCCAATATAGACAAAGTCGTGGCTGTGCAGATCGACGGAATTAATTGCAGAACAAGAAAAAGCGATCGTGGTCTGTGCTTTGCCCATCTGTGTGGGGCAGTTTACCTCAGCATTTAGAATCAGATCGGTTTGTCCAAGCACATAAGCATGTTGCACGCGCTCCCAAAGGTCTTGAGAGGGAATTATCGACGAGATATGTTGGCCAATTAATTCGGCTTCGCTATAGCCGAATAGAGCTTGGGTGGCATGATTAACGGTTTTTATGGTGCCATCTGCAGTGGTTACCAGCAGCGCATCGGCCATAAAAGTCACGATCTTATCTAAATAGTCATGGGTGGAGTTGAGCGCACTCAAGAGTAAACTGGCTTCATTACCGCGCTGAACCAGGTTTTGCTCCAGCTCCATTCGCTCAGTCACATCTTCAAATAATAGAAGTAAGCGCTCCTGATTTCGCTCAGGATCTTCATCTGACATGATGTTGACATCAAAGTAGAGCGGCTTAGAACGATTGGCTCTGACTGCCCTAGTCAGACCTTTCAACTCAAACGAGTTGCGATATCCTTGCAAAATATTATCAAGCACCTCTTCGAGTCCAATGAGCTCGGGGAAGCTTACGCGTACATCATTTCCGTCTACGACATCATCAATATTCTCAGCAAACCGATCCACACCGATAGATAGCTCCTGGATATTCAGGTTTCTATCTAGAATCAGATACTCCATGTGGCGCGGTGCCAGTAATTTGCGTAGTAAGGGTCTCATCGGTTGTTTGTTATGGGTAACTAGAAATAACCTGTGATTTGCTAGTGATTATGCCCGCAATTATGCCGCTCCAACCATCCTGGTGGCGAGCTGCTGGAAAATTAAGTCTACGGCCTCTCCCGTCTTGGCTGAGGTTTGGTATGTCCCGATCGCTAATGGCAGAGCTTCAAAATTATGCAGTTTCGCTAACCTGGCCATCTGCGCTTCCTCTACTAAATCGGCTTTGTTGAGCGCTAAAATAATCCAGGCTTTAGGGTTGATTTTGGTGCAGAGTTCCATATGCTCCCTTAAATTTTCTACAGTTTCCGGGCGAGTTAGATCTGAGACCACGATCGCGCCTGCTGCCCCCTGGAGGTGCATGGGCGCGATCGCTTTAAATTTGGTTTGACCTTCCAAATCCCAAATCACGAGTTGGACGCTGGCACTGTTTTCTGACTCCCCTCCCGACAACTCGACAAGTTTTCGCGATATTTTGACCCCAACTGTGGAAAGATACTGGTCGCTGAAAGAACGATCGACAAAACGGCGAATCAGGCTAGTTTTCCCCACCCCAAAGTCACCAACCAGACAGATTTTTTTGGATATCGTGGACATGCACTACTTACGAATGGAATTAACCCTTGGGTTTAACTACCTCAAATTCTACACGCCTGCCAGTCCATTCTGGTTCACCTTCAGTAATACTTAACTCGGAACGGCTCGCTGCTTGCAAACGTCGTGGCTCAACCCCTTGAGCGATCAAGGCGGCTTTCACAGCTTTGGCGCGATCTAGGGCTAAGCCGTGGTTAGATTCGGTCACACCTGTGCGATCGCTGCCGCCAATAATTTTGAGCTCATATTTAGGGTGGGATTTGATAAATTCCTTAACCAGTTTAAGCTTTTGGGCTTCTTTAACGGTAATTTGAGCAGATTCAGAGGGGAAGAAAATCTTTGTCTTAATCGCTGGTGGCGTGGTGTCAATTGTGGTGACCACAGCATCTACCCCAGGGATTTGAGCTAAGCTCTGCGAAATTCTCTGGGCATCTGCACTAGTAAAAGCGCTGCCAGCTACGGTTACTTTTCCGTTAGCAAGATTAGCGCTGATTTTGATACCTTCTAGATTGTTGAATGTGGCGATCGTCCGCTCGACTTCTGAGGCTGTTTGACTGGGATCGCTCGGTATGCGCACGGCAATAATTTGATTGTCTATTGCTAGATCGCTGGGCAACTCGCTGACAGCGGTTTTGGTAACTTGCTCGGCTAAATTGCGTAAGTATTGATTTGGAACACGTCCATGCAAGGTAACGCGATCTTGATTTGCTTCTACCTCCAGGCGATAGATTGATAATTCTGGTGTAGCTAAAAGAGCGGTGGAAGCATTAGTGGCAATACGACGTTCGATATTCTGGCGGTATTGCCAGATTCCCCATGGCACTATGACCAGCCCCAAAACGATCGCCGCCAAAATTACCAATCCTTTGGGTTTAGTCGTTTTCTGTTGAACGTGGCTTTCTACTAGCTCTCCCGTAATTTGAGGCACCTGCTCCGGGATAGTATCTGGATCTCCTTCAAACTGCTCAATCGGTTGATGGTATTCCTGCACGAGCTTGCCGAGCGTGTCGCGCACTTTCCGAATAAACTGATGCGGTGGCTCACCTTCCACGACGATCGCCAGGTAACAAAAACCTGCCACCTCCAACAAAATCTTAAAGCTACCGTAGTCAATTTCATCTAGCTCTGAAGCCGAACCACCTGTTGAAATGCAGTCATTAGCAAAGTTGCGAATTGCTGTGAGCATACCAGCAATCATCTCTGATTCTAGCTCTTGCGAATTCGCCGGCTGAGCTTCGGCAATAATCAGGCCGGAACCTTTGTGAATTAAGAAAACGGCTTGAACCTTAAAGCCGATCGCTTCTTTGAATATTAACTCAGCCTCTGATACACCCTGCAATTTGGCACGCACCTTGCGCGATACCCCTTCAACGCTTAGCGTATTCTCGACGCGCTCGTTAATGTTGCGAATGGCTTCAGCAATATATTTGGAGATCGTACTGCCGATAATCGGATAAAGCGCGTCTACCATCACGTCGGCATTATCCCTGACCTGATCTCTAATGGCATTTCCGAGTTCGGGGGCGATCGCGCTAGCAAAATCTCCTGGTGCGTCGATCGCCTGTTGTCTAATCGCGTCTGGCAATACGGGCGCTAATGCTTTGCTCATTGGCGCTTTATCGGCTTTCACATTGCGATCGACGATCCGATCGATAATCGGCGCCAGCGCCTGGGCGAGATCGTCGCCCGCCAATCCCACCTCTCGGCTAATCAGATCGTTGAGCAAAGGCAAAAGCAAGTCAATTAACTCCTGGCGATCGCCAATCAGATGCTCGACTTTGGCAACTTTTTGCAGCAGAAGGGTTAGCTCGGGTGTGAACCGATGCTGTTGTTCGGCTAGATCCGCTAATTGTGCTTCTAGGCTTTCGACTTGAGGGCGTATGATTCGCACCAGGTCGAGATCGGCGCGCGACTCCTGGATCTGACTTTGAGCAGCCTCTACCTTTATGACTAAATCTGCTAGCTGGCGCTTTAGGCTTGCCAACTGAGTTGGTATATTAGTTTGCTGCCTCGCCAGGTTAGCCAGTTCCGTCTGCACATTTTTTATTTCTGACTTATCCTGTACCTGATTCTGAATATTGGCTAGCTTGGAGTCTAAGTTAGCTATTTCTGTGGGATCGTTGACTTGATCCTGTAGGGTAACCAGCTTTTGACCTAAATCTGCTAGTTGGTGCTTTAGGCTTGCCAACTCAGTTGGTAAATTTATTTGTTGTTTTGCCAGATTTGCGATTTCAGAATGCACGTTTTGCATTTCCGACTTATCGCCAAACTGATTCTGGAGCTGGGCGAGCTTTCGATCGAGATTGTCAAGTTCGGTGGGATCGTTAACCTGATGCTCCAGACTAACTACTTTTTGTTCAAGTTGCTCTAGAGATTGGCGTAAGGTTGTGACTTCAGGCTGCACCAGGATATTTTGCAATAGCGTTAGAGCTTCCCTCGACTCAGAGCTGTTTGCCTGTGGTGTACGTTCGGGTCTAACTTCATCAAAATTACTCGTACTGGCGAATAGATCGGGTAGGTGGGGCAAATCGGAGTACTGAGATTGATTTATGAGATTTTCTAGCTCCGCTAGTTCAGTCAGTTCTAGTAGCTCTGGTAGCTCTGAGGGCGTGGGGCCAAATAATAATTCCTGGAGATATGAAACAGAATCAGCGATCGCATCTAAATCCTCAACATCCTCAATATCGAGATCTTTAGCCTGGGGATCGCGCTCTGGCGATATCGATCGGCGATCGCCTGGATTACTATTACTATTATTGTCAGGAATGGTGGTGATCGCATCCGCATCCGTATTGATATTGTTGATATTTATCCCAGCTTCTTTCGCAAGCTGTTTGAGATAGTCGGGTAAATTAGCGCTTGCAGGAAACTGCAACTGAATATCAGAGTCAGACTGAATAGCTGCTACATTAATCGTGGTTTGTTGAAGATTTTGTTGACGATCCTGCAACTCAGAAAGCAGACTTAGCAGTGCATCCAATTGCTTGCGATCGCCCCTGTACTCAGCGCTACTACTTGGCATAGCTTCTTTGCCTAGATTATTTGACATTGGAAGCAAATAGCAAACGGCGATCGAAGCTAACAGCTAATCTCCACTATAACCGAGTATTGGCAGGAGTTCTATGTCGCCGCACCTCATAGTCTGCCGTTTCTAGCAAAGAGCTACCTGTCATTTCTTCAGGCTTTTGTAGTTGCAGAATATCCAGAATTGTGGGTGCAATATCCGATAGACGGCCACGATCGCGCAGCCTAACATCTCCACCGCGTCCGCGAATTTTCAATCCCTCGCCTTCAACCAAAATAAATGGGACTGGGTTTGTAGTATGTGCAGTCCAAGGATTGCGATCATCATCCCACATGTATTCGGCATTGCCGTGATCGGCAGTAATCAGTAATGTCCCACCAGCCTTAGTTATGCTTTCTACTAGTTTGCCCAGGCAAAAATCCACATGTTCAATTGCTTCCACTGTGGCCTCAAAATTACCAGTATGACCAACCATATCTGGATTGGCGTAGTTCATCACAATTAGCGAGTAAATGTGCTTGTTAGCAGCTGCGATCGCTGCATCTGTCACCTGGCGAGCTGACATATTCGGTTCATCGTCATAGGTAGCCACCATGGGGCTATTGACTAGGACGCGATCGTCACCAACATTAGGCTCTTCCTGGCCGCCATCAAAGAAATAGGTGACATGGGCATATTTCTCGGTTTCTGCGGCTCGAAATTGTTGCAAGCCATGACTAGCAATCACATTGCCGAGCATGTTTTCTAGGCTTTGAGGCGGGAAAGCGACATCTACTGGCAAGCTGGCATCGTACTGTGTGAATGTTGCCATATGCAGTGGGGCAATGTGTCGAGAACGGGGAAATCCATTGAAATCGCTATTTAATAACCCTTGTGTAATTTCGCGTGAGCGATCGGGGCGAAAGTTAAAGCAAATCACACCGTCACCAGGTTCTATCGCACCTTTAGCAATCCTGACTGGCACGATAAACTCGTCAGTAATTTCTTGGGCATAGGTTTCCATTAGCACCTCTTCA
>JANMRU010000489.1:0-2285 GCA_031388585.1 Pseudanabaena sp. SOY_30_concoct_251 | reverse complement strand
TTTGGGTCTGCCTACCGCTCCTTACGTAGAAGCATTGTCCTTCGCTCGTAATCGTGGTTGCACACCTCGCGATATGTCTGCTCAAGCATTGGTTGAATACAATGCTCTGCTTGACTACGCGATCAACTCCTTGTCATAGTTGCTTGCTATTAAATAGCAGTAACTGACTGAGTAAAATCAAGTTACAGTGGGGATTCTGGGTTGTTGCTTTGCCTGATTCAGGTTAAGTACATACCGAGAGTCCCCCTTGTTTTTGGATGCTAAATTTGGGCGCTAAATCTGGCTGTGTATTGGTCGCAAATCTCATGGATAAACGCTTTTTTAATTTCTTCAACCTGACTGAAGCTGAAGCGATCGCTATCTTAGATACTCCACAAGACCAGATCGGTGAAGCAGATTCTCGCTACATTGCTGCTTCCCATTTGGTGAATTTTCCGACAGAGGCCGCGATCGCGGCTTTAATGCGTGCAATCCAACAAAACGATCCGTCTCTAGATAACCGCATCGTGCGTCGCAAGTCGGTGGAAACGTTGGGACGGTTAGAGGCGAAGCAAGCTTTACCAATAATTCGCAACTGTCTGACAGAGGGAGATTGCTATACGGTTGAGAATGCGGTGTGGGCGATCGGGGAAATTGGTACGCAGGATCAAGATCTATTAGAAGAAGTTGCTCAGTTATTGGATAGACCAGGGCAAACCTATCGGGTGATTATCCACACACTCACCAAGCTAGATTACCAGCCTGCTTTGGAACGCATTCGTCGATTTACGAATTCTGATGATGCTCCGATCGCTAGTGCGGCGATCGCGGCGGTCTGCCGTTTTGCCAGAGACTATACGCAGATGGATCGGGTAGTGGCGATGATGCAACACAAAGAGGTGTTTGCACGAAGGCTATCGATCCAGGATTTAATTGATGCCAAATATTATCAGGCGATTCCCCAAATTGCTCGTTGTCCGGTCTCTCTGGTATTTCGGTTGCGCGGGATTCGCATGTTGGCGGAATCAGGCATTTCCACGGGAGAGATCAGCTTCGCCGAAATTCAACCCTATTTAGAGCAAACGTTGCGAGATCGCCCCAACAATCTGGATCTGGTACATGCCTACGATCAACCACCAGCTTTGCCATTTTTGGTGCGGGAATTATATGAAACCGATTTTGGGCGTTGCTATTTAGCGACTAAAACCATCCTCGATCATTATGCTGAGTCTGCCCCCGCTGAACTATTTGCCACCTATGCCGAGGAAGCTAACAATGACTATGGTGCTCACTTCCATGTCATGAAGTTATTTGGCTGGCTCAAACATGCCCCTGCCTACGATTTGTTGATGGAAGCATTACAAAATCCGCAGCCGCAGTTCCAGAAATCTCGCGCAGCGGCGGCGATCGCCCTTGGTGAACTGGGCGATGCACGGGCAATTCCAGCGCTCAAGTCGTGCCTAGAGAGTAAAATCTGGGATTTAAAATATGCGGCACTATTGGCGTTAGAGAAGTTTGGGGATACAAGCGATCGCGCCAGGCTAGAGAATGACGCAGACTGGTTGATTAGAGAAAAAGCAAAGGCTTAGAAATTTGTATGTCCCAAGATGAACTGTTCCAACAACTGAAGCATCCTAATCCGTATCTGCGCGAACGGGCGATGGTAGAAATTGCTGAAACCCTTGACCAAGATACGATTCCTAATTTGATGGGCGTTCTGGGTGATGATGACGTGGTGTATCGCCGCGCCGCTGTGAAGGCTTTGGGTGTAATTGGTGCGGATACGGTGCCGCCTTTGGTGGAGGCACTACTAAATAGCGATAACGTCACAGTGCGAGGAAGTGCGGCGAAGGCATTAGCGCAGGTGGCGCTCAACTATCCCGAAGATCCATTTCCGGCTGAAGGGATGTGCGGTTTAAAAGCCGCACTCGACGACCAAAATCCGGTAGTGCATATTGCGGCGGTGATGGCACTAGGTGAGATTGGCGAATCGGCGCTGGATATTTTGATTGATGCACTCAAAACCACTGATAACGTTGCCCTGGCATTATCGATCGCGAATGCATTGGCTTCGATAGGAGGCGATCGCGCTACTGAAGTATTAACAGCATTAATAGATGATGAATCAGCGGATTCCTATGTGAGAGAGACCGCAGTGAGTGCTTTATCTCGTTTGGAGCAGGTTGCAAATATGAAGCGAGTCTAGATATCGAAAGTATGCCACAATGCATGTACATGGTTCAGGTACATGCATTATGCTGCCATTTCAAACAACTACTCCAACCGAGGCAAGAAAACAGTTTTTT
>JANMRU010000483.1:0-2021 GCA_031388585.1 Pseudanabaena sp. SOY_30_concoct_251 | reverse complement strand
GTAAACTGGATTTGCGATCGCTGCCCAAGAACTCAAGTTCTTGGCTCAAAGCTAAAGTCAGCTAAAGCGGACTAAGAAATTTCCACAGTCAAACTGTTCCGAGAGGTTTAAGCTTTTAGCCTGCAATTGATTGCAAGGCTTTTGCGTCAGTCTCGATCGACGCGAATATGCCAACCGCATTTACAATACCTCTACAATTATTATTGAGAGTCAAGATAAATAAGCGATCGCGTCTACAAGTCTAAAGAAATATGACTACAGACCAGAGACTAGACAATATGGATTCACTATTACGAACCTTAGTTGAGTCCGTAACTAGAGCTAGCCAGAATATCGAACAATTAGTGATGACTACTCAGTTTTTAGAACAGGCGGTAGCTAATGTTTTTAATGGTATGACTGAGCTAAGAGCTGATATTAACGTTTACCTCAAGGCTGAGTTAATTGAAATTAAAGAAGCTGTTATATTACAGGCTGCTGTAGCAGACAAGCAAGCTGAAACTGCCCAAACTCAAGCCGAAAACGTCAGGTCATTAATCCAGATGCTGAATCAAAGACAGGCTTAGCTTTAAATCCTTAACTAATCACAAAATGAACTCTCAATTAGCAGGTAAAAAAGTTCTGGTTACAGGTGCAAGTAGCGGTATCGGCAAAGCTACTACATTGGCATTGGTAAGGCTAGGGGCTAGCGTCGCATTGGTAAGTAGAAATCCGCATAGTGTGATAACAGAAGCGATCGCAGCGAGAAAGGATGATAGTGTTCTGGTTAAAGCCTATGAGCTCGATCTCTCTGATGTCGGGTCTGTGGCGATCGCGATTAAAAAAATCGTGGCAGACTTTGGTGGCATCGATGTGTTGATTAATAATGCAGGGATGGCATATATCGGCGAGATGATCGATATGCCCTTAGCTGATTGGCAAAAAATACTCGATCTAAACTTGACTAGCGTGTTTCAGTGTATTCAGGCAGTGCTGCCGATTATGCGCCAACAGCAAAATGGGGCAATCCTCAATGTGGCATCGATCGCTGCGAAACAAGCATTTCCCAAGTGGGGCGCTTACAGCGCTAGTAAATTTGCCCTATTGGGTATGACCCAAGCTCTAGCAGCTGAGGAACAGTCCCATGGCATCAAAGTGATGTCGATTTGCCCTGGCTCCGTGAATACGCCTCTCTGGGATACGGTAGATGCCAATTTTAATCGTGAGTCTATGCTCCAGGAAACCACGGTAGCAGAGAGTATTATTTATTTACTGTCTTTGCCTGCCAATGCGATCGTGACAGATATGGTGCTAATGCCTAATGCAGGAGTGCTTTAAATAGCTGTTCTGATCGAATGAAATATCCCTAGTAGGAACCAAAGAAACCCTAGAGAGTTAACCAGTGAACCAAGCATCTTTAAAGCAGGTAGATAACAATAGGCTTTACGCACTCTCTATTAACCAAGAGATGACAATTGGGCGCGAATCTAACTGTCTGATCATTTTAGACTCGACAAAATATCTATCGATTTCCCGAATGCACGCTGTTTTGCGGCCTCTTGCTTCGGGTGATTGGGAAGTTTGCGATCTCAATAGTGCCAACGGGACGTTAGTTAACGATCTGCGCTTGCAAGGATGTCGTAAGTTACGCTCAGGCGATCGCATTACCCTAGGGCAAAACGCAACATTTGTTTTCGAGAGCGAAGCGCAAGTACAAGTAGCTCAAGATGCGGCACGAGGTGTCATTCCACCGCCACCTAGAACGCCTGCCGCCTCAGCACATGCTTCTAGCGGCCTTTCTCTATCACAGCTCATTCCCATCCTCTCAACAGGCAAAGATCTCAAAAGCAAGGGTTACCTCATACCTGGAATTGTGACAGTTATTGCCGTTGTAGCGATGTTTGCCACGATCGGCAACTTCGTCCTGTTTGCGGGACTTTTAGCAGCTTATATAGCTTTAGGAGGCTTCTATGTTATCTACCAACTATGTGGCAAGTCAAAACCATGGTGGTTGTTGCTTGGGGCGGCGATCCTGACAGCCG
>JANMRU010000478.1:0-2184 GCA_031388585.1 Pseudanabaena sp. SOY_30_concoct_251 | reverse complement strand
CGATCGCATTCAATTTACGCTCAACTTCAAAGTAGCTGTAAGCACCACAATCGTGCTTTTGCTAGTTGGTACTCTAGGCATTTTGCTAACGGAGTTTAACGACCCCGATTTTCAGTCATTTTCATGGTCTGAGAAGATTTTGGCAGCATGGTTTCAGTCTGTCACGAGCCGAACGGCTGGATTCAACACAATTGACAACGGCACAATGACGGCTACGGGACTATTCTTAACAATTGCCTTGATGTTTATTGGTGCCTCACCTGGTGGAACTGGTGGTGGGATTAAAACCACAACCCTACGCATTCTGATTGCATGTACAAAGGCAACATTAGAAGGCCGAGACGCGATTTATCTATTTAGGCGTCAAGTCCCCAGTACGTTAATTTTTAAGGCCGTAGGAGTAGCTTTGGGCTCCATAATAATCGTAATTGTTTCCACCTCCCTACTTTCAGTTACAGATGGAAATTTTAATTTTATGCAGCTCCTGTTTGAGGTGGTTTCTGCATTTGGAACAGTTGGTTTATCAACTGGTATCACACCTAAAGTCACTGAGATGGGGCAATTAGTGTTAATTGCTACTATGTATATTGGACGTGTTGGTGTGCTATTGCTAATTGCTGCGATTGTCAGAACCCCCAAGCCAAGCCTGATTCAGTATCCTGAGGAAACTTTGCTAGTTGGTTAATAGCCACTAGATTTCGTAATTAATTTCGCATTTTTAGTGAAGGTATATTGTCGTGAATCTATCATCCTTAAGCTTTTTTAAAAGCCTACGTCCCGAAAATAAACAGTACGGTGTGATTGGGTTGGGACGATTTGGTCGTGCTGTCTGTAAAACCCTGACTGGTTTGGGCTACGAAGTATTTGGTGCTGATAACGATGAGGAACGCGTGACGCAAATTACTTCTGAGCGATTTGCTTCCCATTGCGTCAAACTAGACTCTACTAATCCTCTTGCTTTACGCGAAGCAGGCATACTCGACCTCGATACTGTCGTTGTGGCGATCGGTAACTATCTAGAAGAAAGTATTATCACGACGCTCAATGTCAAAGAGGGTGGAGTTCGGCATGTAGTCGCCAAGGCTTCTTCGGAAGTACATGGTACTTTGCTAAAAAAAGTCGGTGCTGACCTGGTGATTTTCCCGGAAGCAGAGATGGGTTGCGCCCTGGCGCGATCGCTAACCCAGCCAGGTATTTTAGATCGCTTCGAATTAGATCCAGAGAATAGCATTGTCGAAGTTATGGTGCCCGATGATTTTCATGGCAAAACAATTCTCGAACTAAATCTTCGCAAACAATATAGTGTGAGTGTTTTAGCCGTCAGCCGTGACAACAAATTTGAGATTAACCCTGAACCCACTCAAAAGTTGTCTCGCGATACTGCCATGGTTGTGATTGGAAGCAACAAAGATATCTCACGACTGACTGTTGTCTGTAGTAAACATGCTAGTTAGGGATAAAGTTTGGCAAGATTGTGTGCAGCCTGTTTATGTTTTTCTACTAAGCTTTGCGGTGCTACTACTAAAGCATTATCAGTAAAGCGGCTGACCCAACGGCTAAACTCATATAGAGAACGCGGTGGAAGATCAATTTGGTATTCGATAAAGTTTGGTTTACCCTTGCGATCGATTATTTGATGAGGATGGCGATTTTGTCCTTCTTCAATAAATCTGACCACGGGTGCGAAAAAACGAACTATGACTGACTCAAATTGAAGTTTTCCCTCGCGTTCTAGCTTCTGCTCTTCTGGGTTCCCTAAATTTAACCCCCAGCCCTGCACAATTAGCTTGTGAGAGTTCTCCAGACTGAGCTTTTGTACTTCGATACTGCGCGTTTGAGATGCGATCAATCGATATTGATCGGTAAAGCGATCGATGCGTTCAATGGCTAGATGTCCACTGTGGCAGTCTTCGAACAACAAATACCAGGCGATGTCATGATAAAGGATCTGGAGCGGATATATTTCTTGCAATCCTATCCGATCTGCGTAGGGATCGCTGTGGCGATAGATTTCTAATGCTTGTCCTTCTAGGATCGCGCTTTCGACTGCATCAAGGCAATGAAACAAGGTGTGGCTATATTGTTGTTTATATGCCATATCTTCGAGGTCTGTCAGAACAATAGACCGATTGATTTGCGATCGCACTGGGTAGAGTAGGTTATGCCCGTCTTCAGTCTCAAATC
>JANMRU010000475.1:0-51550 GCA_031388585.1 Pseudanabaena sp. SOY_30_concoct_251 | reverse complement strand
CTCCATTACTCCCGTTACAATCTTCAGGGTGATGTTTTGTCAACTCTTGGTGGTGAACCACTACGGGGCATTATTGACAGATTTTAATTGGGGGTGTGGGGGCAATGCCCCCACGGAGGGGTTCTACCCCTCCACCCCGTTCTAACCTAATTGGCGATAGCTTATCTAGAAGCTAAATCTAGTGCTGACATTGCCAACCCAGAAGTTGTTACCACTGAAATTATTGGCATTAAAGATGTAATAGAAGTTGGGCACGATCGCAATATTCTTTGTGAGCGGCAAGTAATAGGACAACTCAAGATCGTATTGAGTACCACCATCACCTGCCCCAGACACGAAGAATTTCTTCCCTGATGTAATGCTGTTAGGCATTAAAAACGAGATCGTGGCCTTTGCCCCTTCTTTAAATAAGTCAGGGAAAGCTAAACCGACTTGGAAAGTCTGAGCGTTAATATTGTCACTGCGAGAAGCGATCGCCGCATTAACGTTAGTATCATTGAAAGCATAGCGTCCAAATAGACCAAAACCATTAGATATCAGCCAATCGAAATTGAAGGCATAAATATTGGACTGAGCATTATTTAAACTTCCCCCAAAACCATCGTCAAGAATGCCCCGTAGTGGTTCACCACCAAGAGTTGACAAAACATCACCCTGAAGATTGTAACGGGAGTAATGGAGTCTTAGGTTGATATCCTTTGTTGGTTTGTAGGTTAACTCCGCAGACAAAATATTCGTGCCCCCGAATAACCCACGATTGGGATTAGCGGCATCGTTATTAGTAAAAAATTCATTGCTTTCGGCCAGGTAACCAAGTGCAAAGTCCAGATTGTCATTGAAGGAATGAGTAATGACCGCACCAGCACCACGATTAACTCCACTCAGGAAAGTGCTATCCACCGTGTTAAACGAACCGCCATCAAATATACTGGTGAAACGGTTGCCGTCAAAGTACTTGTAGAAGTTCAAGCGGGGTCCAACGATCAAGCGAGTTTTATCACCGAAAACGGGGAAATTGTAAGATAGTTCCCGCAGGATGAATGAGTTCGCATTAGCCCCAGATGTTTGATCGAAGTAAGGTACGCCAGTGTTGTTGAACTGCCCTGCCGAAACATAAGTATTTGCAGGTGAAACACCATTACCAGCGGCAAGCTGCGTAATTAGAGAGTCTTTACCCGTGAAAGAAGTTTGCAGTGTCAACCATGCCAGACCACTGAAAGTGACATTGGGCTTTCTGGTTACGGTCTCAATTTCAGGTCTGCCACCCACTCGACGACCAGTTTCACGTCTGACATTATCGCCACCTGCACCTGTGACGTTAAAGACTGCCCAACCAGTCAACTTGGTGGTGGTGGAAAACTGTTGTGCTTCTAGCTGTGCAGTTTTCGCTTCTAACGTATCTACACGACCTTTCAGTGCTGCTAATTCTGCCGCAAATTCCTCTTGCAGCTTCTGAACGGCAGCAAAGTCTTCTTTACTCACCTTATCGGCCAGACCAGTAGTAAGAATTTCATTAATTTTGTCAAGACAAGCATTGAGTCCTGCGGCAAACTCATAACGAGTCATGGCGCGCTGCCCTCTGTAGGTCTTGTCAGGATATCCAGCAATGCAACCATAACGCTCGACTAAAGATTGCAAGGCCGTAAACGCCCAATCAGTAGGTTTAACATCGCTCAACTGAGATACAGATGTGACCTGAGCTATCTGATTTACTTGTAGCTCATTGCTGAACTGGTTAACTTGTTGTAAGGTTTCTCTCTCTGCTTCAACTCTGGCCGATGCAGCAGTTGTATTAGGAGATGCATTTGTAGAATTCGGGACTGGCGCGATCGCCACATCAGCTTTAGTTGATTGAATCGGTGTAGAACTTTCTAGGGTAGTCTGGGCAGTTTGATTTGCTTCGGCATTGCTGGTAACCTCAGCATTTGCTCCAGCCACAAACAAAAACAAGCTAGCCCCCAACAAACTCGTTGGGATACTCAGCAAATACCGAAACCAGGTGTTACACATTGACAAATTTTTCTTCACAAAAAAGCCCTAATAAGTTCGCAATGTTCTTGAGTTGTGTTCACTTCGTACTCTGAACATAACGATCTAGAGCCTATACGAATGTATTCTTGATTACATCCTAAATTTAAGGTTTTTTATATGTGTATTTAATTAAGTTTTTTGGGTTTATTTCTTCTGAGGAAATTTAATCTAGCCAGGCGATCGCTCTAAACAAGAGAGATAGACCTCCACCAATATGAGCGATCGCTAGGAGATCCTTTCAGCAAGCACACTAGTTACAGCGATCGCCGCGCTGAAGTGACAGACAACAAACTTATCGACCAGCTCAAAACGGTAATCTGAAATAAATATAAGGTAAAAAAATTAGTGTTCAGAACCTCTCTCAAGTTGCTTGTGAACCCTATAGGTGAACTTGAGTAGAGATTTCAAAACCATGGGCAGAGAGAGGGTCGAACTCTCACGAATCTCTTCGCCAGATTTTGAGTCTGGTGCGTCTACCAGTTCCGCCATCCGCCCAACTGGTGGAATATTATACTAACATATGATTTAAGTTTGATTTGACAGTTTGATAATTTGTTAGCTTAATATTAAGGAAATTGAAAATCATGCCTGTCTTAATAGGTTTCATCTTAGGAGCTGTGTACATTGCCGGGGTCTGGCGCTTTCTCTCTGGCTTTAATAAGACTAACTTTACGAGCAATAAAGTAGTGCTAGCGTTGTTATGGCCAGCCTTACTTTTCAACGCTAATTATCGCCGAAATTTCACTAAGGCACTCAAAGAGTAGATCCATCCAGAGTTCTACAACGTACTCTGAATACATAGCAATCATACATAAATTGTAAGTTTGGAGTGGGGGGCTAAGCCCCTTCACCCTTAAATAGGCTAAATAAATAGGCTAAAGCTGATTGCTATAGAAAATATATAGCCGACACATATAGAAGATATAAAACTCTATGAATTGGTGGAAAAGACTGAGAGCGAACCCGCTCGCACGCATAGCTGCAATAATCTTAATTGTCTTTTACACAGCGGTTTTATGCGCGAACTTGATCACTCCCTACGGCGTTTACGATACACCGAAAAATAGTGCCCTATTGCCCCCAACTCAGATCTACTGGACAAACGAACAGGGCGAATCTATAGGACCGCACGTTTACCCTACAATTCAAGGTGTAGTTGACTCTGCCACAGGCGATCGCACCTTAATAGTAGATCGCTCTAAACCTTCAATGATTCAACTATTTAGTAATGGCCATCTATTCAATACCAGCGGGCAAGGCAGACTGAATCTACTGGGTACTGACGATCAAGGCAGAGATCAACTCACTCGCTTGCTACATGGTGGCAGAATTAGCCTTTCAATTGGCATTATCGGGACGGTCATATCATTTTCAATCGGATGCGTAGTAGGTGGGATCTCAGGCTACTTTGGGGGCTGGCTGGATGCGATGATTATGCGTTTGGTAGAAGTTTTAATGTCAGTTCCCTCAATCTATCTACTCATAGCGCTTGCCGCCATTCTGCCCGAGCAAATATCTAATACCGATAGATTTGCCCTAATTATTTTTATTGTCTCATTCGTGCAATGGGCTGGGTTAGCACGTGTAGTTCGTGGACAGGTTCTTTCGATTAAAGAAGCAACATTTATTACTGCGGCCAAAGCCTCGGGCGCTAACCCTTTTAGAATAATTTTGAAGCACGTTCTGCCCCAAACAGCTAGCTATATAATTATCTCAGCCACACTCGCTATCCCCAGTTTTATTATTGCCGAATCAGTTCTCAGTCTCATTGGCTTAGGAATTCAGCCCCCAGACCCGTCATGGGGCAATATGCTGTCTTTGGCGACAAATGCTTCTGTGATCGTGTTACAACCATGGCTAATTTGGGCACCCTCCCTGTTAATTATCCTGACGGTTCTCTCATACAATTTACTGGGGGATGGGTTGCGAGACGCGCTCGATCCTAGGAACTTGAAGCATTGAGACTTGAGACGTTGAGTTTATTCGTAGTAAGGCTATAGTGTATATTGCCCGTAGGTGAATACTCTGCAACAATCGAAAGCAGCGAGCTCTTCAGCATTGCAAGATCGAGAATGAAAAATAAGTATTTAGGCTGGTAAAATCTGGGCCAATATTTGGAAAGCTTAGTTAATGTTTGATAAATAGGAGAAAAAGTAGCGTGCAGTACCTAGCCGAAGTCAGAAAAACTCAAGCAATGCTCGGTGGTGGCAAGGTTGAAATTCGACTGCTTGCGCGTAATACCTCTGAAAATAATTGGCAAGCCTTAGGGAATGAAGAAACTCTTCAGGTACAAGATGCCAATCAAGTAAAAGATCTCAAGGATGGCCAATTGGTCTTAGCTGAGATAAATCTCAATAAGCAGGTACAAGGTCTTCAGGATGCAGCAAAAAGAATTGTTTTAACCTTGCAAACTTTTACCCGCGCCCAGGAAAAGTTTAAGCAGTCCGAAGAGGACATTGAGCAATGGAAGCAGTCTTTAAACTACCAGAGCCAAGAATTGCATCGCCGCGAGATGGAGCTGGAGCAAAGAGAGCAAGAAATAGAGCAGGTTGAAGCTAGGAAGCAAGAAGTTGATGTTTTGCAAGAAGAACTCAGACGCGATCGCGAAGAGTTCGAGCAGTGGCGACAGAAGTTTGAAGTCGCTCAAAGTAATTTTGAAGCTCAAGCAGCATCGCTAAACCAAGATCAGGCTTCTGCGTTGCGAGATATAGCTCAAAAGATTGCAGTTAGCTTTGGCAGTCCTGATTCTTTGCAACATCAGGTGCAGTCTTCTTTGGATACAATATATAGCCGCCAGGAAGTGCTGACTCAGTTTTGGCAAGGACTAGAATCTCAGCGCGCTCAAGTAGAACAACTAGAAAACGAGCTAGGTCGACTTAACCAGGATTTAAATAGCCGCAAGCAGCAATGGCAGCAAGTGCAGAGTGCTTTGAGCGATGCTCAAGGAGAACTAAAGGCACAGACTGAAATTTTGCAGGTACAAGAAAATAATGCTGTCATGATGCGCTCTAAAGTTGAATCGCAACGTGCACTATTACAACAAGCTAACCAAATTATCGAGAGCTGTGGTGGTACCGCTAGTGTCCTGTCACCTGAAGAGGTAAAAGAGCTGGAAGCAATGCAACTAGATGAATTAGCATCTGCGGTAGATGGTTGGCAGAAAGAACTAGAGAAAACATCTAATTTTGTAGGACAACAGGAGGATGAATTGGCCTCTTTGGAAGGGGAAATTGCCGAATTGCAAGGCCGCATCGATAAATCCAATGATTTTGCAAGTATAGAGTTGGAAAGCGAGAAAGAATCGCTGGAAGAGCAATATAAATTCCTAGAAGAGACCCTGGCTGGTCAGCGACGCACCATGCAAGAGCGACAAGCAGTTTTGAGCCAACAGCGATCGATTCTAGACAAAAGGCAGGCAGTTGATGCCCCTGAAAATCCTGTACAAAGTTTTGTACCATTGGTTACGCAAATAGAAGTTAGCAAACAACAATACGAGCAGGAACTCAATCAGCTTGAAAACCAGATCGCTGCGGCTAAAGATATGTTTCATCAGCAAGAGAATCTAGTTGGTCGTCTCAATGCCGAACACCAACAGAACAACCAGGAGATTCAAACTTTAGAAGCACAGCTCCAGCAGAAAATGCGAGCTGTAGGGGAATTAGTTGGCAAAATCTCACTCCAACAGGAAGTTTTACGTCCTGTTCAAGATATTGTGGATACTCTGCGAACTAGTCTAGAATCTGCATCAGGACAACAGGGATCGTCTTCGTCGCAGGAGCAGCAGCAGTTAGTTGAAGCTCTGCAAAATACGATTAACAGCTTAATCCCAGCAGCTTAGGTAACTTCAAATGGGGAAGGCTCGATCAGCGATTCTAACGCTAGCTGTAGGTCTTTAGTCAACTGACTCGTGCATTCTTTTGCCGCAGGTCGACTAGTTTTGTAGGTGGCATAGCGATCGCTTACTGAGATCGGTTCGCCAATTGAGATAATCACTTTGCGATCGCCGATATAAGGCTGTCTACCAAATAGTTCTGACCTAACGCGACTGAGGGCTCTCCAGATCAGGAGTAAAGTATCAGCAAAACGGGTAGGCGTAGGATTTTCTTTAACGTAGGTACCAGTGGCAGCAGTCAGACTTTCTGCAATGCGCATGTGCCATTCACTTGTATGTGCTTCTTTAGCCAGCTGATTGGCTAAGCCCTGCTCTAATACAGATAGAGAATCAATATCTTTGATGTCCGGCCGAAAAATCTGGTCGAAAACCGATTGTTCAAGACGACGGCATCGATCTACCAGGCTCCCTTTGGGGTTTATATCAAAATGAGATTCAGATACTTGGAGTATTTGCTCTAGCAAAGCCTGCAATCTTGCATGTAATGACTCAGTTTCAGATGGTATTACCGCTGCATGGGAATAAAACTTTTTATAGTGGTCGCTCACAGATTCGATCAGATATTCTCCTAAGGCAAATAATCTGTCATAGCGTTCTTGCGATTGTTGGGATGGCTGTGATGATTGGGATGATTGGAGTACGGGTTTTGACAGACCACAGTCTTTCTCAAGCTGCATGAGCATCCGATCAATTTTTGCCCAGGGAGTTCCAAGGTATTGATATTGAATGCCCACTGGTAAAATTACTACGCTTTCCGAACGGCCAGCTTTCTCTAAATCTTCTGCACACCAAAAGCCAATCTGGGCAGTACCTGGTTCGATGATGCTGACATGTTCGTTGTGTCCGTTAGTGCCGCCTTCTGGCGAAATTGCTACGGGATAGTCCGCATCTAATAAATGCTGTCGGATGGCTGCTAAACCCTGGCGATCGAGCTTGCCCCGATAGATTGGCAAGCCACCCACGCGCGGATATAACCAGGTCGCGATCTTACCCGCCCATAAAGGAATACCGCGATCGTAGACAAAGTAGCTATGAACTGGTTGTTTGAGTTTGATTCCCATCTGCGCCGCCGCACGGGGCACATTTCGCGATAGCAGCTGTAGCATGGAAAACTGATCGTCAATCGTGGGATGGCGAAACGCCAGGATAAACCTAACCTTTCCTGATTGAAACTGCTGCATTAATTCCACCAGACGCTCGATTTGCCGTGTCTCGACTTTGGCGATTCCAGTTCGATAACGCAACCAGTAAGGTAAGAGCAAACGCACAACCGACATTACCCCTTTATGGAGATTGGGATGGAGATATGCCAAAGCTGGCTGTACCTGATCGAGAGAAATAGGCATCGCGATTTAAAGGTGGAAATTTTCTAGAACAAGCTTAAATATCGCACTCTACCGTGAATCTCGCAGGTATTTTGTGCCACTAATAACTGCGTCACAGTTTATTCTTCTCCACTGAGTAGATCTGGGCGGCGATCGCTTGTACGTTGGAGTTGCTGTTGATACCGCCAGGCATCAATGTAGGCATGGTTGCCAGAGAGCAGCACCTCTGGCACTTGCCAACCGCGAAAAGTCTGGGGACGGGTATATTGCGGATAATCTAGCAAACCTGCTTCAAAACTCTCCAGTTTCAGCGACTCCGCCTTGCCAACCGTCCCTGGCAGTAGGCGAACTACGCCATTAATAATTGTGAGTGCTGGAATCTCACCACAGGTCAGAACAAAATCTCCCAGCGAGATTTCTCTCGTGACGAGATGCTGACAAACCCGCTCGTCTACACCCTCATAACTGCCACAAATCAAAACTAGCTGATCGTAGGTAGACAATTCCTTGAGTAGGTTTTGCTTGAGCGGCTCACCTTGCGGTGTCAGCATAATTACTTCGCGCTTGGCTAAAACAGGCAACGACTCCACCGCCGCAAATAATGGCTCTGGCTTCATCAGCATCCCCACCCCGCCACCGTAGGGTTCATCATCAACCCGATGATGCTTATCTGTGGTGAAATCGCGCGGATTAGTGAGGCAAACTGTGGCAATATCGCGCGCGATCGCCTTACCTAGCAAACTTGTAGATAAGGGTGTAGTAAAAAATTCTGGAAATAGAGTAACAACGTCAATACGCATCAGTTATCTTTTTGACGTAAGCTTTCTAACTCTGCTCTAAGGTCGGCAATCTGCTGAGTTAATTCTTTGAGATCGGCTGGTACATCTTTGTCAAATTGGTCAGCGACGTTGGTTGCGGTAGTTGTCACGGTTGTAACGGAAGTGAAATCTTGGGCCGATGTGTTAGATGTTGGCTGATTAATTTTGCGCGATAAAAACGTATCAACAAAGTTACGTGCCTCGGCTTCGGTAACTGCGCCCTTTTCTGCTAATTCTTGCGATCGCGAATCAATATCCTGGCGCAGAGAATCAATATCTTGGCGCAGAGAATTAAAATTTTGCTCTCTCTTAGTAGGGTCTTGGAGCGTTTCTAGTAAGCTAGCTGTAGCACCCAGGGTAACGTAAAACCCCTTTTGGAGTAATTTGGTCAGTTCGGTAGCGTTCATAGGAGTGCTTTAACTAAATAGTTTATGTAGTTTTGCATCTCAATCTTAGCCGAATCATAACTTAAGCATCTCTATCCAAGAACTCAAGTTCTTGGCTCAAAGAAGAAAGCAGACTAAGAAATGTAGCCAGCACCTAGATCGTTATTGACAGATTTTAATTGGGGGTGTGGGGGCAATGCCCCCACGGAGGGGTAGAACCCCTCCACCCCGTCTATATCTATTAAAGGCTGCTGGCGATCGCCTAAAATCCCATAATCTTAGCGACGCTGCTTAGTTCCGGAGAAACACCCTGGTGAAATTTAGCCTTGGCACTTTTCACTGCTGTATCAGGATCTTTCAGGCCATTACCTGTGAGTACGCAAACAACCGTGGCCTCATTGGGAATCTGGTCGCTAACTTTGAACATTCCTGCAACTGAGGCGGCGCTGGCTGGCTCGCAAAAAATACCCTCTTCACTTGCTAGTAGGCTATATGCGTCAATGATTTCTTCATCGGTAACGCTATTAAATTCGCCGCCACTTTCTGCTTTTACCTTAATCGCCTTGTCCCAGTTAGCAGGATTACCAATCCGAATTGCTGATGCGATCGTCTCTGGATTCTCGACAATTTGCCCAGTTACTAACGGAGCTGCACCTGCCGCCTGAAAACCCATCATGCGCGGTAGTTTTGTGGATTTGCCAATCGCATAGTATTGGTTGAATCCCATCCAGTAGGCGGTGATATTACCAGCATTGCCCGTCGGAATGCACAGCCAATCGGGAGCTTCACCCAATGCTTCTACAATCTCAAACGCAGCGGTTTTTTGCCCCTCTAAGCGATAGGGGTTGACTGAATTAACTAGCGTAATCGGATATTTATCGGCCATTTCGCGCACGATCGCTAGCGCTTTGTCAAAATTCCCTTGGATCGCAATTACTTCGGCACCATACATTAAAGCCTGCGCTAGCTTACCCACGGCAATTTTACCGTCAGGGATCAGCACAAATGCTTTCATGCCCCCCCGTTTTGCATAAGCGGCAGCAGCAGCAGATGTGTTGCCCGTACTAGCGCAGATCACGGCTTCTGCGCCGTCTTCCTTCGCCTTCGAGATCGCCATCGTCATACCCCTGTCTTTAAAGCTGCCCGTAGGGTTAAGACCGTCATATTTAACCAGGACTTTGATGCCGCGACCCATGCGCTCGCTCAGCGAAAACGCGGGAATTAGAGGTGTATTACCCTCATGCAGTGTAATGATTGGGGTCTTGGCAGACACTGGCAAATAGTCGGCATATCGGCAAATTAGCCCTGGCCAACCGTGGGGGAATGAACAAGCAGGATAGCGATCGAGACTAGTTGAGAGCACGCTTATAGGTCTATTTAATATTTACTTAAAGTTATACTACTTTTATTTTTGCGCAACAGAAAATAGTAATTGCTTTTCTTTTATTGTATCCCCCATGCTCAACCCTGACTTTCAATCTGAACTTAATAAAGCTGCACCTGCCTTGAAACAGCTAATTCAGAAATTTAGACAGCAGCGCATTTTGGTGGTGGGAGATTTAACTTTAGATGAATTTCTCACGGGTCAGGTCGAGCGCATCTCCCGCGAAGCGCCTGTGCCGATTATTCGCCATGAGGGCACGCTTCAGGTGCCAGGTGGTGCAGCTAATGCTGCGTATAACTTTGCGAAGCTTGGCGCGCGGATAATACCTGTAGGTTTAGTAGGTAATGACATCCATGGTGAAGTCCTGAAGCAGATTTTTGCTGAGGCTGAGATCGATACAGCTGGAGTTATTGTCGATCGCAGCCGTCCTACTGTTACTAAAACCAGGATCTCCGCCCATGCCCGTCAGTCTGTAACGCAGCAGATCGTGCGTGTAGATCGCAAGTCAGATGCTTTGCCAAGTGATGCCATGCAGGCTCAGGTTGCAGATTTTATCCAGGCGCAGATCGCTGAGGTGGATGCGGTGGTGTGTTCTGACTATAGTGAAGGAGTAATGACAAAAAGCGCGATCGCGGCGGCATTGGATCATCGCTTAACGATCGTTGATGCTCAAAAGGAATTGCAGCGCTATTATGGGGCCACAATCTTCACACCTAATCTACCTGAGGCCGAACTAGCCCTGGGTTATAGCATTGGCGGCGATACGCACGCATCTGAGCGCCTCGATTCTGGAGCGCGAGATTTGCTCTTCCTGACAGGTGCGAAGCAGGTATTAATCACGCGGGGGGAAGATGGCATGAGTCTTTGCGGCAGAGATGGTTCGTCATCACTCATACCCGCGTTTAACCGCACGCAAGTTTTTGATGTCACGGGAGCGGGAGACACCGTTGTCGCGGCCCTGACTTTAGCTCTAGCTGGAGGAGGAACTTACTGGCAGGCTGCCGTGCTTGGCAATCTGGCTGCTAGCATAGTGGTGAGGCAGTTTGGTACGACCACGACTAACATTGCAGAAATGCAGGAAGCTTTAGACAATCTCCTATCCCCTTAAAGTCATAATCGTAAAATCAAACTATGGAATGGAAGCAGGCCGAACAGAATTGGATATTAACTCCACCCCAACCCAAGGGGGTGGTGCATTTTTTGGGCGGTGCATTTTTTGCGGCTGCACCTCAACTTAGCTATGGCAGGTTACTAGAGAGGCTTGCTAATCACGGCTACGTGATCGTGGCTACTCCATTTGTGAATACTTTTGACCACAGACAGATTGCGATCAATGTCCATCGCTCATTCCAAAATGTACGCAGCAAATTGTTTCTAGACTACTTTCCTGTATTTGGGATAGGGCACAGTATGGGATGCAAAGTGCATTTGTTAATCAATTCTCTATTTAAGCCAGAACGTAGAGGCAATATCTTTATTGCTTACAATAACTACAGCGCTAATCAATCTATCCCATTTTTTAAAGAGCTATCCAGCACAATTCCTGAGATGTCCGAGATCGAGTTTGAACCCTCACCACAAATTACACTCGATCTAGTCGAACGGGAATACCAGGTATCACATAATTTGCTGATTAAATTCTTTAATGATGACATCGATGAGATTCCTGCTTTAGCAAAACTGCTCAAGCGCAAATTCGATAATTCTATCAGGGTACAGGCTTTGCCTGGAACGCACCTCACATCTATGGGTGTAGATTTTAACTGGCAAACGGGTTCCAGTTTTACTCCCATTGATGCGATCGCGCAGTGGCTCAAACAGGGCATCCATCGGGATAATAATACATTGGAGCAGGCATTGCTTCGGTGGCTGTCACAACATCAAGGTGCGATCGCTAAAACATAACCATACATACAATTACTTTATAGAATATCGGCAGCACGATTTCTAGATCTGGCGAGCCGCCTTATCTGATCGCATAGTCTTGAGCGTTTGTCTTGAGATGTGAGCTAGGCAAGATATCAAAAAATCTTTGCGAACCAGTTAGCTCAATTAAAACTTCGACAGATTCATTGAGGGAACATAGCGCCAGCCTGCCGCCATTGGCTTTAACGATCGTTAAAGCAGTAATTAGTGCCCCCAAACCAATGTTGTCAATAAACGACACATCCTGCATGTCTACGATCAGCAGATCGGGCTTTAGTTTAAGTACTGAGATGATTTCACCAAAAAAAAGGTCGAAGCAACTGATATCCAAACTACCAGATAACCTCACTGTCTGAACCACAGGATCCATATTCAGTCTCCAACTAAATTCTTCACTTACTTTCCCAGCAGGTAACATAATGATTCTGTGAATTAATGCCTTGGGGGAAGACATACCACCATCGACTCACTTTATTAAGCTGTTTAAGCTTAGAATCTAAGTCTAAACGTTTAGTTTCCTAGACTCACCCACACCAAACTTTTACTGTTTGAATAGGTTCAAGTTAGCTGGAAATAGTGAAAAACTAGAGAAGTTATGCTGATTGCTCGCCCTTTTGGCTTCGCTAGTACTTACGTTCTTGTGGTGTGAAGCGATCGCGATCTACAGCCTGCAAACTCAAATCTACAGGACGAGAACTGGTATCTACCTGATTGTGCGCTAGATATCCGAGCGAATGGCTTAGGTATTCAAGATCGCGGCGTTCAGGGTAATCGCTGCGAGAGTGTGCGCCTCGGCTTTCTCGTCTTTGCAAGGCGCTTTTCATAATAATTTCACCCACGGTAATCAGGCTTTTTAACTCCAGCGCGGCAGTTAGCTCCATATTAAAGTTGGTACTACGATCATCAATGTGTAAATCGCGGTCATAGCGCTCTTTAATCTGCTGAATTTGTGCTAAACCTTTGTTCAGGCTGGTTTCATCGCGAAAAATTCCACAATGCTCTGTCATCACTTCTTGGAGCTCTGTGCGCAGGTCATAGATTCGATAGGTGCCTTTTTTATCAAGCAAAGCCTGAATTTTAGCCCTAGCCTCAGTTTGATAGACGGACTCATCTAGTTTAGGCATGGAGCGATCGCCCACATAGGCCGCAATTTTCTCCCCCGCCCGTTTACCAAAAACCACACATTCCAGCAAAGAATTTGCCCCCAGACGGTTTGCACCATGCACCGAGGCACATGCACACTCTCCCGCCGCAAAAAATCCCGCCACAGGTTGACTCTCAAGATTTAGTACCTGCGTGTCAATATTGGTGGGAATGCCACCCATTGAGTAATGCACGGTCGGGCGCACAGGTAGTGGCTGGTCAATGCAATCGATGCCTAGCAAGCGCATTCCCTCCTCCCGCGCAAATGGAATACGGCTGATAATCTTTTCTGCTCCCAAATGCCGAACATCTAAATGCACACAGGCACCGCCATTAATGCCCCTGCCTGCGCGAATTTCCTGCGCAATATTCCGCGAGGTTATATCACGCGGGGATAGTTCCATTTTATTCGCACTAATCGGGTAGTTAGCCATGAAGCGATCGCCAAGATCGTTAACCAAATAAGCCCCTTCACCGCGCACAGCCTCAGAAATAAGCACCCCCACGGGATATAAACCCGTAGGATGAAACTGCACAAACTCCATATCTTGCAACGGTAACCCCGCGATCGCTGTCAAACACAAGCCATCGCCCGTTGACGAAAAATCATTAGAAGTAGTATTAAAGGCACGACCATAACCACCTGTGGCAAATAGCACGGCTTTGGCACGGATCACCTCGATTTCTCCAGTTTCGATGCAGTAGGCGACCACGCCCTTGACTTCACGATCTTCGTAGATCAGATGCATCACATACCATTCCTGGTACATCTTCGTGCCATAGCGCATCATGCTACTCACCAGTTCGTGCAAAATCGCGTGGCCGGTCTTATCAGCGGCATAGCAGGCACGACGATTTGTGTGCCCGCCAAACGCACGCTGGGCAATGCGACCATCTTCAGACCGCGAGAACAGTACGCCGAGGTGCTCTAAGTCAATAATCACCTCAGCCGCTGATTTAGTCAGGATTTCCACAGCATTTTGATCGGCGAGATAATCCGAACCCTTCACCGTATCAAAAGCATGGGTGAGCCAGTCATCGTGGGCATCGACATTTTTTAAGGCAGCAGCAATACCGCCCTGGGCCGCGATCGAGTGCGACCTGATCGGATGAACCTTTGAGATCAGTGCCAAATTTAAGTTTGGGTTATTCTGCGCGATCGCCACGGCAGCCCTAGAGCCAGCCAACCCACCACCAATAATGATTACATCGTGTTCCAGCATGGCAGCGATTATAAATCAAGTTGATTGGGCAAGCTGCTAAACTCACTGGAAATTTTCACTATTCATCTCCCATCCAGAAAATACTATGACAAGGGATGGCTGGGATGAACTAGAATAGCAAAAGTGAAATTATAGTAAAGATTTTTTAAGAGGCAAACATGGTGGGTCAAGAACTAGAGATGGTTTCAGCTATCGATTTTCAGTCTGAAGCCTATCGTGATGCCTATAGTCGAATTAATGCCATTGTAATTGAGGGCGAGCAGGAAGCTCACGATAACTACCTCCAACTTGGAGAACTGCTGCTCGATCTCAAAGATGATTTGGCAAAACTAGCCAAAATGGAAATTCGCCACATGAAGGGTTTTACAGCTTGTGCGCGCAACCTGAATGTCACACCTGATATGACATTTGCCAAAGCATTTTTTGCAGGTTTACATGGCAACTTTCAAAAGGCTTTTGCTGAGAGTGATGTGATTACCTGCTTGTTAATTCAGTCCTTAATTATTGAGTGCTTTGCGATCGCGGCTTACAACATTTACATACCTGTAGCTGACGAATTTGCCCGTAAAATTACTGAAGGCGTAGTTAAAGACGAGTATTTACACCTTAATTTTGGTGAAGAATACCTCAAGCAAAATTTTGAGGCATCTAAAGCAGGCTTAGAAAAAGCAAATAGGCAAAATTTACCGATCGTATGGAAAATGCTCAACCAGGTTGAAGATGATGCTAAAGTCCTGGGCATGGAAAAAGAAGCGCTAGTCGAAGACTTTATGATTCAGTACGGGGAAAGTTTGGGCACAATTGGCTTTAGTACCCGCGACATTATGAAAATGTCAGCAATGGGTTTAATGCCTGTTTAACATTTATCCTCCAATGTTGGAGCTAGTAACAACGACTAGGTATTAACTAATAGTTCACTACTAAAGCACCTAAATAATTAATGTTTGGTTTGATAGGACATCTTACAAGTCTGGAACATGCTCAATCTGTGGCTAAAGAACTGGGCTTCGAGGAATATGCAGATCAGGGGTTAGAGTTCTGGTGCATGGCTCCACCGCAAATCGTTGACGATATTACAGTCACAAGTGCTACCGGTCAAACCATTCAAGGCAAGTACGTAGAATCATGTTTTTTGCCAGAAATGCTGGCCGCCAAGCGATTTAAGGCCGCGACTCGCAAAATTATCAATGCGATGGTTCACGCCCAAAAGAATGGCATCGATATCACTGCCCTAGGTGGGTTTTCGTCGATTATTTTTGAAACCTTTAACCTTAGCGAGATTAAGCAGATCCGCAATATTCAGCTAGAAATTCAGCGGTTTACTACTGGTAACACCCATACTGCATATATCATCTGCCGCCAGGTTGAAGAAGCCAGCCAGAAATATGGCATAGATTTATCAAAAGCAACTGTGGCAATCTGTGGAGCTACTGGTGATATTGGCAGTGCTGTCTGTCGTTGGCTAGATTCACGTACAGATGTTAAGGATCTAATTCTTGTGGCTCGAAATCAAGAGCGTTTACAGGAACTGCAAGCAGAACTCGGTCGTGGCAAGATCTGCAGTATTGAAGCGGCTTTACCTGAAGCAGATATCATCGTTTGGGTTGCCAGCATGTCCAAAGGTATGGAGATAGAGCCAAATTCACTAAAACGCCCATGCATTTTGATCGATGGCGGCTACCCCAAGAATATGTCAACCACGATTCAATTGCCTGATGTCCATGTAATTAACGGTGGCATTGTCGAACATTGCTTGGATATCGAGTGGAAGATTATGAAAATTGTGAACATGAGTGCCCCTGCCAGGCAGTTGTTCGCCTGTTTTGCCGAGTCGATGCTGTTAGAGTTTGAAGGTTGGCACACCAACTTTTCATGGGGACGCAATCAGATTTCCATAGAGAAGATGGAGCAAATCGGCAAGGCATCAGTGAAGCATGGCTTTAAACCACTGATCGCATAGTTTAGATTCCCCACAAATTCCCCACAAATTCCTCACAATTTCCTCAAGATTTACCTCTACACTGTAGAGGTAAATTCATAAATCTCAGCATTATCTCAGCATTAGATGTTTTGCGGGGGCAGTACTTCTGGAGAAATTCATGTTTGAAGGAAGCATTCAATTAACTGGGACAAAGCATTTAACAACTAAACTGATATGAACGATACGTTTTTTGCAACGTCAAGCTGTGGCTTGTGTGCCAACTATTCACCGCAGGGACGACGTGGTGGCAATTGCCAACAACTCAATGCTCTAGTTGAAAGTAGGTGGGATGCTTGCCCTTTGTTTACTAACCCATTTGCGCTCAAAAAGCACATTATTGGGGGATCTGAACAACTTTTGGAAATAGCAATACAAGCTACGGGCAGATAATAACTCATCCCAACATTTCCTACACATTATGGTCTGAGTAACAAGCTACCAGGAGTCTTAATATATTAGGGTTGGTAGTTATCCAAAAGTTGAACTAGGAACAAGGCGCAAACTCCTGCGCTTTAGACATGGATATATGGAGATTTGCGACTGCTGGCGACTGAAGGAATAGTAGTATAATCTCTTAAGCGATTAACGCATTAACCAATTACAGAGCTTTTTGCTTGTGTGTCAATAATCCTGTAGCTTTAGCCTTGAAAAATATCAAGTAAATTAATATAGATATAAGTTACCCTGCAAACAGGGTGGATAAAGCGCCTGATCGCGGAATTCATAAGATACACAGAATGAATCAAGAGATGTCAAGATGAAAATTCTGATTGTAGAGGATGATGAGTTTACCGCTAGGATGCTGCAAAACGTCCTCACCAGACAAAACTATAATGTAGAGGTCGCCGTTGATGGCGAAGCTGGTCGGGAGTTAGTTGAAGCATTCGATTACGATCTAGTTCTGATAGACTATGTACTGCCAAAGCTAGACGGAGTTAGCCTTTGTCGTCAGTTGCGATCGCAAGGCTACCAGATGCCAATTGTCCTCCTCACAGGTCGGGATAGCAGCCATGATAAAGCAAACGGGTTAGATGCCGGAGCCGATGATTACATTGTTAAACCCTTCGAGCCAGAAGAACTAGTAGCACGGATTCGAGCGTTGCTGCGTCGAGGTAGCGCCACAGTGATGCCTGTGCTGGAATGGGGAGATCTAAAGCTAGACCCAAGTGCCTGTACTGTCACCTATAGCGATCGCCCTTTAAACTTAACCCCCAAGGAATACTCACTACTGGAGGTATTTCTGCGCAATCAGCACCGTGTTTTTAGCTGTAGTGCCCTGATCGATCACATTTGGTCTTACAAAAAAACACCTGGCGAAGAAGCTGTAAGAACTCAGATTAAAGGGCTACGCCAAAAGTTAAAAACAGCCGGTGCAGATCGCGATGCGATCGAGACAGTTTATGGGATTGGTTATCGACTCAAACCATTGTTGCACAATCAATCAGAGGAATCTGAAAACGATCTAGCAAGTCAAGACAGCGATCGACAGATACATAACTCCATCCAACAGCAAACACAATTAGGAATATCGGAGATTTGGGGTCGCTTCCGATCCAGGGTTGCTGAGCAGGTAGGCATCATAGAGAATGCTGTGGCCAAATTGGAGGTTCCCCCACAAGAAGTTAATGCGGATCTTTTATCTGCGGCTGTTGCCGAAAGTCATACGCTTACAGGCTCCCTAGCCACTTTTGGATTTAGCCATGGTTCCGTACTCTCTCGGCAAATTGAGCAAATATTACGAGAACAGATAGCTTGTAAAAACATAGAGGTTAAGCACCTGCGATCGCTCGTAGCCGATCTGCGGCAGGAAATTTCTCGCGAGCCTGCCAAGGAAGGCGGTCTAGTGACACATTTATCCCATCTATTTCAGGCTAAGGACGATCGCCCATTGCTTTTAGTCATTGACCGCGATCGCCAATTGACCAAGAATTTGACGGCTGAGAGTAGTAGTTGGGGGATTCGTGTCGATAGTGCCACAAGCCTGGCGATCGCCAAAGACAAAATCTACCATCAAGTTCCCAATGCTGTCCTGCTCGATCTATCGGTTTCAGACTCAACCGCAGAGAGTTTGGCATTGCTAGGCGAACTAAGCCAGCGCATCCCTCCCTTGCCAGTATTGGTGTTTAGTAACCGAGATAATTTAGCGGAAAGACTAGAAGTAGCCAGGTTGGGCGGACGCACTTTTCTGCGCAAACCCACTCCACCCGCCCAAGTACTGGATACGGTGACACAGATTCTCAAAAGAATGGAATCGTCTACTGCCAGAGTGTTAGCAGTTGATGACGATCCAAAGGTGCTGGCAATTTTGAGAACCTTGCTAGAGCCTTGGGGACTGAATCTAACAACTCTTAGCGATCCACAGCAATTTTGGGAAACACTGGAGGCGTACATCCCAGATATGCTAATTTTGGATGTAGAGATGCCTCATTTAACTGGGATTGAGCTGTGCCAGATCGTCAGAAATGATTCCCGCTGGAGTAGCTTACCAATCATTTTCCTCACTGCCCATACCGACCCACAGATCGTAAATACCGTATTTGCCATGGGTGCTGACGATTTCGTCAGCAAGCCAATTGTCGGCCCAGAGTTAGTTACCCGCATTGTCAATCGGCTCGATCGCATTAAGCTTTTAAAGAGGATGGCAGAAATCGACCCCCTCACGAAGGTATATAACCGCCATAAATCTACCCAAACGCTTGATGAGAATTTGCACTTAGCCCAACGTAACCAACAGCCAGTCTGCTTTGCGATTCTTGATTTAGATTGCTTCAAACAAGTGAATGACCTGTACGGCCACGCGACCGGAGATTTAGTGTTGTGCTATGTGGGGCAATTGCTGAATCGATCGCTCCGCAGTGAAGATACAATTGCCCGTTGGGGAGGTGAGGAGTTTGTCGTGGGTATGTATGGTATGGGTAAACATGAGGGCGTAGAAAGGTTAAATGCAATCTTAAGTACTTTGCGCGAAGAGAATTTTACAGCCCCTGATGGTAGGCAATTTTACGTAACATTTAGTGCAGGTGTCTCCCAGTACCCTGAGGATGGTGGAGATCTGCAAGCTTTATATTGCGCGGCAGACATTGCGCTCTATAAGGCTAAAAGTGCAGGGCGCGATCGCGTATTTCCCACAGAAAACGAAGTGACGCAGTTAAACTTGGCAAATATAGCCTCAATGCCATCCACAGTTTCATGAAGGAGTCAAGTATGCCAGATAAACTAGCCAAGCGAGTTTTAGTAATTGATAACGAGGAATATATCCGTGAAGTTGCCCAAATTTGCTTGGAAACAGTAGCAGGATGGGAAGTTCTCACCGCTGCATCGGGACCAGAAGGTTTGGTTGTGGCTGAAGCGGAAAAACCCGATGCGATCTTGCTGGATGTAATGATGCCTGGGATGGACGGTCTGACTACTTTTCGGCACTTGCAAGCCAATCCAACCACCAAAGAAATCCCTGTGATCCTGCTCACAGCCAAAGTACAATCCTCCGATTTACATCACTATAGGTCGCTTGGCATTAAGGCCGCAATTTCGAAACCCTTTGATGCCATAGAACTAGCAGGGAAAGTCGCCAGTCCCTTAGGGTGGAAACTAGAGAAACCCCAAGATGTCAGCGTTGGGTAGTCATAGCTTTTCTGCACCTGACTTAGCTACTTGCTCTACTGGCTCAGCAATGCGCGTGGTTTGGGGTTCTGGCAGAGCCGAGCCACTAGGATCGAGTTTTTGCGCCAGTGGTGGGTATTTAATCCGACCATGGTTGCGTTCCTGCCAAACTTTAATAAAAACAGGTGCAAGCCGTTGCAGATCTTCAATCGTCAGACCAGAATCTTTGAGTTGCCCATCATCACAACGCGACTTAAAAATACGCATTAGCATCTCATTGGCGGCTTCCATTGTTGTATTGTTGCCCAAAGAGCGTAGTGCCGCCTCACAAGCATCTGCCAGCATCACAATTCCTGTTTCGCGCGATTGTGGGATAGGGCCTTCATAGCGAAAGTCATCTTCATCAATTGGGGCTGACGATTGCTCCTTGGCTTTGTGCAAGAAATAGGCGATCGGAATTGTGCCCTGATGCTCTGGGATGAAAGTTTGCAGCAGTTCGGGCAAGCGATATTTTTGTGCTAGCTTCAAGCCACCTGTGACATGTTCTTTAATAATTTGGGCGCTGTGCCAAGGATCGTTTAGCAGATCGTGGGGATTGAGTTGCCCCATTTGATTTTCAATAAAATATTCTGGTCTGAGCGTCTTGCCGACATCATGGTAAAGGGTTCCTGTCCTCACCAGAGCCGTATCTGCACCCAACTCCCTCGCCCCAGCTTCAGCCAGGTTGGCGACAAACATTGTGTGTTGAAATGTCCCTGGTGCTTCTGTGACCAGACGTCTAAGTAAGGGGCGGTCTATGTTAGCAAGCTCCGCCAGGCGAATTGGCGTAATCGCATAGCAGAGCTGTTCGAGATAGGGAATAGCACCTAGAGCCACGATCGAAGAAATAATTCCACCTGTGGCATACAACAAGGCTTTCAACCCCAAGTCCAATAACACAACATTGCCTAACAATATGGCAACAGAAATATAAGCAGCAGCTTGTACGCCTGCTACCAATAAACCCGTCATTGCCAAATGAGATCTAGTGTGTGGGCGATTTGTTAAACCCGCAGCTATTACCGCACCTAACAAGATGGGGGCAAAACTGATAATCGCCATACCAAAGCTGACCGCAATTAAGCCTGAAACCAGTAGCGTAGTTAACATGGCCAGTCTGGAACCATAAAAGCTGCCAACGATTAATCCGATGCTGGCTAAAGGGACAAGTGGGATATTGCCGTGTGATAAAAGTACGGTGGCGATCGCGGCGCCAGTACAGACCAGCCCAATTGCCGCTAAATCACCATTTTTGAGGTTTACATTCAACCATATAGACCAGCGACGGTTAATTCTCGAAAAAATCAGCATCGCGCCTGCAACACTAAACATCACGATCGCAATCTTGAGCGTATTCGGATGCCTTCGCGTTAGATCCAAGCTATCAAGATAGGTAAATTCCCTTTCCGTAATTTTTTGGCCAGCTCGGACGATTACTTCCCCCATCCTCAACGTCACAAACTTGGGTGTAATTTCAGCCTCCGCCTTATGACCCAACTGCTCGGTTGCAGTGTAGTCAGGCTCCAAATTTGCGATCGCCACTAAATCGAGCACACCGCGAGCGATCGAGCGGCGATTAGGAACTGTAGGCAGATCTTTCTGATGCTCTATTCTGTATTTTTTAAATTCGTTGGGTAAGCCAGGCACAATTCCCCATGCCAGAATATCATCTAGAGCTTTACGTAGGGCTAGCTTATCTGATTCCCATTCGCGATCTTGCAGATCTAGCAAGTGCTCGCGATACATTTCTGGGCCTTCTGACACTTTAAATAGTGCTTGCTTATAAGCCTTTCTCGACGTGGCAATTGTATCAATCAACTGACGGTAAGCCACATCATCCATACTTGCCTTATGACGTAGTAGCTCTTTAACCGCCTGACTTGAAATATTTGATTGGGCAAAGCTAGCTAAAACTGGCTGAGAAAATAACTTGGGCTGAGCGTGCATCAAGTCGAGCTGTCGCAAAAAAGCACCCCAGGCTAATTCGGGATATTTACGCAAATATAGCTGCACCTTATATGTGAGCGTATCAGTGCTAACAAAGGGTAGTTTCCCCCCTTCTTTACGCAGGCGATCGCCAATCTCAAGTAATTCTTCCAAGTGCTTTTTTGCTTGCAGATTGGCTTCAGGGTTTGCCAGATAAACCTGAGGAACTTCCTGGTATGCACGCTCCCTTGCTTGACGAGTAGCTTCCTTATCAAGCACTTTTATGGTTTTGTTGGCCTTAATATCGTTTTGCACCACCATTCCAGCCGATAGCTGAGGCTCCCAAAGGTAGCGAGCGCTGAATGTAGCACTGAGGCTCACAAAAGTTACACCAACAACCACCCTGCCAAACCATTGTTTGAGCGGGCAAAATACAAGTCTCTTAACCTTAGCGGGAAGATTTCCCATAATTTTCAATCGAAATTAAATTGTTGAAGAGCAGGACATAAGCCGGGTTCTGTTACATCTGAGCTATCAGCTACTAGCTATGAGCTATCAGCTTAAGCTGACCACTAATCGCATAGCGCTAATTGCTTTTGACTGGTAGTTATCTATCTGGGATGGCTGTTACCAACCACCTCAAGCGGCTCACTCCTAATCATTTTGCCTAGCTTACGCTTCGGCACAGATTAGACAACGGGACAAGGATATAAAGACCAGTACTCTCGCCCCTCTCGCCTTGCTTCCAACTGGGGTTTACCTAGCCAGAGCCTCTCGACTCTGCTGGTGCGCTCTTACCGCACCCTTGCACCCTTACCTGTGAGCTAAGCTCCATCGGCGGTATGTTTCTGTGGCACTATCCTCACGATCGCTCGCACTGGGAATTACCCAGCAGTTTGGTCTTCATGGAAGCCCGGACTTTCCTCAGAGATGTGACTCTCCGCAACCACCTACGCCTACTCCTCTAACTACATATTATTTGAAAAAGTCTAGACAAGCTGTTACAGTGATTTTATCTTCAAGATTAAATAGATTGTTAAAATTCGGTAAATTTCGATGAACGTAGTCGATTTGCCGAACCTATTTCGCGTTTGGTTCTGGCTACAAAGCCTTTGACAGAACTGAGTTTAGACATTTTAGTTCTAGGTGTGAGAGTTAAATAATGATTACAAGTTTGACACGAAGTTTTCGTACCATTGGCTTAGCGTTAATGTTTGTGCTGATGGCAGGGTTTTCGCAAACTGCTGCTGCCGCTGTCTTGAGAGTATTGGTTAAGGAAGAACCAAGCAGCAAGATGCCAATTGCTGTCACCCAGCCTGCCGTTTTACAGACCCAAGGGCAGCCTGCGCTCAGGATGGAGTCTGGCCGCTGGTATACTTTGCCCGCTAGCAAGGTTAATCTGATTCAACCATCTAATAACGGACTGGTACAAATTGGTAACACCCTATATCCTGGTGAGATGGAAGTGCGGCCCTGGAAAGGAAAGGCGATCGCCATCAATGTTTTGCCACTAGAGGAATATCTCCGCAGTGTTGTCCCTAGTGAAATGCCAGCTAGCTGGCATCTGGATGCCCTCATGGCTCAGGCTGTTGCAGCACGTAGCTATGCAATCAATACTCAGCGTCAGCGTAAATGGGGCAGTGCTCCCTACGACCTCGTGAGCGACACCCGAGATCAGGTCTATTCAGGCTTTTTCCGTTTCGATCCGCTCACAACTCAAACCAAATCTCTGATCCATCCCCGTAGCGACCAAGCCGTCTCCTCCACCGCAGGCTATATGCTAAGCCCTAAGTTTAAGGGTTACTATCGAGCTAAACTACCAGTTAACTGGGTTAGTTGGGGTAATGGTTATATGCCAGTATCAGATGGTCAGCATTTAGATCAAGAGATGACGCAGCAAATGGCAAAACTGGGCTGGAATTGGCAACAAATTTTGGCTTGGTGGTACAGAGATGAGCCTATCAAACGCTAATACCCCGATTTATTTAGTTGTTATGCCAGTAGAAAAACTACCTGAAGACATTCTTGCTAGCGAGGTAGCCAAGCTATCTGGCTGGAAAATTGCGAATGGCAAGCTTAATAAGTCATTTAAATTTAGCAACTTCGTTGAAGCTTTTGGTTTTATGACCAAAGTGGCGATTGTGGCAGAGAAAATGGATCACCACCCTGAGTTATTCAACGTCTATAACCGTGTAGCTATAGATCTGACAACCCACGATGCTGGCGGAATCAGTCATCTAGATCTTGAGCTTGCCAAGAAGATCAACTCTCTGTAGCGGATGGGGTTTATACTTGATGCATTAATCAGTATTCGCAACGTATTGCTCGATGGCAACAACCGCATCTTCTACCGTGAATGTTCTTAACTATCCAATCAAGGGTGCTAGGCGCTTCAGCAATTTCTCCTATGCCATAGTAGTAGCTATAGGTGCTATAGGTTTTCTTCTAGCTGGACTGTCCAGCTATTTGAATGTAAATTTGCTGCCAATTTCCGAACCTTTAGATTTGAAATTTCTGCCGCAAGGGTTAGCGCTGACTTTTTACGGCGTTGCAGGTATTCTGCTGGATGTATATCTTTGGGTGGTTATTGCCCTTGATTTAGGCGGAGGCTTCAACAATTTCAATCTTGATACAGGAAAGGTAAATATCTTTCGTTGGGGATTTCCAGGCAAAAATCGCCGAGTTGACTTTGAGTATCCGATCGAAGACGTTTTAGCAGTCCGCGTGGAAATCAAAAACGGACTTAATCCTAAACGAGCGTTTTATCTTCGAGTTAAAGGTAGGGGTAATATCCCGTTGACTGAAGTAGGGCAGCCTATGGCTTTGTCTCAGCTTGAGGATAAAGCAGCCGAATTAGCCAGATTTCTATCTGTACCCTTAGAGGGGCTTTAAACACAATTTCTAAGTTCTGATCCTCTTCTGGAGTAATAAGATTATTATGCGACGCTGGATCGTGAATTTTGTACTTTTAATCAGTGCAGTTGTACTGACAAGTTGCGCTACGGGAATAAGTACTCCCTCGGATGCATCTCCTAAAACCCCTGTTGAAACTTCTGCCACACCTACTTCGGTTGACTCTGTCAATATTAAGGGCATCAAAAAGACACCCCAAGCTGAGCCTGGCATTAAATCACCACGGCTCTCGGGCTCTGCCACTGTGGAAATGAAGCTAAAACAGGGAACCGTAACGATCGCCGTTGATGGCGAAAAGGCTCCCGTTACTGCTGGTAACTTTATCGATCTAGTTAATCGCGGGTTTTATACTAACCTGACCTTCCACAGAGTTGAGAAAGACCCTTCCCCCTTTGTCGTCCAGGGAGGCGATCCCGATGGTAATGGCACAGGTGGATTTAATGACCCCGTTACCTCAAGACCGCGTAATATTCCCTTGGAGATCTTGGCCGAAGGTGAGAAAATTCCAACCTATGGCAAGGTGTTGGTTTCTACGACTAAGCCACAGTTGAAACATACTAAAGGGGCGGTGGCGATGGCGCGATCGCAGTCACCTGACTCAGCCTCATCGCAATTTTATATCACACTTGCCGATGCCAAATTTCTGGATGGTTCCTATGCCGTATTTGGCTATGTAACTAGTGGTATGGACTTGGTGGATAAAATTCAGGTAGGCGATCGCATTGAGTCGATCAAAATTATCGAGGGTAAAAACAACCTGAAGGAATCACCTTCAACCGAGACAAGCCCACCTAAAACCAATTAGTTGGTTTTCACGAAAAAATATACCGATTAGTTTAGGGCAGTGCCTCCGTACCTGCCCTAAACTAATTTGGGCAACCACAGGGGTCTCCCCCACGAGTGTCAATTGCAAGGTAATCGTCACAGGGTAATTGTTACGGGTATTGGTCTTGTCACGGCGATCGGACAGGATCGCTTAACGACATGGGCTAACCTGCTGGCAGGCAAGTCTGGGATTCAGCTTGTGTGTATCCCACAATTCTCTGACACCCCATTACCGCTGGCGATCGTGGATAAACTATGTTCAGCTGATGTATTACAGACAAGGGCGCAATGCCTGGTTTTAAAGGCAGTTTCTGAAGCGATCGCTGATGCTGGGTTAGTTTTGCCATTACCAAGCTGCGGCATCGTCGTAGGCTCTAGTCGCGCGAACCAGCTCGAATTGGAGACAGCTTTATGTAGCGATCGCTTTAAAGATCGATCTGGAATTTCCTGGCTGAGTCTATTACCTGGAAATATTGCCAGCGAAGTGGCCGCTTACACCCAAACTCAGTCTGTTGTAATGTCTCCGATGGCAGCTTGTGCTACGGGTAACTGGGCGATCGCGCAAGCCTACGAAGCGATCCAAATGGGTACGTGTGAAATGGCGATCGCAGCAGCAGTTGACGCACCAATTACACCCTTGAGTATTGCTGGATTTCACCAGCTTGGCGCGATGGCACGCACAGGACTATATCCATTTAGTTGCGAACGCGAAGGTTTAGTCCTAGGTGAAGGAGCGGCAGCTATAGTGATGGAATCGGAGCGATCGCTCCGCCAGCGCCAGCAAAGTCTAGAACGTATAGATAACCATGGAGAGATTTTAGGTTTTGGATTCACCAATGATGCTTGGCATCAAACCAGTCCCGATCCGCAGCACATCGGAGCCGAACGCGCTATACATGATTGCCTAGAACGTATCGGCATTAACACAAAAGATGTCGATCATATCAATTTGCATGGCACGGGAACGCAGCGTAACGATGCCGCCGAAGCGGCTTTAGTAGCAAGAGTTTTCCCTCATACACCTGCGTTAAGCGCGACTAAAGGCGCAACAGGGCATGTACTTGGCGCTACAGGTATGATGGAGGCTATTTTCTGTCTACTCTCCCTAAAAGAGCAAGTATTGCCTCCTTGTACGGGGCTGCGATCGCCAGATTTTGATTTAAATTTCACACTTAAGGCCAGCAGAGCTAAGCTCGAAATCGCCATGAATTTTAGTTTTGGTTTTGGCGGTCAAAATGCTGTAGTAGCATTTGGCCGATCTGCCAATTGAAAGCATACATGACACAACAAAATGTATGTATAGTAGTTAATTGTGCGATCTCTGTACATTGTCCGAAAGTGACTAATAGATCCAATTCGCAACCATATCTAGAGTTAACCCAGAATTTATCTGGAATCGCTCTTATTTCTCTAAATTGCAGGCAAAATTAATGAGTTACAGGAATCAACTTCAACCTTGGTGCATTATTCGCCATCAAACAGATACAGAAGGGGTCGTTAATGGTCGCTTCCGTCATCGGCGCGATGCTGATGCCCATCTCAAGTTGCTGACACGTTCTGATGTTAAGTCCACTTACAGCATTATGTTCGATCCGAAGGGGTTAATGGATACCGATAGCTTTGTCCCGTCTGAATCTAGCCCTGTAGGAGTGGCAGAATAATCCGATTGTAATGTCCACACACCCCCAATTAAAATCTATCAATTACGATCTAGGCGTTGGCTATAGATTTAGAGTTTGATTTGAATAGCCGCAGTGCGATCGCACTGCGGCTATGATTTTGCGATTTCTCCTCAGGGCCTATTTTTGATCTACTGGCACCTTATCCGGCAAAAATTCTGGTCGCAGAGTCTGTAATTTCGCACCTGTATAGTAAAAATCTAGAATGCGATCGTAGGACCATCCCAGTTTGCCAAGATTATAGGAACCTGCTTGGCTCATCCCCACACCATGCCCCAAACCGCCACCAATAAAAGAATATCCTTTTAGGACCTTAAGGCTTGGGTTAGGGCTAGATTCTATTGGGTTAAGTTTAGGGCTAGGGTTAGAGATAGAATTAGGAGTGGAAGTGGGACTAATATTTTGCTTTTCCTTCTCGTCAGATTTGCTTATCTCTGTATAAATTGGCTGAATGTAGAATAGAGTGCTATTTGGGGCATAAAAAGCGTCGATGATTTCGTCTTTCTCCAGAGTGAGGGTTTTAGTGTCTGTTTCTACTTCCATTGCCAGAACGCGACCTGATGGCGACCTTTTTGTAACTTTAACCTGCTTAATCTGATTGAACTTGGTCTCAACATCACCAGATAGCTTCAGAAAGTCTCGCAGCGTAGTTTTAATCTCTTCTAAGCTGCTATCAGATTGCCAACGAAATTTATTCCAACCTACTTCATTAAATCCATCACGTTTACTAATAAAAGTGCGGAAGTTATTCTCATCGGCAAGATCGAATTTTTTGAAATCGATGGAATTAGTAACGGAATCTACTACGGATTTGAGATATGGACGCTCTTGACCATCCCATATATCGTTGTAGTTAGCTGTGATCCCACCTGTCGTCGAAGAATACAGTGCATCAACAACTTTGTTATTGTAAGTGAGTACTTTCCCGCTAGTATCGGCGATCGCTCGATCGGCTGTTGGGGTTGTATCTTCCAAACCACGATAAACCTGACATTGGGTATCGGCACAGAGTTCGTAGTTATCTGTCGTAAACCGATGGCGGCTAGCGAGGGCATAGGTGCGAGCTAAGACTGCTTGTGCTTGAACTGAAGCATAGGGGGCATTGTAGCCAATTTCATGGGGTACTACACCGCGCAAGTAAGTTTCAATCGGAACGTAATTAACTAAGGTAAAGCTCTGATGAGCATTGGGTTGAAGGCGAAACGTGCCAGCATAGGGGCGTTTGTTCACTTCCAGCACGCCCTGAGTAGTGCTAATGTCGAGCGTGTCGCGATTGTAGCGGAAACCTCCCACCACCAAGGAAGCCTTTGGTTGCTGTGATAAAACCTTTGAGTCTAGTTGGGCAATATCTCCTTGCAAGCGCAAACTAGAGAATAACAACCGCCGTAAAAGAGGCGTACTGTAGGCGCTGCGTTTTGCCCATACTTGCCAGCGTTTAGGTTGAGCAATCTCGGTTTCGACCCCTTTTTGTTTCCAGTGGTAGGCGCTAGCGGCAGCATTTTCAAAGCTACGGTGGTGGCTAAGGACTATTTTTTCATCTAGCAATGGTTTTTCTAAAGGTTGCGGGGCAATCTCTATAACTACAGTATCGGTTGTAAGAGTTTGCTTGCCTTTGCCATCCCCTGCGAGGATGCTTAGGGTAATGCGATCGCCAGCGGGAGCCCTAAGGGTAATGCGATCCTGGGAATTTGCACCAAATCTCTGCACTATGCCAATTTGCATAATTGGGTTGCTGTCGGTGGCAGCGCTCAGAGTTTCTCCAGCCAGGGTAATGGTACAGAGGATCCCCAGTACGGAAATATTCGCTAGCCTAAAGTAACTTTTCATAACTGCTTTCCCAGATTGTTCTCCAAACCTATTTGTATGCCTGTTATAGATATAGCTATCGCCAATTAGGTTGGGACGGGGTGAAGGGGTAGAACCCCTCCATGGGGGCATTGCCCCCACACCCCCAATTAAAATTTGTCCTAACGATCTAGGCGGTGGCTATATCATCTCAAGCAACATATGGAGTAATTACCAACGTTGTAATGGCAATAATTACCCTGACAAGATAGCAGACTCATGCACTTTTGTACCATAAGCAGTAATTTCAGAAATTCCGCACTACAGATCTAAATGCCTGGTTCTAATGGCTAAGCGTGAGCTAAGGGGGGGACTAAATCCCCGATAGTTAGGCAAAGTATTACAATAGCTTTGAGTCTGCTCATTAGATCGGGATTTATGCACCATGAAAAATAAAACCAATATTTCAAGGGGTTTAGGGCGTTGCCCCAATTGAGGGCAACGCCTTCAAACTCCCTCCAGTTGGTTTTTTGCAGATTTGACTGCGTAAGTCCTATAGATAAAAGTTATATAAATTACGAGATGCGAGTAGCAATCATTGGCGCAGGATTAGCAGGCATGTCTACAGCAGTTGAGCTGTGCGATCGCGGCTATGAGGTAGAAATTTTTGAATCCCGTCCGTTTGTGGGTGGCAAGGTAGGTAGCTGGGTCGATCCTGATGGCAACCACATTGAGATGGGCTTGCACGTCTTTTTTGGTAACTACTACCAACTATTTGAGTTAATGAAAAAAGTGGGAGCGTTCAAAAGCTTATTGCAGAAACAGCATACCCATACCTTCATTAACAAAGGAGGGCGCATTGGTGAATTAGACTTCCGTTTCTTTACAGGTGCGCCATTCAACGGCCTCAAAGCCTTCTTTACGACATCGCAATTATCACTACAGGACAAAATTCAGAATGCGATCGCGCTCGGCACCAGCCCAATAGTGCGCGGTTTGGTAGATTTTGAAGGCGCGATGAGAACGATTCGCAACCTCGATGGCATCAGCTTTGCTGATTGGTTTCGCAGTCATGGTGGTAGCAATGGCAGCATCAAGCGCATGTGGAATCCCATTGCCTATGCTTTAGGGTTTATTGACTGTGAAAACATTTCTGCCCGTTGCATGTTAACGATCTTCCAAATGTTTGCTACACGCACCGAAGCATCGGTATTACGCATGTTGGAAGGCTCGCCGCATGAATTCTTGCATAAACCTATCGTTGATTATTTAGAAGCAAGAGGGGCAAAGATCCATACGCGCCGACGTGTGCGAGAAATCCAGTACGATCGCAATGGTGATGTCGCAACTATTACAGGCATGGTAGTGGCGCAGGGTGATGCAGAGGAGCAGGTTGTTGCTGATGTTTATGTCTGTGCCTGTGATGTCCCAGGTGTGCAACGCCTTTTACCACCAGAGTGGCGCGATTGGAAAGAGTTTGATAATATCTATAAGCTGGAAACAGTTCCTGTAGCGACAGTGCAACTGAGATTTGATGGATGGGTGACGGAACTCCACGATGCTGAGCAGCGACAGCAATTAGCCCATGCGGCTGGAATGGATAATTTACTTTATACCCCCGATGCTGACTTTTCCTGTTTTGCTGATTTGGCACTCACCAGTCCCTCAAACTATTATCAAGCAGGGCAGGGCTCTTTGATGCAATTAGTTCTCACACCTGGTGACCCATTTATTAAGGAGAGTAATGAGGCGATCGCGCAACATGTATTGAAGCAAGTGCAAGAACTCTTCCCATCATCAAGAGAATTAAATATGACTTGGTATAGCGTCGTGAAGCTAGCTCAGTCTCTCTATCGTGAAGCACCTGGTATGGATCTCTATCGTCCACCACAAAAGACTCCTATATCCAACTTTTTTCTCTCTGGCAGTTACACAATGCAAGATTACATCGACAGCATGGAAGGTGCTACACTCTCGGGGCAGCTATGCGCCGCAGCGATTTTAGCTCAAGAAGCTGCGATCAAGAAATAAAGAGGGAAGAGAGAAGAATAAATGTGGATAAATCCTTGGGTATTGATTGCGGGGGGTATTTTTCAGTTGGCTGCATGTTGGTGGGAAGAGCGATCGCTGCGACCACCTGGACAGTGCCTGAATATCGGTGGCGGTAAGATCCATCTCTACGCATTGGGTTCAGCCGATCGCGGTAGTCCAACTGTAGTACTAGATCATAGTCTTGGTGGGATAGATGGATATTTTTTGGTCGATGAAATTGCGAAACTCGCTCCTGTCTGCATTTACGATCGCGCTGGGTATGGATGGAGTGAATCTAGTCCGCGATCGCGATCGAGCGCGCAAATTGTGCAGGAGCTTGATGCGCTGTTGACGGCAGCGAATATTGCGCCTCCCTATATTCTAGTTGGAGATTCTTTTGGTAGCTATAATGTGCGACTGTACGCTCATTACTTCCCTGAAAAGGTATCAGGTTTAGTGTTGGTAGATGGTTTGCACGAGCAGGGAATGCTTGAGATGTCATGGGGCTTGAGAGTTCTCAAACTATTTTTTGCCTCTGGTTTTGTGATGTCAACTTTTGGGGCGGCGATCGGGATAGTTAGGTTATTAGGGATGTTGGGTATATTCGAGTTACTAAAGCCTGAGTTGCGCCAATTTCCTCAGGAGGTTCGCGCTCGTGTGAAGCGATCGTTTTATCGTCCCAAGCATTGGATGACAATGTGCCGCGAAATTCTCACGCTTGATGCTAGCAGTCGCCAATTACTCGCCGCGCAGCTGCCAGTTGATTTGCCGATAATTAGCATTAAATCTGCGACATTCTTTAAGCAATCTGCCTGGAATTTTTATATGCCGATTGGTGAAGCTAATCGTTTGAGAGAGCGGATGCACGAGCAATTACTCAAACTGTCAACCAATTGCACGCAAATGCAGGCGGATCGGAGCAGTCATTTTGTATGGGTGGAGCAACCAGAAGTAATTATCAATGCGATCGGAGAAATTCTTGAGAGAACTGCTTAGCGATCGCTCTTTCAATCGCTACGGGCGATAGTTCCTGACGCAATTTCCTGCATCTTGCGCAATATTATTGCCTGAGGGTTTCGCATAATAATCGAGAGCCAGAATTACTTCCTTTTTATTTATCCCATAATCAGGCATCAAGTGCATATTGGGGAATAGATTCAGCGGTACGACATGGGAATAAATGTTGTCAATATTGGCGGATATTGATGTGATAATCTTTCATAATTATCCTCTAAAGTCTCGAAAGCATGACAACTAACGACAAACAAATTGTTCGCGACTATTTCAATTCTGTTGGCTTCGATCGCTGGCAGCGCATCTATGGCAATGGCGAAGTTAACAGCGTTCAAAAGGATATAAGAGTCGGACATCAGCAGACCGTGAATAAGGTAATTGGGTGGCTCAAGCATGATGCCAATCTCTCTAGCCTCACGATTTGTGATGCGGGGTGTGGCGTGGGTAGTCTCAGCTTACCGCTCGCTGCCGCAGGCGCTCAAGTCTTTGCTAGCGACATTTCTGATAAGATGACCGAGGAGGCTAAGCGTCTTGCCCCCGATCCTCACAACCCTAAATTTATCGTCAGCGATCTGGCTAGCCTTTCAGGGGAATATGACACGGTAATTTGTCTGGATGTCTTGATTCACTACCCACTGGAGAAAGCTGAACCAATGATTAAGCATCTAGGTTCGTTAGCAAAATCCCGCTTAATTATTAGCTTTGCCCCCTATACCCCTTATTTGGGAATGCTCAAAAAAGTTGGCGAATTTTTTCCAGGCCCCAGTAAAGCTACACGCGCCTACTTACATCCCGAAAAGGAAATCAGAGATTTTTTGATTAGAGCGGGCTTTCGGGTGCAACGTCACGAAATGACCAGTACACGCTTTTATTTCTCGCGCTTGCTAGAAGCTACCGCCAAATAGCGAAATAATTGGCTCCTAGAGAGGCGATCGAGATCGCCACCCTACACTTGTCGTAATACTTAACAATTTTGCGAACAACTAGCCATTTATGATTGAGTGTTAAACACGATTCCTCGGAATTGGTTACCTTTCAGCATTCCAATAACTTCAGAAATTACAATTTCAAACCTTTATTTGTCATATGCTTACCACCCGCACTGTCCGCATCGGCTCCCGCAAAAGTCAACTAGCCCTAGTTCAAACCCATTGGGTGCAAGCGGAATTGCAGAAAGCACATAGCGATCGCACGTTTGAAGTGCAAACCATGAGTACGCAAGGAGATAACATTCTGGATGTAGCCTTAGCCAAAATTGGCGATAAGGGGCTTTTTACCAAAGAGCTAGAAGTTGCCATGCTGAATAAAGATGTTGACTTCGCCGTGCATAGCTTAAAGGATTTACCAACAAACTTACCAGAAGGCTTAGTGTTGGGCGCGGTCACAGAGCGTGAAGATCCTGCCGATGCCCTAGTTGTGCATCAAAAATACCAGGACAAGCAGCTAGAAACCTTACCTGCGGGTGCTGTGATCGGGACATCTTCATTACGTCGCTTAGCTCAGTTGCGCCATTATTACCCCCACCTCACATTTAAAGATATTCGTGGCAACCTAAATACGCGACTGCAAAAGCTAGATGAGGGTGGCTATGATGCGATTATTCTGGCTGTAGCTGGGTTGCAGCGTTTAGGTATGGGCGATCGCGTGCATCAGGTAATCGATGCTGAGATCTCACTCCATGCTGTAGGGCAGGGTGCTTTAGGTATTGAGTGTCGGATCGATGATGATGAAATATTAGAATTGTTCGCACCAATTTCCCACTATCCCACCACCCAACGCTGTCTTGCGGAACGCTCTTTCTTACGCGAGTTGGAAGGCGGATGTCAAGTGCCGATTGGCGTTAATTCGATCATTGATGCCGACCAACTGACGTTGAAGGGCATTGTGGCCTCATTAGATGGTCAAACGTTGGTACGTGGTGAAGTAAAAGGTAGTTTGACTTCTCCCGAGGAAATTGGCACAGAATTAGCGCACCAACTTAAAGGCAAAGGGGCACAGACGATTCTTGATGCTATTATTGCCGAGTTCCGCTAGCAGCTATTGGCGGATCCCCCCTTGAAAGGCGCTAGTGGGGGATTGACCTCCTAAATCCTGCTATGGCGATCGCCAACCTCTGATAGATTTGTGTAGGTGTATCGGGTGGATCGGCATTGGAAACTTTAGTTTTAACGGATCGGCCTCTACTAATCAGACAGGTGCGCATTCTGGATGCATCTATACCTGGAGCGTCGCATCAGAGCGATCTCATGGCAGACGTGCTAATTGCCGCTGATGGCAGCGTACATGTTAATGCTGGAAATCTGCCCACCGATCTACAGGTACTGGATAGATCTGGCTTAGTCCTGGGAACAGGTTTGGTGGATTTGTATAGTACTAGCGGCGAACCAGGTTTTGAAGCTAGAGAGTCGCTGTTCTCCTTAACTAAGGCAGCTCAACACGGAGGGTTTAGCCGAGTTGGCATTTTACCTCACACTAAACCCGCGATCGATCGCATTACGACGCTAGATTTTTGGCGCAGTTGGCGCAAGCAAGCGCGATCGCCACTCACTCCTCAATTGATGCCTTGGGGCGCAATTACCCTGGAATGTGCTGGGAACCAGATTGCCGACCTTGCCGAACTGTCAACGGCTGTCATTGGATTTACAGATGCCAAGCCGTTAGCTAATCTGATGCTTGTGCGCCGCGTCATGGAATATGTCAAACCCCTGAATAAGCCATTAATGCTGTGGGCTTACGATCCTAACTTGGCAGGTGGTGGTGTGATGCACGAGGGTAGGTGGTCGTTGCAATATGGACTGACTGGCAGTTGGGAGGCGGCGGAAACAGCGGCGCTAGCGGCATTAATTGAGCTGGTGGCACTTACTGATACACCTACACATTTCATGCGAATCTCTAAGGCTCGAAGTGTCGAGCTGATTGCGGCAGCAAAAGCGCAAGGATTACCGATTACGGCGAGTGTGCCCTGGATGCACCTCTGGCTCGAAGATCGGGATTTACATAGCTACGATCCTAACCTGCATCTCAAGCCACCGCTAGGTAGTGCTACCGATCGGGCCGCTCTGATTGCCGCCGTTAAATCGGGCACAATTGATGCGATCGCGGTTGACCATACCCCATATACCTACGAAGAGAAAACTGTTGCCTTTGAAGTATCTCCCCCAGGGGCGATCGGCCTGGAGTTTACCTTGCCCGTACTCTGGCAAGAACTAGTAGTGCCTGGTTTGCTGAGCGCATCTGAACTATGGCGATCGCTCAGCATTGGCCCAGCCAGATGTCTTAGCATCGATAATTTAGGACTGACGACATTATTTGACCCAAACTTAGGCTGGGAAGTAACTACCGCAGCGATCGCTTCTCAAGCGCACAATACACCTTGCCTGGGTAAGTCTATTGTTGGCAAAGTTGTATCATTCAGCGCATAGCATTAGTCATCGAGCAGGTTGCGCTTTGAATCTTTTAGCTCCGCCCATAGATTTTTAATTTGATGGTAGGCTTCGACAGTGGTAATCTTGCCACCATTTTCGAGAGCGCAAATAATTGATATACGGTTAGCAAACTCTTGAAGATTCGCATCAAAAGTCATGTTTTCAGGCGTGAACTCACCGTAAAATTTACCCGTGGGGTTAATAAACGCATCTTTAACTGGATTATCAGACATTAGTTTTCTCTATATTTAAGTAGATCGATAGCAGAGAGCAAGTACTACCGAATTTATAAGATACGGAACTTGCCAAGACAGTAGCTAGATTGCTCAGGATACAAACCAAATATTGGACATCACGGTAAATCATAACAAACGACGCCCATAGATTTGCTATCGGCGCATTTGCGTTGGCATAGATTAAATTGCGGAGGCAGGTAAGTAATCCTCCCTATCGGTCTAGACTCCTACTGGCCGAATTGCTCTTGCCAATCTAGCTTTGCGGCGGGCACCAGTATTGCCATGCAATATTCCCCGTTTTACAGCTCTGTCAATTTTGCTATAAGCCAAAGACATTCTGGTTTGAACGTTTTGCATAGCTTCGGGAGTAGGAGTTGACTCATATGCCACTACTGCGTCGAAGTAATTTTTCATTAGCGTCTTAACAGCTGACTTATATGCTTTGTTACGCAATCTGTTGCGCTCGCCAATTTCAGCGCGTTTGGCGGCGGATTTAGTGTTTGCCACAGGGGTCCTCTTGAAAAAATGAATTAAGGCGAATACTATCTTAGCATTGCTCCCGACAATCTAGAAGTCAGAACAAAAATCGCCTTGCCTGGAGCCTTATTTCGCAGAAATTTTATCCTGAACCGAGAACATCTGAAACTCACGTAAGCAATAATACTAAAGGTAACCCCGAGTCTCAACTTGGGGCAAAGAAACTAAAATTCCCAGGCCAACTATTGCAGGTCACAACTCTATGGATGCTTTCGAGCCAACTCCTCCAGACTGGACAAACTCAGCCACCCATGCGCACCATTTCTGTTGCCCGAGCTGTAATCTATCCGCCAAAGAAGCTAAAGCTGCATGGATTAATCGCCGATCGCCCGTATATTCGGACAACTATCGCCGTAAGTGGCAAGAGTTTTATCGATGTCAATGCGATCGCGTGTGGTGGGCATGGAGTAGCGATCGCCCACCCAGCGAGTTTACTAATCGCGCTAGTCTTGAAGAAAAACTACCTGAAGACTGGAATTAGTTGCAAAATCTCGAGCCATACTTAGGACTTCGGTTCGAGGCGGATCAGTTGCCCATCCTGTGCATCGGTAAGAACGTACAGCAGTCCATCTGGGCCTTGCCTTACATCCCTTACGCGCTGACCGATATCAATTGATTTTTGGCTCACGACATTTCCCTTCTCATCCAAGTCAATGTGGCGGACATCCTGAGAGACCAATCCACCAGCAAACAAATCGCCTTTCCACGCGGGGAAGCGATCGCCTCTGTACAAGACTAACCCAGAAGGCGCAATAGAGGGTGTCCATACCACTTTGGCATCTTCCATGCCAGGGCGCGATCGCTCTGACGAGATCTCTGGGCCAAAATATTCGCGGCCATATGTGACTATCGGCCAGCCGTAGTTCTTGCCTGCACGAATGAGATTGAGTTCGTCACCACCTTTGGAACCGTGTTCTGTTGACCATATCTGCCCTGAAGTGGCATCGAATGTTAGTCCCTGGATATTGCGGTGTCCGTAACTCCATACCGCAGGATCGTTTTTGTCGGAATCTTTGAAGGGATTATCACGGGGGACAGAGCCATCATCATTCAGTCTTACGATCTTACCAAGACGACTGCGAAGATTCTGAGCCTGTTTGCGGATCAAATCGCCATCTAGCTGCACGGGCGGATTGCCACCATCCCCGATCGCCACTAACATCGTATTATCGGGCAACCAAACAATGCGCGATCCAAAGTGCTGGGTGTCACTCTTCGCTTGGGAAACTTCAAAGATTACCCGCAAATCGCTCAAGTTTTTGCCATCAAATGTTGCTCGTGCGAGGCGGGTACGGTTGGCTTGTCCATTTCCGTGTGAATAGGTAAGATAAATCCAGCGATTCTTTTCAAAGAGTGGGTGTAGTGAGATATCCATCAAACCGCCCTGACCTTCGGCAAACACTGCGGGCAAGCCTGCGATCGGCGTAGGATCGAGCTTTCCACTACGGACAATGCGCAGTCGCCCTGGGCGCTCTGTAATCAACATCGTGGTCTTGTCAGGTAACCATGTAATGCTCCAGGGATGCTCCAAACCACTTACTAAAGTCACCTTATTTATAGTGGCATCTTTGGGGATAGCTGGGGCAGAAGAACAGCCAATGATTACAGCAAGTGAGATTACTTGCCCTATCCACTTCAGATACCGATCGCAACTTGTCTTCATAGCGGAAAATTTTTGGTGAGATCGCTAATTTGTGGCTTCTTATCCATGATATAGCCAACGCCTAGATTGTGAGGACACATTTTAATTGGGGGTGTGGTGTCTTGCCCCCCCGTCCATCACTAATTGGCGATCGCCATTGGTGATAGAACTGCGTAAAGCTTTGCTTGGGCGACATCCTGCAACAGGGCGATCACCTACAATAAAGCCAGTAACCCTATGCCATAAATGACGAATAAAAGTGCAGCCCCAGGCGATCGGGGAATCTTAACTAAAGCTCAAATAGCGCGTGGCGATCGCTCCATAAAAGTGTTGGCTGTTCATCAAGTGCCTATTTGTGTTGAGACGCATCCCGAAAGGAATCGACCATTACATATCCCTGACGATGAAGATGCGGTTCTGCGTGATAGTGCTGACGTGGTAAAGCGTTTGCTGGTGATGTATGCAGTTGTACTCAAGGCTGAAGATGTCTCTCACCAGGAAATGTTGGGTTTAATGGCGGAGGCTCGTCTGTGGAGTGTAGCTAGTCCAGTAGAAAAGCGGTTTCTCCATCAAGACTACCCCGCTCCTGAAGAATGCAGCAGAATGGAATGGCGATTGGAATGCATTTGGGTACTACTATGGGCACTTGGCTACATTCAGGAACTATCCTGGCCATCTGATATGTGTGACGTTCAGAAACTTGTAGAAATCCTGAAGCCAAACGAAGCAAATCCCTTGAAATTTATAGCTACGGCAAAGTTGCGCTCGAAGAAAGAGATTTTAGATGCTGCCGACCTAATTGCGAGAATTCATTGGGCAATTAGAGATGCCTATGCCAGTAACAGTCCTATCCCTTGCAGCCTTGATTGGTCTAACAGTGATGATATGTTGCCAGTCTCCCAATGCGCTGCCACAGGTGTAGTGGAAGAGCGACATCGCACGCTTAATTGGTTGATTCGCCTCGGCAATGCCGATTGGGACAATGTTGATACGTTTTAAGTACATCATCAATTTCAATTTCAATCAACGTAGTAGAACTTTGCGATCGCAAAGGAGCCAGGAAATCTTCTTGAAAAACTTGACAACATGTACCATAATAGGTACGCTTAGCTTGTACTTTACCAAAGTACTTTTCATGCTTGATGTTTGTTTAAGTGGGAATGTGTCAGCAAGGTTATTGATAGATTTGATTTGCAGGTAACCGCTCTCGAGTGTTTAAGGAGAAGTTTGGCTGCTGTATTAGATAAGAATTAGTGAGCCCAACGATCTTTGCTCTTACTGAGCAATTTAGCACCAGTGGGTTGCTAGCTCCGCTATTTCAGATCGGTACTGTGTGTTGAATATATCCAATAACTTTCTGGGTGACACTCATGCATCAAGACAGCGAGCGACTCATTGCTAAGTTTTATGTCACCGAAGCTGGCAGCGAGCCAGTGAGGGAATGGCTCAAAGCTTTGGATAGAGAGGATAGACAAAGGATCGGTGGAGACATTAAAACAGTGGAGTTCGGTTTTCCAATCGGAATGCCAACCTGCCGTTCGATGGGGAAAGGACTTTACGAAGTTCGTAGTAGTCTTGATCGCCGTATCGCAAGAGTTCTATTCTGTATTTCTGGAGATGAGATGGTACTTCTGCATGGCTTTATCAAAAAGTCGCAGAAAACGCCAGAGCAAGACCTAGAACTAGCCTTGAAACGTAAGCAAAAACTAGAAAACCAAGCTAAAAATCAGAACAAGTAATAGCTTATGTTCGACAAACGCCATGTGGGTTCTTCTCTAGACGATCTGCTTGAAGAGGAAGGGTTGCTTACCGAAGTCACAACAGTGGCTATTAAGCGCGTGCTTGCATGGCAAGTCGAGCAGGCTATGAAAGATAAAGGGTTGACGAAGTCTGCAATGGCAAAAGCAATGGATACGAGCCGTGCAGCGCTAGAAAGACTTCTCGACCCCAACAATACTTCTATAACGCTCAAGACAATCGATAAGGCTGCACGAGTGGTCGGGAAGCGGATGAAAATCGAACTAGTAGATGCAACCTGATCGGATCAGGCGCTTCGATATAGCTACTTGTGGTGATAGATAATACCTGGTTGCCATTCCATCTGCGGATCGAAGACTTGCTCGTGACTCGCATTAATCGTTTGAGCGATCGCCTCAGAAACAGTCGGAGGACCAGGTACAAAAAACTTAAACTCGCTCACTTCCGATAGTTGAGTTAACGCATTCAGAACTTGTGCGATCGCCCTGTGATAGGGATGATCGACCATTGCATACCAATCTCCCAACTGCATATTGGCTAGATCGAAGCCCAGGTGAACGATTAGGTGTTCAGGAGTGTTTAAGGTTGCTAAGGAAGATCTGGGGTGATAAGTGGAGCCAAATCGAGCTGCTAATGCTAGCGAAACTTCTTCCTGCATGAGTAGATCGACACTGCTAGCCAGCGATCGCAATTTATCGCGTAGCCGATCTTGAAGGTCGGCATTTGGCGCGATCGCCCAGCGCACAAATAAAGTAATTAGCTTGGTTTGCAATAATAAATGCCCTAGCTTCTCGGCTTTAGTTTCCAGGTAGCGCAGATTGTATTCGTTGGTTTCAATTAATAAAGGCAAACGACCCACCACCTCAATGCCAAACCCCTTCAAACCAGCAATCTTGCGAGGATTATTCGTGATCAGTCGCATCTTGCGCACGCCTAAATCGTACAAAATCTGTCCACCTACGCCATAGGTTCGCAAATCTGGGCCAAAACCTAGGCGCTCGTTCGCTTCTACTGTATCCAAGCCCAGATCTTGTAATGAATAGGCTTTGAGTTTGTTGATCAGGCCAATTCCCCTCCCTTCTTGCCGCAGATATACCACCACACCTGCACCTGCATATTCAATCATTTTGAGGGCACTTTGCAACTGACCCCGACAGTCGCAGCGCAATGATCCTAAAGCATCACCAGTTAGGCATTCTGAGTGCACGCGCACAATTACTTCGCGATCGGGAAATTGACTGGGATCGCCTTTAACAATTGCAACATGCTCGGTATTATCCAGGCCATTACGGTAAGCATAAATGTTGAAATCACCAAATTGCGATGGTAGCTTCGCGATCGTCTCACGATGTACAAATCGCTCGTGTTCCAGGCGGTAGCTAATCAGGTCAGCAATGCTAATCAGCTTGAGATTGTGTTTTTTAGCATACTCTACTAGCTCAGGCAGGCGTGCCATTGAGCCGTTATCGTTTTGGATTTCGCAAATCATCCCAGCAGGATATAAGCCTGCTAATCGGGCTAGATCGACAGCAGCTTCTGTGTGTCCTGCCCGCTTGAGTACACCACCGCTCCGACTCCGCAATGGGAAAATGTGCCCTGGACGACACAGATCGTCGGGCTGTGTAGCTGGGTGAATTGCTACTTGAATTGTCCGCGAACGATCTTCGGCGGAAATCCCTGTTGAAGTGCCGATTGTGGCATCAATGCTAACTGTAAAAGCAGTTTGGTTACTGTCGGTATTGCGATTGACCATGAGGGGTAAATCTAGCCGATCTAAGCGATCGCCCGTCATGGCGAGGCAAATTAACCCTCTAGCATGAGTGGCCATGAAGTTAATTGCTTCTGGCGTAGAAAACTGAGCCGCCCCAATTAGGTCGCCTTCATTCTCGCGATTTTCATCGTCAACTACGACAATTAAGCGTCCTGACTGGAGATCGTGCAGGGCATCAGGGATCGAATCAAACTGAAACTGTTGCAAGGCTTGTTTTATTGAGGTTTGATCAAATTATCTGTCTCCATCATAGTCAATATTTCATGCAGAGAACTGGCAATAGAAGCTATTATTGCTTAAGTCTAAAAGGAGAGTTATCACGAATGATGCGTTTACTGGCATTGGTTCCAGGCGGAATTGGCGATCAACTTTTATTTTTCCCCACTTTAGATAGCCTCAAGCTGCAATACCCGAAAGCAGATATTGATGTAATTGTTGAACCACTTTCTGCTAGTGCTTACAGAGTATGTCGTTCGGTAAATAAAGTCTGGAAATTTGACTTTAAAGACATAAATAGCTTGGCAGACTGGGGGAACCTGTTGGGGAATATCCGCGATCGCGAATATAATGCCGTAATTTCATCAGGCCAAGGGTTTTCGGTAGATTTCTTTCTATGGTTGACTGGCATTCCACAGAGAATTTCCTATGCTAGCGCGGGAAATCTGTTCCTTTCTCGCTCTGTAGAGCTGAACCTTAATCAATATGCCGCTGCTACTTACCACGACTTGCTGAATGGGCTAGGAATCAGTAAAGTTTGTCCTCCGATTAAAATCCAAGTACCTAAAGGCGATCTCGACTGGGCAGATAAAGAGCAGCAAAGACTGGGAATAAAGGACAGCGGTTATATTCTCATTCATGCTGGTTCCAGCGAGCAATCTAATTTAAAAGGAATTGATAAGATCTATCCTGCGACAGGATGGTCAACGGTTATGCAAGCGATTCAAGCTCATCTGCCCAATATTCCGATGGTGCTGTTGCAGGGGCTCGACGATCGTCAAATCGTGGCGCAATTGGTTGCTAAACTACCGCAAATGCTAGTTATCTCTCCGCCCGATATTGGCAAACTTGCGGCTACGATCGCAGCAGCAAACCTGCTCCTATGTTCAGATAGTGCTCCAATGCACCTAGCTGTAGCTGTAGGCACAAATCTTGTTACTCTACTTAGCTCGACAGATCCCGCGCGACTACTACCGCAAGACAAACGTTTTTTAGCAGTTCTGGCTCCAACTGGCAAACCAATTAGCGCGATCGCACCTGAGGATGTAATTGCCAAAATCTTTGCATCTGGCTAAAAATATGCGATCGCCAATAGCTGCTAGAATTTGCCTGCTGAATGTCGCAAGTCTGATTTGTTTTGTTTAAGCAGTTTCTAAATCAGTGGTGCTGGGAGCGCGCGAAGCGATCGCAGTTTCCCAGACAGATCGACTCCAAGTTACTAAGGTGGGTGGGGTCTTTTCTGCTGACTATAACCCTGTTTCTGTTGCCAATCCATTTAGTGCAAGCCCAGCCAGTTAAAGATTCAGTTGAAGATCTACAGAACTACCAGAACCTGGTAGAGCAACAAAGAGAGATCGTTAAGAAGCAGCAAGAGCAAATTAAAAGCATTGCTAAACCTGCCCAAGACCGCCTTGAAGCATTGCGGCAAAACGTTAACATCACTGAATCTCAAATTCAGCAAAATACTCTAAGGCTAGTAAAAGCGGAAACTGCACTCAAGAAATCTCAGGAGAATCTAGAGAAATTAGATTATGCGCTCACCAAAAAGCGCGTTGCCACAACCCTAAGGCTTCGCTTTTTGCAACGTCAGGAAAATGGTCGGTGGTGGATGTTATTGCTTGATAGTCGCGATCTAAATCAGTTTGCCGATCGCCGCCGCCAGTTGAGTCGAATCTACCAGAGCGATCGCACGCTGCTCGCCAGTCTGAAAGAAAGTACTGACAGGGTAGAGGGACAGTCAAAACGGATTGCCGCACAGAAAAATGACATTGCGCTACTCAACCAAAAGCTCGCCTATCAGAAAGAGAATTTTGAGGCAGAAGCCAGTGCCCAGACCTATGTGGTAAATCGTCTTAAGAGCGATCATCTTGCGTTAGAAGCTGCGGAAGAAAGATTGTCGCAAGATTCCCAAAAAGTTACCTCATTAATTTTGGCAAAGGCCCAGTCTACTCCAGGTCTGACGTTCCAGCCAGGTACGGGGCAGATGATGTATCCCACGATCGGACCGATTACGAGTCCATTTGGTTGGCGTACTCATCCCATTCTGGGTTATGAAAAGTTTCATTCGGGGATAGACTTTGGGGCAGACTATGGCAGCGTCATTTATGCTGCCGATCGCGGCACAGTGATCTTTGCTGGTTGGTATGGTGGTTATGGCAATGCCGTAATTATCGATCACGGCAAAGGAATTACGACGCTCTACGGCCATGCCAGTGAGTTGTATGTTAGCGACGGCCAGGCTGTCCAAAAGGGAACTCCAATTGCGGCTGTCGGTTCTACGGGATTCTCAACGGGGCCACATTTGCATTTTGAGGTGCGGGCTAATGGTGAACCAACTAACCCTTCTCCCTTCCTATAAACTCAACTTACGTAGAACTAAAAGAAGATCTATATTTAAGGGGGTTTGGGAGCATAGCCCCAATTGAGGGCACAGCCCTCAAACTCTTCACATATCGATCTGACTGTATAGTTCTAGTTACCTCAAGTTACTCAGAGTCATGCCTTTTTTTCAACCAGATCAAAAATTGCAAGATGGTTGCGATCGCTTAATCGATACCATTTGTAGCAGATACCCCCTGACTCGCCACCAAATCGCGATGACGCTGCTGGTTTACGATACAGAGTCTATTGTTGACTATATAGAAACAGAGGGAAGCAATTTTTGGAATCGCAAGATGCGTGGCTACAGCCATAGAGGCATAGAGTTGGTCTACCCAGCAAGCGTCATCAAGTTGTTCTATATGGTCGCACTACACGAGTGGCTGGATAAAGGCATGTTAACCCTGACTAGGGAGACGGAGCGCTCTCTGCGGGACATGATCGTTGACTCTAGCAATGATGCAACAGCATTAGTAGTCGATCTGCTCAGTGGTACAACTGGAGGCCCCGAACTCGCATCTAGCCCGTTTGCTACCTGGCAATATCAAAGGCAAATCATTAATCGGTACTTCCATAACCTTGCTATACCTGAGTATGGACTAACTAATGCTTGCCAGAAAACCTGGTGTGATGGCCCCTATGGACGCGAACGCCAATTTTACGGTGAGAATATGGAAAACCGTAATATGCTCACTACCGAAGCAACGGCTCACCTGCTGCATAGCGTCATTGGCGGAATGGCTATAAACCGCGATCGCGCCCTAGAAATGCGGCAATTGCTGCAACGTAGCATCAATCTCCAAGACCTAGCCGCTGACCCATATAACCAGGTCACAGGATTTTTGGGGGGCGGGCTACCTGAAAACGCAAAATTATGGTCAAAGGCTGGTTTAACCAGTAAAGTGCGTCACGACGCTGCATATGTAGAAATTCCAGGCCACTCAGCCTTCATGCTAATCGCATTTACCGAGGGTGATGCAGACAATCTGGAGGTTTTGCCATTTATCTGTAGAAATGTGGTGAACGAGCTGATTTTGTCAGATTCAGCCGCCTAAATTCAGAATTTAAGGTGAAGCCAATCACAAAAAAGTTTGTATCCTTAACGTTGTAAATTACTTCGGTACTACTTCAATAAGCAATACGTATTTGTGGTATTTTGGTAGGTGGCTCAATTGCTATTTCCCATATGTGAGTTCGTAACTGACAGCGCCTCATTGTACGAATTAATCATGATCTGGCTGCTGTAGATCGCTATTACAAACTTAGAAGATTTCCATAACTACAGAGGTTTACCTTAACCATGTCTATTCGTCTTTATGTTGGCAACCTGCCAGCGGAACTGGATCGTCAAGCACTAGAAAAAATATTCCATGAGTCTGGCGAGTCAGTATCGCTGAAGGTAATTACCGATCGCAAAACTGGTAGATGTCGTGGCTTTGGCTTTGTCACTGTCGGTTCGGACGAACTTGCAGATACCGTAATTGAAAAATTTAACGGTTTCGACTTTAATGGCACGGTGCTAAAGTTGGAAAAAGCCTTGCCCCGTAACAAAGGCAAAGCTGGCGAAGAAGATGGCGAAGAAGGCACAGCTACTGAAGCAACTGGTACTTCTGAGACCACGACTGCTACACCCACCCCAAGGGCTGCAAAGCAACGTAGCAATAGTAATAAGTCTTCTAAGCAGCGGTCTGGTGGTAATCGCTCCTCATCGCAAAGCAGTGGTGGTGGCAGTTCGGAAGCTCATCAACCCGATCCCCGCTGGGCACAGGAGCTGGAAGTTCTAAAGCAGAAATTGCTAGAAGCTCAAGCTGCTAAGTAGATAGATTTGTTTCAAGTTCGAGATTGCACCTCGGGTGGCTAAGATAGCTAGTCGAGGTCTTTTTTTGTGAGCGTTTGGGAGTTGGGGTGCTGTAAAGACAGGAAGATTTTATGTTTCTAGTACTATCAAAACTGTTGCCGCTATTTGTCTACCCTTTAGGATTGGCAATTGTGCTGACAAGTGTAGCTTTGGTTGGGATGCTGCGCCACCGAGGGAACGCACGTAAATGGCCAAGGTTGCTGATTGGGTTGGCATTAGCCATTCTATTAGTTAGCAGCAGCCGCCCTGCCTCTGATGGGTTAATGGCATCGCTGGAACAGCAGAATATCCCCACAGGTAATTTGCCTAAGGCTGAAGCGATCGTCGTACTAGGTGGTGGGACTCGACCAAAGATATCGCCTCGTCCTTGGGTGGAAGTAGCTGAAGCTGGCGATCGCATTATTTATGGAGCCAGGTTATTTTTAGAGGGCAAAGCCCCATTACTAATTGTCAGCGGCGGTCGGGCTGAATGGTTTGGTGAAGGTGGCAACCCAGAATCTGAGGATATGGCGGCGATCGCGATGGCTTTAGGCGTACCAACTTCAGCGATTGCCCAGGATGCTACCTCGCTCAATACCCGCGAAAATGCGGTCAATGTTAAAGCAATCATGCAACAGAGGGGGCTAAAAAAAATTCTGCTCGTTACTTCCGCTCTGCATATGCCCCGTTCTTTAGCAATTTTTCGTAAGTTGGAGATTGAGGCGATCGCCGCACCTACCGACTTTTTAACCGTCAGCAATACAAATGAGAAGGGGTTTGCAGGCAACCTTTTCGATCTTTTGCCCGATGCCGATGCCCTAAAAAATACGACCAATGCCCTCAAGGAGATCGTTGGTACGCTCGTATATAGATTAGTAGGATGGGCATAATTGCTTGTTCGCTATGGCTATGTCTGATTAAATTAACAAGGTATTGCGGTTGCAGGATTATATGAAGAAGACAACGGTTCTCCTAGTTATGGCTCTAGTTGCAGTAGGTGTAGGGATGGGAGCAGGGATCGCGGCCTCCCTAATTTCACGAGGCAAGAATCAGCCCCAATTTGAGGCATCAACAACAGATACATCTGATGATTCAAATGCATCGCCATGCCGATTTAGGGCATTAACCGAAGTTACCAACTCCCTCTATCAGGTGCGGTCGATTGAGGCGATCGCCCTCGATCCTCTTCCTAATATCTTGAGCTTCACGAATCTCCTGAGCTCTGATGCAATCTCTAGTTTTACTCCTGCAACGTGGCCGCAAATAAGCGATCGCGCCAGACAAGCCCGTGTGCCAATTGTCATGTACCACGACATCACCCTAGAGAAGAAAGTGGATTGGGATGTTACTCCTGAAGATTTAGCCTTGCATTTTCAAGCAATTCAGGAAGCAGGCATGACCCCGATTAGCATGGATCGCCTGGTCGAGCACCTTCGTACTGGGGCATCTCTCCCCGACAAGCCAGTTCTACTCACCTTTGATGATAATTATCTCGGTCAATATGAGTATGCCTTCCCATTACTCAAGCAATATAACTATCCTGCGGTTTGGTCGGTACATACTGCCTATGTGGGCAAACAGGATAACAAACCTAAGGCCACCTGGGATCAGTTGCGTGAACTCCAACAAAGTGGCTTGATTACAATCTCTTCCCATACGGTCAATCACCTGAATCTGCTGGATCTTGACGATGCCAAAATCACCAAAGAATTAACTGATTCAAAACAAGTACTGGAAAAGGAATTAGGGATTAAGATTCAATACTTTACATACCCTGAAGGCTCCTACAGTGATCGGGTACGAGATTTAGTCAAAGAAGTCGGCTATAAAGCAGCTCTTACCATGAGTCTCGATCCCAGCCTAGAGCAACCTGCAAATACATCCGAAGATTTACTTGCAATCAGACGCTATGGGCAGTCACGTTTGCAAGATGCCATTGCGATCGCTTCGAATGGTTTGCAGTCAGCGCAAAATTCCCCTACAGCTTCAAATATCCCGATTTCCCCTACCACCTTCTCTGCCCCAGTCCAGAAAAAACAAGTCACAATAGATGGCTTAACCCTGACGCTAGTTTATGGTGGTAAACCTGCAACTGTGCATGCTGATACGCGTGCCCAAGTAGCGGATATTATGCAACAGACTCCTGCGATCGCCGCAGTAGATGGCGGCTTCTTCTCACTAGAATCTTTGCAAGACAATAAAATGATCGGGCCAGTGCTAAGCCAATATTCCAGCAAAGCTGGAGTGCTTAATCCTGGGCGTAAGGGCGAAAATCCTTTACTCAAAGGTCGTCCGCTCGTGCTGATTAGTCCTAATGACGTGCAGTTTGTGCCCTACGATCCTGCCAAGCACAGTACATTAGAACAACTACAAGCAGAGCTACCAGGTGTTACCGACTCTTTTGTGGGGGCAGGATGGTTGGTGAGAGATGGCAAACCTCAGGCTGCAGAAAGCTTTGGCAAGTTATATGGTTTTGATGCTCACCGCGATCGCGCCTTCTGGGGAATCGATCGATCGGGTCGCCCGGTAATCGGTGTCTCGATGGATATGATTGACTCGGTAGGCTTGGGGGTAATTTTGGCTAAAGCTGGACTGCATAACGTTGTGATGCTGGACTCAGGCGCTAGTGCTGCTCTAGCATTTAAGGGCAAATCGGTGATGAGCTACGATCCAAGACCCGTCCCCCATATTGTGGCACTACTTCCACCCGAGCCGAAGCAAGAAACTCAAACTGATAACCTGAGCTGTCCAGCTACTTTGAATACTAATGGGACAGATACCAAGGACACGACTAATAGCACCGATAGTACCGATACTAGTACATCTGAGCCTACGAATAATGCTAACAGTCAGTAGAATTTAAGTCGGGATTAGCTCACCAGGTCTTAGTTTCGCCCATTTGCCTGTCTCCTGCTTAAAGCTCTCACAGCCCACCACATCCCACTCCATCCGAATTTCCTCGCCCACAGTAGAAATGTTGACATTGATACTGGGCGAAGTTGCCTCAAAATCTGGTAGATCGCTGAGGTGGAGTTGTTGGTGCTGATGCTCGACAGCGTGATAGGTGGTACAGCGATCTACATAGTGGCAGTTAATGCAAATGCACATATTGGTAAACCCTCGATACTGCTATGGGGCTAAAGGATGGAGAAGCTACTATAGAAATTATAGGAATTCTCTAACCCTTATTTCTCCATACTACACAAGGAAGAAACTGACAACAGGTAGAATGTCTTAAGGAATTTATTAGCAATTACTAAACTATGGCTCTGAAAAAAGGTTCGATGGTGACAGCAATTCGGGAAAAGCTAGATAACAGCGTCGAGGCTCAAGCCAATGATACGCGCTGGTCTAACTATATTTTCGAGACCAATGGTGAAGTACTGGAATTCAGAGGTGACTACATCCAGGTTAAGTTCACTCAAGTCCCTACTCCCCCAATTTGGTTGCATAAAGATCAACTACAAGAAGTAGTTTAGTTCTCTGGAATATAGCCAACGCCTAGAGCATTAGTACAGATTTTAATTGGAGGTGTGGGGGCAATGCCCCCACGGAGGGGTTCTACCCCTCCACCCCGTCCTAACCCAATTAGCGATCGGCTATAACAGCTATGGCACAGACAACCCTCGATCAAATACTCGATCAGCTTGAGACTCTTGAACCTCAGGAATTGCAAAGACTGAGCCAAGTTGTTCAGGGCTACCTCACTCCAGGAGAAGAAACAGAGAAAATATTAGCATTTCATAAATCCTTGCGATCTTCTGGGTTAGTAAGGCAAATTAAGCGACCATTTTTCAAACAACCTGAGCGACAACTCATTCAAATACAAGGTAGTCCTTTATCTGAGACGATTATCGAGGAACGCCGTTAAAATACGGGGATAACTAGTTTGACAATCATCTTAACCAATGATGATGGCATTGATGCACCTGGAATCCAGGCGTTGCGAACAGCCGTCGATCGCAAAGGAATTGTGGTGGCACCCCGAGATCATCAGTCGGGATGCGGTCACCAGGTGACAACTGCTAGCGCGATCCACATAAACCAGCGATCGCCCGACCAGTTTGCGATCGCTGGAACACCTGCCGACTGTGTGCGCGTGGCGATCGCTCATCTGTTTGATGACGTTAAGCTGGTGCTATCGGGGATCAACAATGGCGGGAATCTTGGTGCCGATGTTTATATTTCTGGGACGGTAGCAGCAGTGCGCGAAGCAGCTTTGCATGGTATTCCTGCGATCGCGATTTCCCACTACCGTGCCAAACGCAAAGAAATTGACTGGGAATTTGCCGCGCATCTAACTGCGATCGCTTTAGATAAGTTGCTTAGTCTGCCCATCGAACCAGGCACATTTTGGAATGTAAATTTACCTCACCTGGATGCTGATGCTCCAGATCCGGCGATCGTATTTTGTCCGCTTTCCAGTAAACCCCTGCCGTTGGGCTTTCAGGTGGAAGGCGATAGTCTGATTTATGCTGGGAAATATGAACTGCGCGATCGCACTCCTGGCACAGATGTTGATGTGTGCTTCTCAGGTAGCATAGCGGTGACGCAGATAAAAGTGTGATCGGTTGCTGTAACTGGATCGGAACATATCAAATTGATTAGTGCACGATTCTAAAGGTCAGATTGATTCTGGGTTTCACAGCTTTTGTGGTTTTAGCGATTTGGTGCTGCCAATAATGTTGGGTTTCACCGCGCATTAGCAAAAAGCTGCCATGCGGCAAGTCAATCTCAACTTTGCGCTCTTTAATCTGCTTATGTTTCAAGGAAAATCGGCGAGTACCGCCAAAACTAACTGAGCCAATGATCGGATTTTGCCCTAGCTCTGGTTCATCATCGCTATGCCAACCAACACTATCTTTACCATGTCGATAGAGATTGAGAAGGACACTATTAAATTTAACTTGCGCGACTTTCTCTATTCTGGCTTTAACGATCGATAGAACTGGAGTCCACGGTTTAGGATGCTGCTCTATTCCTGAATAGGTATAAGATTTGCCTGCGTCTCCGTACCAAGCTTGCAGCCTTGGCAAAGGCATATGCTTACCAAAAATCGTAATAGTATCTTGTTGCCACTGCGTACTAGCATTAAGCTCTAGAAAGAGCTTGTCACTTTCATCCGCATTGAAAAAATCTCTATAAAAGATAGCCTCACCGTCCATTGATAGAATCACCTGGGCTTCTGGAGCAGTTTCGTCAGTATTATTTATAGATTTTTGATGATTCCAAAGCTCTATCTGCTCGTTCATAAACTATTATTATTCTGAACTTTTCACCATTTCAGTCCAACAATTCCGCATCCTTACAGCTTTTAACAACTAGATTCTAGATTCAATCGCAGCGTTGCGGCAGAGCAGATTAAGGTGCGAGCAGATTCGCTACTTGAATTTGAATATCTGGAAATGCGCTAGGGGCAATCGCACCTTCTGTCAGCGTTAATTCTGTCGTATATTTGCCATTCACTAAATCTCGAAAGATGTTTAATTGAGTCTTGTTCAGGTTTATCACCCAGTATTCCTTGATGCCTGCTTCAGCATAGATCGTTTTTTTTCGACCTAAATCTTTGTTAAGTGTGGCTTGCGAAAATTCGATCAGCCAAAAGATGTCATCGGGATAGGGATGATGTTCGAGATAGAGTTTGCCTGATGGCTTCACAACCGCGATATCTGGTGCTGGTTCGGAATCGTTGGGGAGGGTAACTGGCTTAGCGTCGCGGATTTTGACGCGATCGCCAAGCAACCCTATCAGATAATCTCTCACCTCTGTGTTGGAGTAAGCATGAGGCACTCCCTCTGATGGCATTAAGACAATTTCTCCCTGCAATA
>JANMRU010000436.1:0-5886 GCA_031388585.1 Pseudanabaena sp. SOY_30_concoct_251 | reverse complement strand
GTGCCATTCCCAAGGTGTATAGGCTTGTTGATAGAGTTTATGGAGAGACTCCCCCTTCCAGAGACTCTGAGGATCGCTAATGAAGAATTCGCCTTCATTCATGTCTAGAGTCATCGTGTCAGCAGTATAGGTCTGGAGATTGAGGGCGTGAACTCCTGATTTTGCTGCTGCTTCAACAATTTTCAAAGCTCTGTCTAGAGATTGATTGTGATTGCCGGACATTTCCGCAATTACGAATGGAGCAAACCCAAAACCAATTTTCTGACCTTGAATATCAATGACTAACATTTTGCAGTCCCGCCGCTCCTCTTTGTATTACCCAATTCTAATGATAATTGTATAGCTTGATGTCCTTGAATCCCGACAGTTCTTATATGCTGAAATCCTGCTTTTTCGAAGGCTCTAACTGAAGACTGGTTATTTAACTTAATGTAGGCATGAACTATTTTTACGCCTGAGTCTAAACATATCCGTGCTACTGCTAGTTGAATGATCTTATGCCCATATCCTTGATGGCGAAACTGTCGATCAATACTAATCGAAATAGTTGCTTCTTGATTGTGCATGTCGAAACGAACTTGTCCAATAGATAGATCGTTCGCATCTGTAGCTATGTAAAGCTGACTATTAGGATCGATCAGCTTAGTTGAAAACCAGTGCACATGATCATCCCAAGTTATGGGATCTGAGGAGAAAGATACTTCACGTACCTGTATATCGTTTGCCCATTCCCATAGGATTTGGCGATCGCTTTCACACATATCTCTAAGCTTCACAGTTGATCGTTGGATTTCTGCGATTACTCGCTTGCAGCCCTCCCCATCAACCAATTGTCTCCCCATTTCAGACATTTTTGTCCGAATTATGTATGATTGACTGAGATGGACAATCGTTTCTACTATTTGTTCAGTGTTAATAGCTTCATGCCAGCCTAAGTTAGTGGTTGCGCCTATTCCCCCTAAATGCTGAGCGATCACCTTTTGATTATCTGCCACAGTAATAAGGAGACTGGGCAAACCCATAAACGCTAATTCCCAGTTAGTAGAACCACCTGCGGAGATCGCTAGATCTGCCCAAGCCATCAACTTAGGCATATTATTCACATTCTGTTGCAAAGAAATTGATAACTTTGATGCTGCAACTTCAGCCTGCAAAACTTCATAATGAGGATTACTCCCCCCAACAACAATTATCACTTCTAAGTCATCAACATTTACCTGCGGTAAAGCGTGAATTACTTTAAGTGTCACATTATCAGGATCGCTCCCACCTAAAGTAACTAATAGTTTACGAGCGATCGGGTTTATTTCTCGTTGCCAAACACGCCATTGCCAAAACTCTCGTCTGAGTAGAACATACTGCGTACCTAGTAATAGTCGAGTAAAAACTTCTCGGCGTTGATATAAATCTTCATGTGCTGAAATATTTTGGTTCAAGACTAGATCTGCGTAGTAATGATCTGCATGACCATAATCATCAAGAAATAACAAACTAACACCAAAATTCTTGATTGCTTTTTGATATTCTGCCCCAAAATGATACCCATCTACAACCAACCATTGAGCAGCAAACTGGTGGACAAAATCCGCGGTTTGCTTAGCATCTTCACTGCTGCCAGCTTCAACTGACAAATACACCACCTTCATCCCTTCTAACTGCAATCTAGCCTCCAGAGCAGGAGATTTATTTGCTAAGACAAACATGGCTTGTCCCCCTTTTTCTTGCCATGCTAGTGCTAAGGCAAGGCAACGCATAATGTGACCTGTGCCAATTTGGGTAGAAGCGTCAGCCCGAATTACAAGATTTTTGATTACCATAGTAAAGTAGCAACTAAAAATTTCTGGCTTTGGGCGTTAAGCATCAATGTTATGGATATTAACGAAACCTCATTATATCAACAAGATTTTTATGGTTGGACACAGTGGCAAACGCAAGCACTAGCCCAGAAACAGCTATCAGAATTGGACTGGCAAAACTTGCAGGAGGAAGTTCAAGCCTTGGGGAGACAGGAATATCGAGAATTGGTAAGTCGTCTCAGTGTCTTGTTAGGGCATCTTCTCAAGTGGCAATACCAACCTGAGCGGCGATCGCGCAGTTGGTTCCTGACCATTCGAGAACAGCGCCGTGCGATTAATCGACATTTACTTAGGAATCCTAGCCTAAAATCTCGAATAGAAGAAGCATTGGAAGATGGCTTTGAGGCAGGAGTTGATTTGGCTTTGCGAGAAACAGATTTACCATTGCGAACTTTTCCTGCAAATTGTCCCTACAAGTTTGAGGACATTATCACAAATAGTTTTCTCTGTGACACGAACCAAGATTGGGATTGTTGAGTTTTACTAACAACTCATTTTATTCTTCATTTTAAGCTTTGACGTACAGGAATTCCAGCATCTTTCATAGCAGCTTTTGCCCCAGATGGTGTTTGCTCTGTAAAGTGGAAAATACTAGCAGCGGCGACAGCAGATGCCCCTGCCTGTTTGACAGCATCAATCATGTGTTGGTAATTGCCAGCTCCGCCAGAAGCAATAACTGGGATTTTAACCGCAGATGAGACTTGCTCAATCAGTTCCAAATCATATCCCTGCATCGTACCGTCGCGATCAACGGATGTTAAGAGAATCTCACCTGCACCGCGATCGGCTAATTCCCTAGCCCAAGCCACTGGTTCTCGTTGAGAATTTTGCGTTCCTGAGTGACTTAAACAAGTAAGGCGATCTTCTAAACGATATACATCTATACTTGCGACAATGCATTGCACTCCAAATTGGTATGCTGCGTTGTCAACTAAATTAGGGTTATCGAAAAGCACTGAATTCAGGGATACCTTATCTGCCCCAGCATGTAGCAAAAACACAATTTGTTCCAGATTAGTAATACCCCCACCAACTGTAAGAGGAATAAAGCATTCATCGGCAAAATCGTTTAAAGAGTCATGATCTGGGCTATTTCCTTCTCGTGAAGCCATGATATCGACCAATATTAATTCATCCACTTCACGAGAGTTGTATACTTTAATCGCTGGAAGTACAGGACCAACTCTGCGCCAACTATTAAATCCAACTCCTTTAACTAAACCGAAGTCTTTCCACAGTAAGGTAGGAATCACACGAACTTTCAACATGATGGGAACTCAATAAAATTCTTCAAGACCTGCTGACCAGCTTTTGAGCTTTTTTCTGGATGAAATTGTGTACCGAATATGTGATTTTCCCTGACAGCAGCAGTAACAGGTATATCATAGGCTGAAGTGGCTATCACATTAGCTGGATTGTTTGTTTTAAATGCATAACTATGCACAAAATAGAAGTCTGTTGCTTGAGGTATGTTCTTAAACAAAGGTGAGCTTTCTTGGTAATTTACCTCGTTCCAACCGACATGGGGTATGCGGAAGCAACAGTCTAACCGATCAAGGCGGAGAACTTTACCTGGAATGAAATCTAGCCCTTCATTAAGTCCATTTTCTTCACTTGAACTAGAAAGCATTTGCATACCAAGACAAATACCGAGAAGTGGTTTACCTTGTTCCATAACTTGTGCTTTCAGGGATTCAATCCAACCTGCGCTACATAATCTTTTCATACCCTCCCCAAAAGATCCAACACCAGGGAGAATGATTCGGTTGGCATCTGACAATTGAGTTGGATGTTCAGCTATAATGACATCTACAGCAAGATTTTCTAGGGAGCGTCGAACTGAGCCCAAATTTCCCATACCATAGTTAATGATGGCAATTTTCATACAAGATTGGACGGGACAATTTTACTAGGAACCCTACAAATTATCATTGTTCAATTTCTCAAGATTTCCGTGTTTGTCTTTAATTAACTTGCCAGATATGTCGCGCTTAAAAAGCTTCTTATTAGTGAAGCGATCGCAGATTTCAATAAATTCGTCAACAGATATATCTAGTGGATCGAGAATATCTTTCAAAGGCTTTCCAAGATATGTCCACGGGAATTTCCCATCCCTAGCAATGACTATTTCCAAGGCATCTTGACGAGTAATTCGCTCCCGTCGAACGTGTAAGCAGGCAATATCAGTAGTGCGCGCGAATCCAAATTTCAAAAACTTGAAATAGTCATGAATCCCAGTTTGGTGGTTATCAAGATTTTCGTAATTCACCATAGAGCCCTCAACTGCTCGATCAAAAGTTGTAAATCCATTAGCTTGGGCAATCAGCGCATTTGAAAGACCATCCCAAGGAATGTAATGACCAAGAAACAAACCGGAAACACCAACCCTTTGCAACTCTTCATCACTTGGATATTGGTAAGGTAATAGATGCTTTGGCGCTATTTTATACGTACTCGACAGATCGCTAACGCGCAAACCAAGTAGCCCACCAAATTCTTCTAGCCATCGGCGAGTAAGAATATTATTTTCAGCAGCAGATGCAGGTCCACCGTATTCATTTTGGGAATTTTCTCCCCAAATAATCAGAGGTACATTAAACTGTACAGCCGCACGGACAGGAATTGTGAATATGCCCACATGCTCTGGCCAAGAAATATCACCCACCTCAGTCAAGCCAATGCGATTAAGTTTGGCGCGGATCAATGGATTGGGTGAAAATTCCACATAGTCAACTCCAAGATGCTTAATATTTTCAATATTTTTTCTGCCGATCACAGACAAATCACAGGTAGTAGATGTTACACACAAAGGATTCATCCCAAGTTGTAACATTCTCACCACTTGATATGTACTATCTTTCCCTCCACTTACTGGCACAATACAGTCCCAATTATTTTCATCCCTTTGATATCGCTCCAAGATAGTTAGTAATTCTTGCTGACGCTGATCCCAATCCACCAGCTTTCTGCTCTCATAAGCTCGACAGGCATTACATACGCCTTCTTCGTCTAAATGGAGATCTGGTCTTGTGAAAGGCATTACACAACGAGTGCAGTATTTAAGCATTGTTATTGTTATCTCTCTTTTGCATTAAAAACCAGTTGATGTCATCTTGAGGAAATACTGAATCTCGATGATACACAAATCCATAATCGATCAGCTTTAAATCTGTAAACATATCCATCATCTCGCCTGCGAAGTCACGTTTGAATAAGCGATCGCTGTAACCACGATAGTTTATTGCTACGGGCGAAGGATTGTAATATTCACAGATGAGAATATTACAGTTTGCTGACTCATATATTTTCTTATAAGTAGATTTTAGCTTGTCTGGGTTGATGTGGATAAGAACGCCTTTGATCAGAACAAGGTCTGATTGCTTTTCGAGCGGATAGTCAAGTATTGACCCAGTGAATACTGCGCTATCGCCAAGGAGGTTGCTAAGTTCTCTTGCTGCATCTTGATTAATCTCTACGGCACTCAACTCAATATTTGGGTAGAGTAGCTTCATTGCGCGTAAGTTCATGCCAATGTTAGCGCCAAACTCAACGCATGATTTTAAAGCTCCTGCTTTTGATAATGTGCGACTAAAAAATGACAAATTGGATGCCAGTAATTCTTGGCTATCATTACGCTGAATATATTCTGTTCCAAAACTCCCTGCCCAAAAGTCTTCTTGTTCTGTTTGATATTCAGTCATCTTATTACCCATATTGTTTCTGCTCTATATGTTTGTTAATCATGCTCCATTCAGGATGTTGAGATAATAGTTCTAGGCAATCCTCTAATGAAAATTCTGGTTTAAGTGGATATAAAGATTCAATCATCCTCCTGAGCAATTCAAAATCTTCTGGTGTATCGACTGTCCATCGATGATTACTGTGATTCTCAAAATAACTAACTTGACCTAAATTATATCTAGCAGTTTGCCGATGAATAAAAGGAGTTACATGTTCGCGATCTGGCTGAGCATTTGCTTGATCAAATGCTTGATGTAAAGCCTTAAAAGAGAAGACTTCTGTGTCCATA
>JANMRU010000430.1:0-2973 GCA_031388585.1 Pseudanabaena sp. SOY_30_concoct_251 | reverse complement strand
TGCTCAATCTGCGCTTCAAGGGGAGCGCGTTCCAGGTAAAAAGGCGAGCCGAGCGGGACTGCGCCACTGGGGTAGCGAGGCGAGGTATCCTGGTTGACATCGATCCACTCAGGAATTTCAAGATTATTATCTATAATCTGGGATGAAACCTCAGAATCAAAAGTGGAGATTTCTTTCCAATCCAGTGCCAATCTCCGACTAATTTCTTCAAAAGTTGTGTAGTCAACAGGTTTACCCGTCAGAAAATTGCTGACAGTAGCTAAAGCAAATCCTGCATCCTCAGCCAAAGAACGTTGGCTGGGAAAGCCGTTGCGACTGAGGGCTAGTTTGACCTTGTGAATGCAATCTTGCTGAACTCTAAGCGATCTGGGCATAGAGACCTCTACTGACTGATATCGAGATTTTACACCATAAAATACCCAAACTTGACGCGATCGCTACAAAAGTCTTCGCAGAGTTTTTACAAAGTCAGTCACAAGTCAGTACATCTCAGGCTAGAACTCAGTTAGAAGCGGAGTTTGATGAATATATGAGGTTCAGCACTACTATGCATACCTCTAATAAACAATCACCCCACAAGGAGTCTTAAATCATGAAACTATCCTTCCGCGGCAACTCTTACGAAGTTCCTGCCCCAACTGAGCTTGGATCTGACTCTACTGATCGACCCAAATTTAAACTCATTTACAGAGGTTACACATACGACTACACACCACCTCCTATAGTGGTTCCTGAAGAGATTGAAACAGATGGACCAACTGTAACCCTAATCTACCGAGGAAATACTTACGAGCGTAAACTGCCTCCCCCCAATCCCTATCAAAAGCCCCGTGCAATCAACTGGCGCTGGAAGTTTGAATAATGTATCTTCTAATACCGTTTCATCAAAATTGCTACTTTCTGCTGCAACAGTAGCCGCTAATCCAATATTACAAGTATGAGGTGTAAATGTTATGAGCGTCGAATCAAATCTCCAAAAAGCAAACAAATGGAAAGAGTACTGCGACTCAGAATTAATTCCAACTGAGAAGAGCGATCGCTCTGTTAGCAAAGTTCTGTCAATCCTAGCTCTAATAGGGAACCTGTGGCAGAATGCGATCGCATATCTAACTGAAGAAACGGAATTAGATGTATGGCGAGGAAAAGATGGCTACGATCCCATTCATTGGCATGAATACGACCCATGCACAAGCGAATGTTTCCTTAGAGACCGTTTCTTTAGAGCCCAACTCAACGACCTCAATCCATAAGGTTCCCAAAATCATGTATACATTGAATTACTTGGAACGAGATTCCAGCATCCGCAAAGATTTACCGACGAACCGCTACACTACCACGATTACCACGAATGGAGATCTTGCTGACATTTATTACCCTATTACCAAGTCAAAAGCATGTCCTGTGGAATTTCCAATCGCGCTGCTAATGCAAGGGGCATTAGTCGATAAATCAGATTACTCAGATTTTGCGTCGCAAGTAGCGAGTTATGGCTTTATTGTTGTAGTTCCCAACCACGAGAGAACGTTGACTGCTCCAACTGGACAAACAGTAACTGGATTGTTTCCAGAACAACGGCAGGTTAACGACATTTTGAATTGGATGGTTGGAGAGGACGCTAATCCTGATTCGCCGATCGCTAAAATTATCGATACTGACAAGTTGGGATTGCTGGGACATTCCTTCGGGGGTAGTGTTGGCCTCGTTGCTAGTCAAGAAGACATCTATATCCCTGGGATTAGTTCTCCAGATTTTATCCAACCACCCGAACTGCAGGCAGGTATCTTCTATGGCACTAGCTTTAGAAATCCTATTGGCGATGCCGTTCTACCATTAAATAACCAGGATATTCCCATTGGCTTAATCGTTGGCGATCGAGATGGCGTGATTAAACCTTTCTCTACAGCGGAAACCTACGATCTGATTCTTAATCCTCCGAAGGCGTTAATTACAGTTGAGGGTGCGAATCACTATGGTATTACCAATCTAGACAATCCAATGCGAGAGCCCAACCGACCGATATTAGGCCAATCTACTGCCACGGAGACGATCGCTCGATGGAGTGCGCTATTTTTGCAGGCACATCTGCAAAGTAGCCAAGGTGCTTTTGACTATATTTACAACACAGGCGACGCTCTAGATCTCAATGCTAGCGTCATCAGTCAAATCTAAAGGTTATAGTGATGATTATTCCAAAACAATGGCAACAAGAAGTACTTATGTCCAGTTTTTTAGATATGGTAAATGCCGCCGATGGTGATTTTACTGTTATCGCAAAACTTGCCAAAGCCAGTGCTGATGATGAGAGTATGCAGTTGACGATCCAGCATTTGTCTCTTCATCCCCAAGGAAAGCAAGCTTTTACCGACCGTTTCAGCTTGGGGGCTATTGATTTGTCTAAGCTGAGTAAGCTCGCAGATAATACACTAGGTCGTCTATATGCCGAACACATGATACAAAATCAGCTCAAACCACTCCAAGCAGAGTTTCCCCAAAGCGATCGAGATTTTCTTGGTATCCATATCACGGAAACTCATGATATTTGGCATGTTGTCACTGGCAGCAAAACAGATATGTTAGGTGAAATTCAGTTAGAGGCATTTTACATAGCACAGCTAAAGATGTCGCGTTTCTGGCTGGCATTGGTTACTAAGAATCTTTTGAAATCTTTGTTATATGACATTGAAGTTGCCGATCGGTATATGGGAGTAATTACGAAGGGCTGGATGATGGGTAATCAAGCTAAGCCTCTGTTTGGAGTTAATTGGAATAATTTATGGGAAACCCCTATAGAAAAAGTTCGGGCTTCATTTTCAGTTTCCCTTTGACGAGCTATCTTCTAGCAAAGTCCGTCCCGACTATAGTTTAACAGATGAGATCGGCACTTGTCAGCACATCATGAATGATGATTGGTGAGCGTGCGATATTCGCTCGTCTAAATGCGATTCTTGTAGAGAATGTGTTACAGGGCGATCG
>JANMRU010000392.1:0-12047 GCA_031388585.1 Pseudanabaena sp. SOY_30_concoct_251 | reverse complement strand
GGTAGGAGGCTACACGGCAGAACGATTCAAATTCCATAGACCTCAAGTCTCTTAATCAAACTTTATGCAGTTAAGCTTTCCCCCACCTACCTACTTAGCTTGTTTATTAGACATCATTCAAGTAGTTATGTCTTGAATATTTTTGAGGAATCCTTTTCCTGGAAGTGCGCAGGTAATAGCCAATCGCATATGACTAAAAAAATCAGTCTTATACAAGCTGTTGCTGCGTACAAGACCGATCGTGTGACAAACCAAACCAAAGAAATCTAGAAATTTAAAGTATTCGTATCATTAGGGAAAGACTTTAGCCAAATTATTAATCTAGCTCATCCACTAAGCTGAATTAGAATGCAATAGTTTTTACAGGTGGTGTGAACGTCCCAGTAAGGATGGTAGTCCTGGTAGGAAGAACTGTTGTTCTAGTCGTGGTGCACCAGTCAGTAGCAGGTGTATCCATACCACCAGTGATGTTGGCAAAATCGTTCTCTGATATTTCAGACATAAAGTTCTCGTCACCAGAAAAAAGGTCGAAACCAGTAGAAGTCAAATTAGAAATTGAAATATTAGACATGGGAATTCTCCTTGTGAATTAATTTGTTTGGAGAGAGTGAAATTTTCACTCTCGTTCTTCTTATGCTAATGAATCAAAGATTGTTAGGGAAATCATGTGTACCACGAACAGAAATGATCCCACCACCATCAGTAAAGCTAAACCCAACATGATCTACTACCCAACTGGCTGCATCTTTAATCCAGCTCCAAATGCTTCCACCCTGGAGGTCAAGCTCTCGATCTGATAAATCTCTGATTTCGTTCGCAGAATCCAAGTTGGAAATATTGATATTAGACATAGAAATTCTCCTTAAATATACTGTTCTTTTTTGAGATAGAAGCATTTCACTTCACGATCTAGCCAGCTAGACACGAGGTACTTGCAAAGAAACTATTTTGGAAATTTGGCTAATTGACACCACTGGGCTGGTTGGGGTAAAAGGTGACAGAAGCTGGAAGTCAGCAATCAATCCGCCATTGACGCTGCTAAACTCTTGCTCGGTTAGATCGGCCATAAAGCTCTCATCGTCAGCAAACAGTTCAGAACCAGTTGGATTTAAGTTGAAAATTGAAATATTAGACATATGAGGTCTCCCTGAAAATTAGTTTATTTGGTCTTAGCAAGTTCGTTCGCTTTGCTCTTATTTTATATTCCAAAATGATATCTCTATTGTCAATGTTTAGAGAGGCTTTAGATTGACAGAATCCCTAGGATATTGTCTTTTTTCCTAGGCTCTAGCCCCAGTTCCATTCCACGATCGCGTTTGCTCGGCGTTCTGCTAACCACTCTTTAAAAAGACATTGTTGGATTTTAGTGATTGTTTCTTCATCTAAACAGGCAGGCTGAAATGAGAGAACTTGCATAAGTGTATAGCCATTCTCTGTTTTGGATGGACCCAAGATATCTCCTGGAGAAGCGTTAAAGATTATGTCCCCAAACTCAGCGGACGTTTGCCCGCGTTGAAGAACTTTAAAGCCATTTCCTCTTAGACTAGTTTGGGCTGAGGCAACTCTCTGCGCCAAGAGAGCAGTGAAACCAAGCGTATGCGATGAGATTAACTCTCGCGCTTCGGTTACGCTGATTTCGTCATCAAAAGTAATTTGTGCCACCCGCGCGGACTCAAAATCAGAGAAATGCTGCTCAAAGTAGCTAGTAACATGGCTTTCTGTAAGGTGTTTCTGCAGTTTTGCAACCTTGGTATGCTCCAGAATTAAAGATTCTAGCTTTTCGTGGGTGAATCCGCGATCTTCCAACCAACGATAGGTGTCTTGAGCCTGGTACAGTTTATGCTCTGCCCTAAAAGCATTGATTGCTTCTTGCAGCTCAATATCTGAAATATCGATGTGGTATTCATCGATCGCTTCGTAGATTAGGCATTCGTCAATAAAGCGATCGGTAAGTGGTTTTTCTTTCCATAAGAAGTCTAGACGTGCAACGGTATCGCCAACGGTAAATACCATGTCGTTGACCTTGAGAAAGTCCTGCTCGCGCGATCGCTGAACCCCACGGAGCGGCCAGGGTAAGCTATTCTTGGCAGCAACGCTGAGCGATATTGTTCCCACTTCAGCCGACTGAAGCAATACGTTGTAATGAATAGACCCATCGTATGCTTCCTCTTGCCAAAGCAATTTGATGGTTAGGCTCGGGTAAAGTTTTTGCAGTGCCATCAGCTGAGTTTTGGCTTCTTCAGGTTGGAGTCGAGAGTCAACAACCGAGATTAGGTACTTTAGAGTATCAGAGACTCCCTGATGCAAGGTTTCATTCATAATTCGACTCCTGAAGATACACAATTGAGACATCTTTTGAGACGGGATAGAGTATTACGTCTAGAGCATTATCAAGAAACTTGGGGTAACGAACGAGAGGTTCTCGCTGCGATAAGTAGATCGCACATGGCATCGCTAATTGGTAGACCTGTAGCCTGTTCGACCCAAAGAAACTGACCATTGGGATTAATTTCTAAAAACACATAGCGATCATCTGGCGTCAGCACCATATCGATCGCACCATAACAGAGTCCCAGTTTATTTGTTAGTTGCACGCATTGCTGACTAATAGGCTCAGGTAGATTATGGGGCAGGTACACCGTATTGTGGTAGTCGTAATGCCGCCAGTCATGGCGGGTATGGTGGGTTTGTTGCGAGTGGATCTCTGCTGCCAGAACTGTTTGCCCGACGACTGTAATCCGCAACTCAACGCGTTTAGGGACGTAGGCCTGGAAAATTACTGGACAGTAGCGCAGATCCTGAGCATAAGCAACATCTTGATTTGAGACTATTTCCGTAAATCTGGCAAAGTCATCGCGGAGCGATCGCAACATCATAGGGCCTGCAATTTTGCTGATAATCCGACCATGATGCTGGTTATAAAATTCAATAAAATCGTCTGGGCTGTTGGAAATCAGTGTGGGTGGTAATTCAAACCCTAATTCGCCAGCAAGCTTGAGCTGTAATGCTTTGAATTTGGCTCGACAAAGGATAGCAGGAGCGGCAGGAAGCCAAAAACAATCCAAAGAATTCCAGATATCCTGAACAAAGCTATCACATTCATCTGTGAGGAATTCCTGGATCTCAGCACTAGATAGATGGGTATGAGGCACAGGCTTTTGATATCGACGGTTCCAGACCGACTGAATATCCTCCAAAGAAAGTGAGAGCCGATTGAATCTTAAAATAGTCTCAACTTTACCTGTGGGTGAATAGGATCGAGACATTTCAGCTTTAGTAGGAAAATCTGCTGAAGTAAAACGAAGAGGACTTACCCCACGTTCGTGCAGCTTTTGCTCTATCCAGTCAGCGTGCAGATCGCCCGACCCCGAAAGAATAAGAATCGTCGGTTTGCTTGACAAAGACTTCTCCCCTTATTTTTTTGTCATTTGATTGAGTGATGAATACTACACTTAGGCATACTATTAAGGCTGGGAGGGCATAAATCACCCTCCAACCTCTCTACCAAGATACCGATCCTGGTTTAATCGCAGTCATAGCCACCAGATTGGTGGCAGGTCGATGGCTGAGCAAGTCTCATTAACCCTCCACGAACTATATCCAAGTTGTTCTCGGACAAATCTGATAGCTGAATCTCATTGACAGAAATATCTTCGATTTTGGTGCGATTTTTGCTGTTTTGTTGTTGATTAGACATAGTGTCCTCCATGTTTTAATTGTTTTAATGTTTGGTCGAATCTCGGAAACATAAAGTTTGAGCATTTCAACCTGTTTTTATCTTCTTAAATGAGATCGCTAATGTCAACGTTTGAATAGCTATTTGTTGGACATAATCACTAGAAATATGTCTTTCAAATTAAGTTGTAGAAAATATCTCTCACTATTAAAAGCAATGCTAAGTATGCGTTAAGTCAAGGCTAGATCGTCGATCGTGATTTGAATCACGCGAACAGTAGGATGCAAGTCACTGCTTTAGGTAGGAATTCTACCCATAATAAATACGAAATTACTTTAAAGAAATCTCAAAGATCTCAGTTCTCTAAGTTGCTCTATATCTCTTTAACATCAAGCAAGTTTTTGCGTGTTGACACGGGCAATTCACAGCTTACATATCAAAAGGACTGAGGCATTAACCCAAAAATTCCTAGCTTGATAGTTTAGTGGCAAACCAATATGAAAAAGAATCATAACGATCTAGATTTAGAAAATAGTGTCCCTGAACAAGGGCTTTTCTTAACTCCTTTTCAGCGCAAACTGCTCGTTAAAAATCTGCAAGCAGACTTGTGTCCAGAGCATCAGCACCGGATTGAAATTATGATGTTGGCCGATCGCGGACATACTCAGTCGCAAATTCGTAAAACTCTAGGATGCTCTCAGGAAACTGTCCGATACTGGGTAACGATCGCCAAATCAGGGCAAGCACATCTTTGGGATGATTTCTCAGTGGGACGACCCAAGTTGGCTAACGAGCAATATTGCCAGCGATTACAAGAATTAGTTGGACATAGTCCCCGCGATTATGGTTATGCATTTCAGCGTTGGACTGCCATGTGGTTGAGTAAGCACCTGGCAAAAGAGTTGGGTATTTGCATTAGCGATCGCCACATTAATCGTCTGCTGAAATCGATGGGTCTTTCCACCCGAAAGCAAACAGAAAAGTGCGAAGCAAGTGCCAAAATGCTTGGAACTTCTGCTGACAGAGTCAAGATTCACGATCTGCCTACCGCTCATGCACCTCAACAAAGCGATCGTGAATTTGATTTTAGAGCTTCGGATCGAACCAATATGCTTAATCAAAGTGGAGCGAGTCCAACAGTGTTTCAGATCCTGGGGATAAAAGACTCCCAACCAATCGAGATGGACTGGAGTCGATCCAGTTCTCAAGGTTCCATGCTCGCATTCTTGGGTCAGTAAGCGCTATGAAACAACCAGTATTAGCATTTGACCAGCACCTAGCAATCTCACAATCTGTGGGTGTGGTATTGGGAAATATTCTGAGCGAGCGAGAACTGAATAGTTGCATCAGTAAGATGCAGATTCTCAAGCCTTCGGCAGGTAAGCGATTTTGGGAACCCCTTAATTCTCCGGCTGGGATTTATATAGTTCTGACTGGTAAGGTGAGAATTCTAGATAGCAGCGATCGCCTGGTGATTTCCCTTGAAACTGGAAAGTCTTTTGGGGAGTCAAGTCTATTCCCAGTCGAACATTTTACCACGTACTCAGTACGGTCTTCGCTCAATGCCCAAGTTGGATTTATCGCAGTCGAGATTCTGCAACCACTAATTGCTAAATATGCCACGCTTAGAAAACACCTGCATCAGCAAGCGATAGGGCAAGATTCACAGATCGCAAGCAATCAAGTAATCGAAGTTAAATCTACCGTCGAACCACCTGCCGATCTCAATCTTAGCCGTAGCTCTGACTTTAATCCTAGCCGTAATATTGGCCACAAAACCAACAAAAATACCGACAAAAATTCTGGCCGCAGCAAAATCGGGAAGGTATATTTCCCCGGCCCTTCAGTAATGGTTGGGCACTGGTGGCAACGTGTAATCCGCCGCTATCCATTTTATGCCCAGCAAAGTGCGGCCGATTGTGGCGCAGCTTGTCTGACAATGGTCGGCAATTATTGGGGTAAAAAGCTAAGTATCAATCGTCTCCGCGATCTGGCAAATGTCGATCGCAATGGAGCTTCACTGCGGGGGCTTTCAGCAGCAGCAGAAAGTATTGGATTTTCCACTCGACCCGTAAAAACTGGCCTGAGTAAGCTAGCGGAACAAACTCTACCCGCGATCGCTCACTGGGAAGGCAAGCATTATATTGTCGTTTTTGAGATTACCCGAAAACAGGTGATAATTGCCGATCCGGGAATCGGACAACGCACACTCAGTCATGCGGAGTTTAAAGCTGGATGGACGGGATACGCCCTGCTTTTACAACCTACGGCTTTTCTCAAAGATACACCGGAAGCCAGTCAGCCTCTGTGGCAATTTCTCAACTTGGTTAAGCCTCATTGGTTAGTCTTGTTGGAAGTATTTGTTGCCTCTCTCCTGATTCAGATTTTTGGTTTACTGACTCCACTATTTACGCAGTTACTCTTAGATAGAGTTGTCGTACAACGCAGTCCCCTCACCCTCACAGCGGTAGGACTGGCTTTATTGATCTTTGGATTATTTCGCGTCGCCATGACTGGCTTGCGGCAATATCTACTCGATCATACGGCGAACAAAGTAGATCTATCTCTAATTGTGGGATTCATCAAACATACTTTTCAGTTGCCCCTAAGCTTTTTTGAATCACGCTATGTTGGCGATATTATTTCGCGAGTCCAAGAAAATCATAAGATTCAACGCTTTCTAACTGGTGAAGCATTATCTGTATTGCTCGATCTGCTGACTGTATTTGTGTATGTCGGACTGATGTTTTGGTATAGCTGGAAGATGGCATTGTTAGCGCTTGTAGTTGTACCGCCCTTTATCCTGCTCGCATTAATTGCCACGCCATTTCTGCAACGGGTTTCGCGCGAGATTTTTAATGCCTCTGCGGCAGAGAATAGCTATCTAATTCAGTCTTTAACTGGTGTACAGACAGTTAAAGCCATGGCGATCGAGCAGACTGTGCGCTGGCGATGGGAAGAATTATTTAGAAATTCGATTAAAACCAACTTTTCTGGGCAAGTCATTGGTAATACGCTGCAAATTTTTAGCGCCACAATTGAGACTGTGGCTACGGCATTATTACTCTGGTTTGGCGCTTGGCAGGTGATTCAAAATGAACTCACAATCGGTCAACTTGTGGCATTTAATATGCTGTTGGGTAATGTGATCAATCCCTTCCGTCGTTTAACTGTGCTTTGGAATCAGTTACAGGAAGTAGTAATTGCCGTTGAGCGCATTAATGATGTGCTAGAGGCAGAAGCAGAGGAAGACCCACAACAGCAAGCCCGACTGACATTACCAGAAATTTGCGGACATATTCAGTTTGATCATGTTACTTTCCGTTATCACCCAGAGAGTGATGTGAATACCTTAGAGAATATTAACATCGATGTTAGACCAGGTCAGACAGTCGCCCTAGTTGGTCGCAGTGGTTCGGGGAAAACAACACTTTCCCGCCTACTTTTAGGACTCTATCTTCCCACCGAAGGCAAAATTCTGATCGATGGACATGATATTGCTAATCTGAATTTGCGATCGCTGCGTCAGCAAATCGGTGTTGTCGATCAGGATACCTTCTTATTTGGAGGTACGATTCACGAAAACATCAGTATGGGTCACCCAGAAGCTGCCCTAGAAGCTGTGATTGAAGCATCTCAGCAAGCAGGTGCTCATGACTTCGTTAAAGAATTACCCATGGGTTATGAAACTCAAATTGGTGAAGGTGGAGGTATGCTATCCGGTGGACAACGGCAGCGCATTGCGATCGCCCGCGCTCTATTAAGCAATCCTCCCTTATTAGTTTTAGACGAAGCAACTAGCCACTTGGATGCGGAATCGGAGCGGATTATTCAGAACAACCTCAGTACAATTTTGCATAACCGCACCACTTTTGTGATTGCCCATCGCCTTTCCACTGTGCGTAATGCGGACTTGATTTTAGTGCTCGATCGCGGCGTTATTGTTGAGAGTGGCACCCATGATGTCTTGATGTCGCAGCGCGGTAAATACTTCTATCTCAATCAACAACAACTTGCTACAGCTAGTAATTAATCCGTGACTTACCATGCCTAAACCATCAAATTCAACCGAACAACTTGCTAAACATAACGGTCACCTAACAAATCAGCCCTTAGTTTTAAAAGTATCAGATAGTAATATTCCCGCGAGAGCTAAAGCTTCTCCCTCTCCCCAGTCCCACTCCGACGATTGGGCATCCCTAACCCAAGACATGGTTGATACAATGCCAAGAGTATGGACGCGAGGCATACTCTATCTCTTGGTTGTTTTTGCCGCAATTATTTTGCCGTGGGCGATGTTCTCTCAAGTCGATCAAACTGGCGTTGCTAGAGGTAGATTGGAACCTAAGGGTAAAACTTTCAAGTTAGATGCCCCTGTCGCAGGCAAAGTGATCGCCATTGATGTTAAAGAAGGAAGTATTGTCAAAGCCGGTCAACCTTTACTCAATTTGGAAGCGGATCTCGTGCGTACAGAACTGCAACAAGCGGAGGCAAAACTGGAAGGACAATTAAATCGAGTTGCACAATTAGAGAAAGTCAAGAATCAATTAAGCATAGCTACACGCACGCAGCTACTTTTAAGCCAAGCTCAGACATCTGAACAAATCGCCCAAGCGAGTCAGGTGGAAACGCGACTGAGTGCGAATCGACGTGCCTACAGACTAGCTGAGGAGCGACTCAATCAGGAGCTTGGCGAAGTTGAGCGTTACCGCCGCTTATCACAGGAAGGGATTGTACCGGAAGTGAAATTAGTTGAAGTGGAGCGCGTTGCCAGCGAAAGCAGAAGGCAATTAGAGCAAGCCCAAGCTGATATCCAACAGACGCAATCCGAGTTAAAGAAACAGGAAAGTAGCGGCGATCGCGTTACGCGCGCAGGCGAATTGGCTGTAGTTGACAGTAAAAGGCAAGCTGAGGAGCTACAAACTCAGGTTTCCGATCTGCGATCAGAGATGTCGCAAACTCGAAAAGCGATCGCATCGCTACGCTGGCAGTTACAGCAACGCATTATTCGCTCTCCGGTGGCAGGCACGATCTTTCAATTGCCGATTCAGAAAGCTGGTGCAGTAGTCCAACCTGGGCAAAACCTCGTGCAGATTGCACCTAGCAATGTACCCATGGTGATTAAAGCGGAAATGCCAATCTCTGAGAGTGGTTTTCTGCGAGTTGGGATGACCGTTCAACTTAAATTTGATGCCTATCCTTTCCAAGACTATGGCGTAGTGCAGGGGAAGGTTAGCTGGGTTTCGCCCGACTCCAAAACCACCCAGGTTGGGCAGTCGCAAGTAGAGACTTTTGAGCTAGAGGTGATCCCAGAGCGCACTTATATTCAGGCGCAGAATAAACGCATAGAGCTTACTCCTGGGCAAACTGCCACTGCCGAGGTTGTGGTGCGACAACGCCGCGTTATCGATCTAATTCTCGATCCGTTTAAACAACTCCAAAGCGATGGACTTAAACTTTAGCATTCTGTCAAAATTAAGGAATACAAAATATGCCACCTACTTTATCTGCTCCTGTCATATCCCAAGAGGATATCTTTAACCACATCAAACTTTCCTGTCAACTCCCATCCGTGCTTGAGGCGATCGTTACACGTAGGGCGATCGCAAATGCGGCTGCCGAAGCAGGCATTCAAGTTGAAGTCTCAGAATTACAACAAGCAGCGGATGTTTTTCGATTAGAGTATCGTCTGCAACGTAGCGAGGATGCCTGGCAGTGGATGCAGGCACATGGTTTATCCCTTGATGAATTTGAGGAAATGCTGGGTGCTAGCGTGCTGGCGGCAAAACTAGCTAGCCATCTGTTTGCCGATCGGGTTGAGCCTTTATTTGTAGAACGTAAGCTTGATTACGCTCAGGTAATTATGTACGAAATTATTTTGGAGGACGAAGATCTGGCAATGGAGCTGTTCTATGCAATCGAGGAAGGAGAACTGAATTTTTTCCAAGTTGGACATGAATATATTCAGGATCGAGAACTAAGACGCACGAGTGGATATCGTAAACCACTGCGACGTACCGAGCTTAAACCGGAAATTTCTGCCGCTGTGTTTGCCGCCAACCCTCCCCAACTTCTCAAACCGATTGTGACATCCAATGGAGCGCATCTTATCCTTGTGGATGAATTGCTTGTACCTGAACTCAACCAAGTTTTAGCTTCGCAAATTCTAGCTGAACTATTTTCAGGATGGCTCAAGCAGCAGTTAAAATAGATTCTTAATTGTTCTGATCCCAGTTCGCTACATTATTTTCACTATAATTTACGGAGTCAGGTATTCAGCTAGAACCATTATTGCAGCAGATAAATCCATAACAGGAAAGCGCGATCGCGACGCATTTTTTCAGTCAACAGCATTTCCATTGGTGTCAGAAACCTAACTGAGGCTAGATTTGTTAGTATGAACTCAACCTAGCACGATCGCCTCTATGACAATTGCCATTACCGAAGCCATTACCACCCTCGCTGAAGCTGAGCGACGATTTCGTCTATCGCGAACAGAGGATGAGACGTTTTTCTCGGAATGGCAGATGACATTGCCAGATCTTTTGGCGACCGAGAAAATAGCTCTGGATGAGTTGCGACGACGATATTCCTATCAACGGTCTGAGGGGCAATTGCTGGAAGGGACTGTCACCTTATTACTGGTATCTCCATTACTGGCGATCGCGGGCTTTTATGATCCGCCGTTTCGAGTGCGTGCCGAGGAGTCGGTGCAGTTGACTCTGGATGATGGCGAGGAAATACTACAAGGACGGATGGATGTGCTGGTGCTTTTAAATCGGTTTTGGGTGGTGGTGGTAGAGTCAAAGAAAACGGCCTTGTCGGTCTGGACTGCGCTGCCCCAAACGCTTGCGTATCTGATGGCTAAGCCTGACCCCAATCAACCAAGTTTTGGCATGGTCACGAATGGGGATGATATTTTGTTTGTGAAACTGTTGCAAACAGAGCATCGGCAATATGCCCTATCGCGCGTATTTTCTCCATTTAGCTCAAATCAAGAACTCTATAGTGCTTTGCAGATTTTGAAGCGCATTGGTCAGGCGATCGGAGAAGTTGCAATATAGGCGATCGCACCGTAAAACAAAGGAATTATCTGGGGTGGGAAGACAATACTATACACATCACAAAGTTTGAATTTTTTAGATTTATTCCTCCTGATAGCTGGCAGCCTGCAAGCGAAACATGCGTTCGTACAAGCCTTTTTTAGCTAAGAGTTCAGCATGACTGCCTACTTCCACAATCTCTCCCTTCTCTAAAACCACAATCCGATCCGCCATGCGTACCGTTGAGAAGCGGTGGCTGACCAGAAATGTAATCTTGCCCTTTGTGAGTTGACGGAAGCGTTGGAAGAGATCGTGCTCGGCGATCGCATCAATCGCAGATGTAGGCTCATCTAAAATCAAGATCTGGGCTGGTGTCATAAATGCCCGTGCCAAGCCAATTTTTTGCCACTGGCCACCCGATAGCTCTGCACCACCCGCAAAGATTTTGCCTAGCGTTGTGGCGTAACCATGCTCTAAGTCTTTAACTACCTCCGTTGCCCCTGCATCGGTTACCGCCTGTTGAATAAGTTCCTGGTTGTCGCGCTCTATCAAGTTGCCAAAGCCGACATTATCATTGACTGTGAGCGCATAGCGGGCAAAATCCTGAAACAGCACCCCAACATTCGCTCGCAATTCTTCCAATGCAAAATCCTGTAGTGGAACAGAATCGACCGCAATTTGACCGAGATCGACATCGTAAAACCGGGCTAGCAACTTTAATAACGTCGTTTTACCTGAACCATTAGCGCCAACTAGAGCAATGCATTCATGGGGCTGCACGAATAGGTTGATATGTTTGAGCGTAGGCTCGCTCGCACCAGGGTAAGTAAAGCTGACATCAGAGATTTCTAAACCAGTTCGAATTGGGATGGGAAAAGCATGGGTAGAAGTTCGATTTACAACCTCAGGTTGCAAACTGAGAAACTCAAAATACTGTGAAACATAGAGATTGTATTCATAGATGAGCGCGATGTTGGCTAAAATGCCCTGTAATGCTCCCTGCGCTTGCTGAAATGCACCTGCATACATAGTAAGATCGCCAATTGTGATCGCACCACGCACAGCCTGGTATAGCACCATACCATAGGCACCATAAAAGCCAGAACTAGCCAGTATCCCAATCCCTAATTTAGCCCGCACCTGTCTCCCAGCTAGGGTGCGCGATTCCTGATTGAAGCGATCGCGGATTTCCATGTATTGCTTAACCAGGTGATCGCCCAAATTAAACAATCGCACTTCCTTGGCATACTCTTTTTCCGTGAGCACATTGCCAAAATAGTCAGCCAAACGCTTGCTTTGAGTTTGGTGGCGCAGCATCCAGAACCGTC